>NZ_CP103851.1:943380-1257840 GCF_024925465.1 Ralstonia pseudosolanacearum | reverse complement strand
AGCTGGGGGCTCACCACCTTCAGCCCGCGCGCGATGCGCATGCAGGGCTTCGCCGCCTTCCTCGAGATGCTGCGGGCCGTGATGGCCGTGCCCGGCGGCGTGCGCATCGACCATGTGCTGGGGCTGATGCGGCTGTGGGTGATTCCCGACGGCGCGCGGGCGCTGGACGGCGTGTACCTGCGGTATCCGCTGCGCGACCTGCTGCGGCTGATCGCGCTGGAGTCGTGGCGCAATCGCTGCATCGTCATCGGCGAGGACCTCGGCACCGTGCCGGCGGGCCTGCGCGAACAGCTGGCCGACGCGGGCCTGCTCGGCATGCGCATCCTGTGGTTCGAGCGCGACTATGCGCGGCCCGAGGCGCCGTTCCGCCCGCCGCAAGCGTGGTCGCCCGCCTCGGTGGCCATGACCAGCACGCACGACCTGCCCACCGTGGAGGGCTGGTGGACCGGCCACGACCTGCACTGGCAGGCCCGGCTCGGGCTGCTGCCGATCGGCATGAACGAAACTGAAGCGCGCACGCGCCGCATGGCAGACCGGCGCGCACTGGTCGGCGCCTTCGCGCAGCACCATCGCACCACCGTGCCCACGGCCGGCGACGACGCGGCACAGCGCATCGCCGCCCTGCAGACCGCGCTCGCGCAGGCACGCACCGCCACCCCGGCGCAAGTGGATACCTTGCTGGCCGCCACCGCAGGCGATTTCGCCACCGCCGCCCTCGCCTACGCGGCGGCCGCGCCGGTGCCGCTGGCGATCGCCCCGATGGAAGACCTGCTCGGCCTGCTGGAGCAGCCCAACCTGCCCAGCACCATCGAGACGCATCCCAACTGGCGCCGCCGCCTGTCCGCGCCCGCGGCCGGGCTGCTGGCGGCCCCCGTCATCCGGGCGCGGCTGGCGGCCCTGGCACGCTCGCGCGTAAACGCCGACCCGGATTCCCCACCATGACAGCGCCCGCCTCGCCCACGGCGGTGCCGCGCGCCACGCTGCGCCTGCAACTGCACCGCGCCTTCACCTTCGACCATGCCCGCGCGCTGCTCGACGACATCGCCGCGCTCGGCATCTCGCACCTGTACGTCTCGCCCATCACCACGGCGCAGCCTGGTTCGATGCACGGCTACGACGTGGTCGACCCGACCCGCGTCAACCCCGAGCTCGGCGGCGAAGATGCGCTGGGCCGGCTGGTGGCGGCACTGCATGCGCGCGGCATGGGGCTCATCGTCGATCTCGTGCCCAACCACATGGCCGTGGGCGGCGCGCACAACGCCTGGTGGCTGGACGTGCTCGAAAACGGCCCGGCCAGCGCCTGGGCGCACGCCTTCGACATCCAGTGGCAGCCGCCGCAGCCAGCGCTGCACGGCAAGGTGCTCGTGCCGTTCCTGGGCGAGCCGTACGACGCGGCGCTGCAAGGCGGCCGCCTGACGCTGCACTACGATCCCGGCGCCGCGCGCCTGGCGATCGCCTACCACGACCATCGCTTCCCGATCGCGCTGGCGGACTACGCCGGCATCTTGCGCGGCGCGGGCACGTCAGGCGAACGCGATACGGATGCCGCGCTCGATGCCGTGGCCGACCGCTTCGCGGCGCTGCAATCGACGCGCGCCCTCCACGCGCGCCGCGAGCACGCCGACGCCGCGCGCACCGCCCTGCGCGACTTCGCCGCCACCGACGCCGGACGCGCGTGCATCGACCGCGCCGTGACCGCCCTCAACGCCGCCCCGGAACCGCTGCATGCCCTGATGGCGCGCCAATCCTGGCGGCTCGCCCACTGGCACTGCGCCAACGACGAGATCAACTGGCGCCGCTTCTTCGACATCGGCTCGCTGGCCGGGCTGAGCGTCGAGCGGGCGGACGTCTTCGAGGCGACGCACGCGCTGATCTTCCGGCTCTACCGGCAAGGCTGGATCGACGGCGTGCGGATCGACCACGTCGATGGCCTGGTCGACCCCGCCGGCTATTGCCGCGCGCTGCGCCAGCGGCTCGCCGCCGAAGACGCCCACCGCCCCGCCGACCGCCGGCTCGGCCGGCCCTGGATCGTGGTCGAAAAAATCCTTGCCGCCGATGAACCCATGCGCACCGGCTGGGATGTCGACGGCACCAGCGGCTACGACTTCATGAACCAGGTCGGCGCGCTGCTGCACGATGCCGCCGGCGAGGCCACGCTGACGCAAGCCTGGCTCGACTGGACCGGCCGGCCGGCCGCCGAAGCGCACTTCCGTGCCACCGCCCTGGCGGCGCGGCGCCGCATCCTGCACGAACACTTCGCCGCCGAACTCGACGCCGCGGCCTGGGCCCTGCATGCGGTGGCGCAGCAGCAGCGCGACGCGCACGACGTGACCTGGCACGCCATCCGCCGCGCGCTCGCCGAACTGGTGGTGCACCTGAGCGTCTACCGCACCTATGCCGACGCGCACGGCCGCGATGCGCAGGACACCGCCATCGTGCGGCGCGCCATCCACGACGCGATGCCGCACCTGCGGCGCATCGACCAGCCGCTGCTGGCGCGGCTCGACGCCTGGCTCGGCGGCGAGCCAGCCGGGCACGACCGGCTGCGCCAGCTTGCGCTGCGGCGCGGCCAGCAGCTGTCGTCGCCGGTGGCAGCCAAGGCGGTGGAAGACACCGCGTGCTACCGCTACGGCCGGCTGCTGTCGCGCAACGAGGTCGGCGCCGACCCCGGTGAATTCGCGCTCGATGCCGCCGCCTTCCACCAGGCGATGGCGGCGCGCGCGCGCCTGTGGCCGCACGCGATGCTGGCCACCGCCACGCACGATCACAAGCGCGGCGAAGACGTGCGCGCCCGGCTGGCCGTGCTGTCGGAGCGGCCCGCGCACTGGCTGGCCGCCGCGCTGCCATGGCGCGCCGCGCACGCGCACTGGGTGCGGACGCTGCCGGAGGGCCCGGCCCCCACGCCCGATGCGCAATGGATGCTCTACCAGACGCTGGTCGGCGCCTGGCCGCCCGGCCTCGACTGGCGCGATGCCAACGGCGTGCGCGCCTTCGCCGAGCGCATCGCACAATGGCAGCACAAGGCCCTGCGCGAAGCCAAACTGCGCACCGACTGGCTCGCGCCCGACCTCGACTACGAGCAGGCCTGCCACGACTTCGTCTTCACGCTGCTCACCGGCGAGGCCGCCTCGGCGTTCCTGCCATCGCTGGCCGCATGCGTGCGCACCATCGCGCCGGCCGGCGCCGTCAACGGGCTCGCGCAACTGCTGCTGCGCGTGACCGTGCCGGGCATCCCCGATCTCTACCAGGGCACGGACCTCTGGGACACCAGCCTGGTCGATCCGGACAACCGCCGCCCTGTCGACTTCGCGGTGCGCCACCGTTCGCTGCGCGCGCTGCAGGCCAATCCGCAGCACAGCCTCGCCCCGCTGCTCGCCCACTGGACCGACGGACGCATCAAGCAGGCGGTGCTGGCGCGCGCCCTGGGCGTGCGCGCCGCCATGCCGGAAGTCTTTGCGGCGGGCCGATACCTGCCGTTGGCCCTCAGCGGCAGCGGCGGCGCCCATGCGCTGGCCTTCGCACGCGAGCATGCCGGCCGCTGGGTGGTGGCGATCGTGCCGCTGCATGCGGCCGCGCTGCTGGGCCATGCCGCCGTGCCGGCGTTTCCCGCGGGCGCATGGCGCGACACGACGGTCTGCCTGCCCGCGCCGCTGGCGTCGATGCCGCTGCACAGCGTGTTCGACGGCCAGACGCTGTGCGGCGCCCGCCTCGCGCTCGGGCAGGCGCTGGGCGCCTTGCCCGTCGCCCTGCTGCACAGTTAGTTGACAGCACCCGCCATGGCCGCCGCGCGGGTTAACACCAACTGCGCCGGCCACGGCCGCTCCCTAGAATTCCTTCATTCATATAGATGACTAGAGCACTGCGTCCGAGACGCGGCGCGACTGTCACCCGGAGGAGACGGCATGTTCGGCTGGTTCAAGGAAATTTCAGCGGGAGAGAAGCGCACCTTTTGGGCGTGCTTCGGCGGCTGGGCGCTCGATGCGCTCGACGTGCAGATGTTCAGCCTGGTCATTCCCACCATCATCGCGGCGTGGCACATCGGCAAGACCGAGGCCGGGCTGGTGTCGGGCATCACGCTGGTCGCATCCGCCCTGGGCGGCTGGATCGCCGGCGCGATGACCGACCGCCTGGGCCGCGTGCGCACGCTGCAGATCACGGTGGCGTGGTTCTCGCTGGCGACCTTCGCCTCGGCCTTCGCGCAGAACTTCGAGCAGTTCCTGGCGCTCAAGGCCGTGCAGGGCTTCGGCTTCGGCGGCGAATGGGCGGCGGGCGCCGTGCTGATGGCCGAGAGCATCCGTGCCAGCCATCGCGGCAAGGCGATGGGCACCGTGCAGAGCGCATGGGCGGTCGGCTGGGGCGCGGCGGTGCTGCTGTATGCGCTCACGTATTCCCTGGTCGAGCCGGACCTGGCCTGGCGCGTGATGTTTGCCGCGGGCTTGCTGCCGGCGCTGCTCATCCTCTACATCCGGCGCGGCGTGCAGGAGCCCGCGCCGGCCGCCGCCAAGGCCGGCGCCGGGCCTGGCGGCATGCCGGTCTCGCGCTTCCCGCTGCTCGACATCTTCCGCCCGCAGGTGCTGCGCATGACGCTGATCGGCGGGCTGCTCGGCGTCGGCGCGCACGGCGGCTACTACGCGCTGATGACGTGGCTGCCCACCTATCTCAAGACCGAGCGCCACCTCTCCGTGCTGGGCACGGGCGGCTACCTGGCGGTGATCATCTTCGCGTTCTGGTGCGGCTGCGTGGCCAGCGCCTGGCTGCTCGACGTGATCGGCCGGCGCGGCAACATCCTGCTGTTCTCGTGCTGCTGCGTGGTCACGGTGCTGGTGTACCTGCTGCTGCCGCTGTCCGACGGCGCGATGCTGGTGCTGGGCTTCCCGCTCGGGTTCTTTGCCGCCGGCATCCCGGCCAGCA
Organism: Ralstonia pseudosolanacearum; assembly: GCF_024925465.1. Taxonomy (NCBI): domain Bacteria; kingdom Pseudomonadati; phylum Pseudomonadota; class Betaproteobacteria; order Burkholderiales; family Burkholderiaceae; genus Ralstonia; species Ralstonia pseudosolanacearum. The sequence continues at coordinate 1,252,929 of NZ_CP103851.1, read as the reverse complement.
TGGGCGCGCTGTTCAACGAGCTCTACCCGCACGGCGTGCGCGGCACCGGCGTGGGCTTCTGCTACAACTTCGGCCGCGTGGTCTCGGCCGCCTTTCCGGTGCTGGTGGGCAAGATGAGCGCGTCGATGTCGCTCGGCACGGCCATCGGCATCGACGCGGCCATCGCCTATGCGATCGTCGCCGTGGCGGTGGTGATGCTGCCCGAGACGCGCGGCCGCGACCTGGCCGCCGTCACCGCCTGAGCCCCCTCGCCATGCCCCCCACCACCCCGCACCAGGAGACCCCATGCCGACGCGCCGCGCCTTCAACACCGGGCTGCTTGCCATGCTAGGCACCGCCGCCCTCGCCGGCTGCGCGACCCGCGGCGTGCCGGACCCGACCGCCCGCATCACCGGCATCGACGCGCACGCGCATGTGTTCGAGCGCGACCTGCCGCTGGCCGGCACGCGCCGCTACGCGCCGTCGTACGATGCCACACTGCCCGCCTATCTCGCGCAGCTGGACGCGCACGGCCTGTCGCATGGCGTGCTGATCCAGCCGAGCTTCCTGGGCGTCGACAACAGCTACCTGCTGGCCGCGCTCCGGCAGGCCCCGCAGCGCCTGCGCGGCGTGGCCGTGATCGACCCCGCCGCGCCCGAGACCTTCCTGGCGCAGCTGAACACCGAGGGCATCGTCGGCATCCGCCTGAACCTGATCGGCGCGCCCGATCCGCAGCTGCGCGCCCCGGCGTGGCAAGCGGCGCTGCATCGCCTGCACGCGCTCGGCTGGCACGTCGAACTCCATGCGGAAGCACGCCGCCTGCCCGCGCTGCTGCCGCCGCTGCTCGAAGCGCAGGTCGGCGTGGTGATCGACCACTTCGGCCGGCCCGACCCCGCCCTGGGCGTGGAAGACCCCGGCTTTGCCGCCCTGCTCGCCGCCGGCCGCACGCGCCGCGTGTGGGTCAAAGTATCCGGCGCCTACCGCAACGGCAACGCCGGCCGCGGCGAAGCAATCGCCCTCGCCGCCATGCCGCGCCTCAAGGATGCGCTCGGCACCGACCGCCTCGTCTGGGGCAGCGACTGGCCGCACACGCAGTACGAATCGCGCATCGGCTACGACAGTGCCCGGGCGTTCGCCGACCAGCTGCTGCCGGACGCCGGCGACCGCCATCAGGTGCTGGTGGAGACGCCCGCGCGGCTGTTCCGCTTCGCCTGACGCCCGCCTCGGCGATACCCCGTTTCGCCGATCACGAATCGCGCCGCGCGGCGCGGGTGCCTACACTGGCCGCTCCCCACACCCGCCCAGGAGCGCCGCCATGCAGCAGCACCAACTCGTCGACCAGCAGTTCGGCCAAGTGGCCCAGGCCTACCTCACCAGCGCCGTGCACGCGCAAGGCGCCGACCTGGATGCGCTGGCCGCGCTGGCCCGCGCCACGCCGCATGCGAACGTGCTCGACCTCGGCTGCGGCGGCGGACACGTGAGCTTCGCAATGGCACCGCACGCGGCCACGGTGGTGGCCTACGATCTGTCGGCCGACATGCTGGACGTGGTGGCGGCCGAAGGCGCCCGGCGCGGCCTCACGCAATTGCGCACCCGGGCCGGCCGCGCGGAGGCCCTGCCCTTCGACGACGGCGCCTTCGACATCGTCGCCACGCGCTTCTCCGCCCATCACTGGTACGACGTGCGCGCCGGCCTGGCCGAAGCACGCCGCGTGCTCAAGCCCGGCGGCCGGCTGGCCGTGGTGGATATCGTCGCGCCCGAAACCCCGCTGCTCGACACGCTGCTGCAGACCGCCGAAGTGCTGCGCGACGCCTCGCACGTGCGCGACTACCGCCTCTCCGAATGGCAGGCCATGCTGACCGCCGCCGGCTTCAGGCCCGGCACGCCGCGCACCTGGAAGCTGACCATGACCTTCGACAGCTGGATCGCCCGCATCCGCACGCCGCAGGTGCGCGCCGATGCCATCCGCGATGTGTTCGACCGTGCGCCGGACGAGGCGCGACGGTATTTCGCGGTGGCGGAGGATCATTCGTTTGCGATTGATGTGGGGATGATTGAGGCGGCTTGAACACGCGCGTCATCGCTTCGAGCCAGACGGGGCGCTGTCCTATTGCCGGCGGGTAGCGCCATCGTCGGCGATGTCGGGTACTACCGCGATAGCGGCGGCTTCGATCAACCGGTGCGTCATCCGCTAGCGTTCCGGCTTGGCTTGATGGCTGTCCCGCTGCGAGAACGTCGAACCGTAGTCGAATTTCACCGCCGGCATGGGCTCCCCTTGCTTGAAGAATCGACGTGAGTGGGTTGATGCGGGCGTGAACCACAAGCCTTCTTGCGGGCACGGCTGACCGGCCAGCACATCGGCGCTCGGACAGCCAGGCAAAACGCCTGGCAGCACCTGTCCGCATCGCCGATGCCCGTGCCGCCATGACGATATGCGCGACTACCCAACCAGCGCACGCCCCACCGCATCCGACACCTGCGCCAGCGCCAGCCGCCCCGCCTCCAGCGCCCCGGCCATGGCGATGAAGCCGTGCACCATCCCGCTGTATTCGACCAGCGTCACCGGCGTGCCGGCCTGCGCCAGCCGGTGGGCGTACTGGATGCCCTCGTCGCGCAACACGTCGTAGCCCGCCACCATGATCAGCGCGGGCGGCAGGCCGGACACATCCGGTACGGTCAGCGGTGCGAGGCGCGGGTCGTCCTCGGCCGGCTGTCCGTCCAGATACAGATCGTGGAAGTAGTGCGTCAGGCGCGTGGTCAGCGTATAGCCGGTGCCGTACCGCAGGTACGAGGCGGTGATCTGCGGCCGCGCCGCCACCATCGGGTAGATCAGCGTCTGCTGCACGATGGCCGGGCCCGCGCAGTCGCGGGCCAGCCGCGCCAGCACCGCCGCGAGGTTGCCGCCGGCGCTGTCGCCCACCACCGCGATGCGGGGCTGCGCGCCCAGTTCGCGCGCATGCACGGTCACCCAGCAGGCCGCCGCCCAGGCGTCCTCCACGGCGGCCGGAAAGGGATGCTCCGGCGCCAGCCGGTAATCGACCTGCACCACGACACAGCCGCTGCGCTCACACAGCGCCGAGGCAACGCTGTCGTAATCCCGCGGCGAGCCGACCACGAAGCCGCCGCCATGCAGGTAGAGCGCGATGCCGCGCCGCGGATCGGGCCGCCGCGGTGCGTAGATGCGCAGCGCGAGGTCGCCGCCCGGCCCGGCGATGGTGCGGTCGGCGATGTGCACGGCGCGCACCGGTTCCGCGGCCGCCGCCATGATGCGGCTGTAGACCTGGCGCGCGGCCGGCGGCGGCAGGTCGGCCATGTCGGGCACGCCTGATTGCTGCATGCCCTGCAGCAGGGATTGCATCTGGATATCCAGCATGATGGGTATCGGCATGGTTGGGAACGGACGCGGGCACGGCTGCGTCCGCCCCGGGGTTACGCGAGATCAGAAGTGGTGGTCGTATCGAACCTGAAACTTGTCCCCCTGCGTCCGGTTGCGCGCCGCGAACTCCCGGTAGTAGTTGAAGAACAGGAAGTCCTTGGGCGACAGCGCGACCATCGCGGCCGGGCCGAGCGCCACGACCTGCTCGCGCCGGCCCGGCACCGCCACGCCGTTCACCCGGGTGTCGCTGATCTGCTTGAGCCAGTAGCCGCTCAGGCCAGCCACCAGGCCCTGCCGGATCTCGTATTCGACGGCGAAATTGCCGTGCAGCGTCTGGCCCGCCTGGGTCGAGGTCGCGCCGCTGCCGAAGGCGGCGTTCGGGTCGCTGTTGCGGGCATTCCACAGATAGTTGAAGCGGCCGCTGAAGCTGAGCTTGGGGCTCGCCCACACGGTGACCGCCCAATACGGATCGAACGACCAGAAGTTGCTGCCGGGGCTGACCGCCGCCGTGCGGTCGTAGTGGCCGGTCGGCGCGATCACCTGCAGCTCGAAGCGCTGCGAGAACAGCGGCCCTTGCTCGCCCATGATCGGATCGAACTGCAGCCACACGCCCGCGGACAGATCGCCGATGCCGCGCTCGCCCTTGAGCGCCGCGTTGCCCATCCCATCATTGATGCTCGCCTGGGCCACCCACGGCAGCAGCGCCTGGAAGCCGAGCTGCGTGTTGCCCCATCGGGCGCCTTCCGGCACGTAGATCAGCTGGCTGACCGGCACCGTCAGATCGAACTTCTGCGAAGGCGGGGCGGCCGCGGTGTTGCCGCCGTTGTCCATCATGCGGCTGGCGGAATAGTGGGTCAGGTATTCGACGAAGTAGAAGCCGGGCCCGCCCGGCAGCGGCGCGCCGTCGAAGAAGCTGGTGCCGCCCATGTTGACGGAGGGTTGATCGTAGGCCCAGGCGGTGCCGGCGCCCAGGCAGGCGGCCAGCAGGGTGGTCTTGAGAAGCTTGAGAGGGTTGCGCGTCATGGTGTCTCCTGTGCGGACGCGCGGCATGGCGCGCCCCGCACCGCCTCGCGGCCGGAGGCACCGGCCGGGCAGGCAGTCGGGAGGCGGCGGCCTTGCGGCGGCCGGAACGTGATCGGGGAAGCGGGTCAGCAGTAGGTGGAGGCGAGCCCGCCGTCGACCGGCAGGTTCACGCCGTTGACCCAGCGCGTCTCATCGGCGCACAGCAGCGCGATCACCGGCGCGATCTCGTCGGGATAGGCCGGACGCTTCATCCGGTGCGCGTCCCGCTCCACGCGCTCGGCGCCGAGCATGGTGACGAAGTCACCGAGGATGGGCGTGAACACCGGCCCGGGCGCCACGCTGTTCATGCGCACCGAATGCTGGAGGAACCAGGGCTGCGCCTGCGTCAGCGTCCACACGATCAGCGCTTCCTTGAAGTACTGGTAGCAGCTCGGCTGCGGCACGGGATGGGCCGCCAGCCAGGCCGCGCCCGCCTCGAAGCCGGCGGCGCCGGCTAGCGCCTTGTGCTGCGCCAGCCGCTGCGGCCACTCGGCGCCGAGCACCGACGCGACGTTGACGACGGCCCCGCCCTCGGGCATGCGCGGCAGCAGGCGCTCGGTCAGATGGCGCAGCCCCAGATAGTTGACGCGCGCGACCAGGTCGACCGGCGCGGTGCCCGGCACGCCGGCGATGTTGCACAGCGCGTCGACCCGCGACGGCAGCTGCGCCACCGCCGCATCGATCGTCTGCGCGGTGGAAAGATCGGCCTGCACGTAGCCGTCCAGCGTGGTGCCCGGCGCGTTGCGGTCCACGCCGATCACGCGCGCGCCGTGGAAGCGCAGCAGGCGCGCGGTCTCCGCGCCGATGCCGGACGACACGCCCGTGACCACGATGGTCTTGTTGCCGAGTTGCATGGTTGTCTCCTCTCGTTGCTCTTGTGTTTTTTGTCAGGACGGACGCGGGGCGTGCGCGGCCCCGGCCATCGTCATCGGCCGCCATGGCGGCGGCCGCGCCCGCTCAGAACGGATAGCGCGGCGCGCTTTCCTTGACCGTCACCCACCGCCACTGGGTGTATTCCTCCCAGTCGGCCGGGCCGCCCATGCTGGTGCCGTTGCCGGCAATGCCGGGGCCGCCGAACGGGTTGACGCAGTCGTCGTTGACGGTCTGGTCGTTGATGTGGACCATGCCGACGCGCAGGCGCTGCCCGAGCGCCATGGCCCGCCCCACCGAGGCCGAGATCACCCCGGCGGCCAGCCCGCCCTGGCTGTCGTTGGCGAGCGCCACCGCCTCGTCGTCGTCGCGGAAGACGATGATGTTGGCGACCGGGCCGAACACCTCTTCGTCGAACACGCGCATGCCCGGCCGCACGCCGCCCAGCACCGTGGGACGGTAAAACAGCTGCTCGTACGAACCGCCCGCGAGCAGCCTGGCGCCCGCCGCCACGCTGTCCTGCACGATGGCGTGCACGCGCTGCAGCTGCTTCTGGTCGATCAGCGGCCCGAGCGCCACCTGCCCGCTGGCGCCGTCGCCCACGGGCAGGTGCTTGGCCTTTTCGACCAGCCGCGCGGTCAGCGCATCGGCCAGCGACGCGTGCACGAGGATGCGGTTGGCCGCCATGCAGATCTGCCCCTGGTGCAGCCACGCGCCCCAGGCGGCGTTGCTGACGGCGAGGTCCAGGTCTGCGTCGTCGAGGATGATCAGCGCGTTGGCGCCGCCCAGCTCGAGCGACACCTTCTTCAGATGCCGGCCGGCCAGCTCGCCGATGCGGCGGCCGACGCCCGGCGACCCGGTGAACGCAATCATCGGCACGCGCGGATGCACCACCAGCGCCTCGCCCGCCTCGGCGCCGCCCGGCAGCACGTGCAGCAGCCCGGCCGGCAGGCCCGCCTCGGCAAACACGCGCGCGATCACGTAGCCGCCGGACACCGGCGTGCGCAGATCCGGCTTGATCACCACCGCGTTGCCGGCCGCCAGCGCCGGCGCCACCGAACGCAGCGTCAGGAACAGCGGAAAGTTGAACGGTGAGATCACGCCGACCACGCCGAACGGCGCCCGGCGCGCATAGCTCAGGCGGCCGGCCGGGCTGGCCAGCACCTGGCCCTGCGCCTCCAGCGGCATGCCGGCTGCCACGTGACACAGCGTGATCGCCTCGCGCACCTCGTGTTCGCCCTTGAACAGCGCCGCGCCGGTCTCCCGCGCAATGGCCAGGGCGAGTTCGTCGAAATGCTGCTCGAACAGCATGGCGGCACGGCGGAACACGTTGGCGCGCTCGCGCGGCGGCATGGCGACCCAGGCCGGCTGGGCCGCCACTGCGGCCTCCACCGCGGCGTCCACGTCCTGGGCATCGGCCGGGCCGACACGGGTCAGCTTGCGGCCGGTCGCCGGCTCCATCACGTCGGCGGTGCGTCGGCGCAGCGGGGGCACCCAGCTGCCCTGGAACAGCAGGCCATCCCACTGGGCATCGTCCAGAAAGCGCATTGCTTGCGGGGCATTCATCGGTTGTCTCCTCCTTGGTTTGTTCCCGGTCCGGCCTGTCCGTGCGGCCGGTTCCGGGCACCCCCGATTGCAAGCGCCATGCCATCGGCCACCGCGCAGGCCTTTGCCGTCGGGCAGCAGGACGCGCGAGCCTTGCCCCAGGCCGCACCCGCCGCCGGGCCCCGCCAGCGGCCGCCGCGCCGCAGCAAAAGCAAGCCTGGTCAGGGAATCTACGGATTTGATGAACGCCCCAATGTATCAGGTAGCCTGATATGATCATTTGAACAAACCACCCGCCCGGAACCACCATGGCGCCGCTGCCCCGCATCTCCCTCGCCGAAGTGGCTCGCACCACGGGCACCGTCCTCAGCCCCGCCGGCAGCGACCGCTGGAGCGCCGACTCGCAGCCGACCCTGGCCGACATCAGCGAATGCCTGTACTTCTCGCCCGGCGACGGACGCATCTGGCTCAACGACCAGCGCATGCTGCTGCTGCACAGCCGGGCGATGGGCACCCTGCGGCGCGAGCTGATCGACAGCCTGGGCATCGACCGCGCGCGCGGGCTGCTGACGCGCTCCGGCTACGTCTCGGGCGCGCACGATGCGCGGCTGGTGCGCGAGCGCTGGCCGGATGCCGAGCCGTCGGCCATCCTCATCGCCGGCACGCGGCTGCACACGCTGGAGGGCATGGTCAAGGTGGTGCCGGTGAGCTTCAGCTACGCGCCCGAGAGCGGCCGCTACCAGGGCGAGTTCCTGTGGCACAACTCGAGCGAAGACGACGAGCACCTGGAGGCCTACGGCGTCGGCACCTCGCCGGCCTGCTGGCTGCAGCTCGGCTATGCGATCGGCTACGTCAGCACGCTGCTCGGGCACCTGGTGATCTTCCGCGAAGTGGAGTGCCGCGCGATGGGCGCCGGCGTCTGCCGCGTGATCGGCAAATCGGCGGAACTGTGGGACGACGCCAGCGAAGACCTGCGCTACCTGAACGCCCAGGATTTCGTCGACTCCGGCATGCTGGCCGCCAGCGCGCCCGAGCCCGACCCGCCGCGCAGCACCGCCCCGCCCTCCGGCCCCGACCGCCCGCCCGAAGCGCACGATGCGCAGGACAGCGCCGCGCCCGCGCTGGTGGGCACCTCCTCCGCGTTCAACACCGCCTGCCACCTGCTGCGCCGGGTGGCGCCCACCGATGCCACCGTGCTGTTCACGGGCGAATCCGGCGTCGGCAAGGAGCGCTTCGCGCGCATGCTGCACCAGATCAGCCAGCGGCACGACAAGCCGTTCATCGCGATCAACTGCGCGGCCATCCCCGAGACGCTGGTGGAGGCGGAGCTGTTCGGGGTCGAGCGCGGCGCCTACACCGGCGCCACGCATTCGCGCGCCGGCCGCTTCGAGCTGGCGCACGAAGGCACCCTGTTCCTGGACGAGATCGGCACCCTGAGCCTGGTGGCCCAGGGCAAGCTGCTGCGCGCGCTGCAGGAAGGCGAATTCGAGCGCGTCGGCTCAAATCGCTCGCTCAAGGTCAACACGCGCGTGGTGGCCGCCACCAACGAAGACCTGCCGCAGGCCGTGCGCGCGGGGCGCTTCCGCCAGGACCTGTTCTTCCGCCTCAACGTGTTCCCCATCCACCTGCCGCCGCTGCGCGAGCGGCGCGACGACATCCCGCTGCTCATGAGCCACTTCCTCAAGAGCTACGCGCACAAACACGGCCTGGCCGTGCGCGGCTTCAGCCCGCGCGCGATCAAGACCCTGCTCAACTACAGCTTTCCCGGCAATATCCGCGAGCTGCAGAACCTGGTGGAGCGGGGCGTGATCCTGGCGCAGGCGGGGCTGGTGGACCTGCCGCACATGTTCATCAGCGGCGAGACGCTCGACCAGGAAGTGCTGTCCCTGGCGATGGCCGGCGAGGTGGGCACGCTGACGCACGGACGCGAGGCATCGGCGGCTTCGGCGACGACGACGGCGGCCGCCCCGCCCTATCCGGCCACGCTGCTGGAGCTGGTGCACGACTGGGGCCGGCAGACGCAGGGCGCCGCCGTCTCGCTGCCGGCGCTGGAGCAGCGGCTGCTGGAAGAAGCCGTGCAGCGGGCCAACGGCAACCTGTCGTCGGCGGCGCGCACGCTGGGCATCACGCGGGCCCAGTTGGCCTACCGGCTGCAGCGGCGCGGGGCGGATGCCCCCGACCACTGAGCCGGCCGGCCCCGCGCAACACTCAGCGGTCGGCCGCAGCCCGCTCCGCCAGCATCACCTTGCCGTCGCCGCCCGCGTAGATCGCCTCGATCAGCGCCGCCCGGCGGGCGAGCACGGCGCGCTGGTTGATCGAGCCCTTGTCGGTGACCTCGCCGTGATCGAGCGACGGCGCCTCGTCCAGCAAGCGCAGGCGGGCGATCCGGTTGGCCGAGCCGGTGGCCGCGCGGTTCAGGCGATCGAGCAGCGCCGCGAAGCACGCCCGCACCGCGGGGCTGTCGGCGATCTGCGCGGGGCTGGCGCCGGCGCCCAGGCCCGCGAGCGCCGCGCAGTGCTCCAGGCGCGGAAACACCAACACGCTGAGGTCGTCGCGGTTCATCCCGGCGATCACCGCGTCGAGCACGTAGGGCGCGCCCTCGCTGATGATCCGGGCCCGCAGCGGCCCCACGCTGACGAAGGTGCCGGAGCTGAGCTTGAAGTCCTCGGCGATGCGGCCGTCGAACATCAGGCCGATCTCGGGCCGCGCCTCGTCGACAAAGCGCACGGCGTCGCCCGAGCGGTAGTAGCCGTCTTCGTCGAACGTTTCAGCGGCAAGCTCCGGCGCGCGCCAGTAGCCCGGCATGACATGCGGGCCCTTGAAGCGGGCTTCGAACTTGCCGTCGACCCGCACGAGCTTGACCTCGCAGCCGGGCGCCGGCAAGCCGATGTAGCCGGCCATCATGACCGGGCCGGTGGTGAACGTGCACGACGGCGCGGTCTCGGTCATCCCCAGGCCGGCCATGATGCGGATGCGCTCGCCGCAGTGGGCCTCGGTCACGCCTTCGAGCCGGTCCCACGCGGCCTGCGACAGCCCGGCCCCGGCAAAGAAGAACAGCCGGACGCGCGCATAGAAGTGCTCGCGCAGGGCGGGGTCGCGCTCGAGCGCGTCGGTCAGCATCTCCCAGCCCTTGGGCACGTTGAAGTACACCGTCGGCTGCACGTCGCGCAGGTTGCACAGCGTCTGCTCGAATGCCTGCGGCGTCGGCTTGCCGCTGTCGATGTAGTAGCTGCCGCCGTTGTACAGCGCGATGCCCACGTTGTGGCTGCCGCCGAAGGTGTGGTTCCACGGCAGCCAGTCCAGCAGCACCGGCGGCGCCTCGCCGAAGCAGGGAAAGGTCTGCAGCAGCATCTGCTGGTTGCTGCACAGCATGCGATGCGTGGTGGTGACCGCCTTGGGGCTGCGGGTCGAGCCCGACGTCAGCAGGAACTTGGCGATCGTGTCGGGGCCCACGCGGGCGTTGGCGGCATCCACGTCGACCGGCTCGGTCGCGAGCAGCGAAGCCAGCCGGGTCACCGCGCGCCCCGCCACCTCGCCGTGGTCGATCGCGACCTCGGTCTCCGGCGGCACGACCGCCTGGATCGCGCCCGCGAACAGCGCGCCGTCGGTGGCGTAGACCAGGCCCGGCGTCAGGTGCCGCATCAGGTAGGCGAGCCGGCTGTAGTCCTGCGTCACCAGCGCATAGGCCGGCGACACCGGGCAATAAGGAATGCCGGCATACATGGCGCCCAGCGCCAGCTGCAGGTGCTGCAGATCGTTGCCCGACAGGATCAGCAACGGCCGCTCGGGCGACAGCCCCCGCGCCAGCAGCGCCTGGCCGACGGCGCGCGCCCGGTGCAGCATCTGCGCATAGGTGATGCGCTCCCACTGCCCATCAGCGCTGCGCTGCGCCGCGAGGACGCGCTCCGGATGCTGCCCGGCCCCGCGCACCAGGCAATCCGTCATCCGCTCGGGATAGGCACCGATCGGCTCAGCCGAGCGCAGATGCCAGGCGCCGCCCGCTTCCCGGCACACCTCGACCGCGCCCGCGCCGATCGCCACCGGACGATAGCGGGCCGCCGCCTGTTTCATCGACTCCATGTGCATGACAGCGACCTCGCATCAGATCGGGTAGTGGCGTGCGCCGGTCTGGACCGTGATCCAGCGCAGTTCGGTGAAGGCGTCGATGGCGGCCTTGCCGCCGAAGCGCCCGTAGCCGCTGGCCTTGACGCCGCCGAACGGCATCTGCGCCTCGTCGTGCACGGTGGGGCCGTTAATATGGCAGATGCCGGACTCGATGCGCCTGGCCACCTGCATGGCCCGCGCGATATCACGGCTGAACACCGCGGCCGACAGGCCGTATTCGCTGTCGTTGGCCAGGCGGATAGCGTCCTCGTCGTCCGCCGCGCGCAGCACCGTCACGACGGGCCCGAACGACTCCTCGCCGTACAGCGCCATCGCGGGCGTCACGTCGTCGACCACCACGGGCTGCACGATGTTGCCGTCGATCCGCAGCGGACCGGTGCGCAGCGTCGCGCCCTTGCCGACCGCGTCGTCCACCAGGTACCCGATCCGCTGCGCCGCGCTCGCGTCCACCATGCCGCCGAGCACGGCGCCGTCCTGACCCGGCCGGCCCGCACGCAGGCTGCCGGCCTTGTCCGCCAGCCGCTCGACAAACCGGTCGGCGATGGCCCGGCCGACGATGACGCGCTCGGTCGACATGCAGATCTGGCCCTGGTTGAAGAACGCGCCGAACGCCGCGGCCTGCACGGCGGCATCCAGGTCCGCATCGTCGAGAATGACCAGGGGGTTCTTGCCGCCCAGCTCCAGCAGGACCGGCTTGAGATGCCGCGCCGCCTGCTCGGCGATCAGGCGGCCCACGCGGGTCGAGCCGGTGAAGTTGACGCGGCGCACCGCCGGATGCGCGACCAGCCGCGCCACGATGGCCGGCGCGTCGGCTAGCGCGTTGGTGATGACGTTGACCACGCCCGCCGGAAAGCCGGCCTCTTCGAACACCGCGCCGATCAGGCTATGCAGGGCCGGACAGATCTCCGAGGCCTTGAGCACCACCGTGTTGCCGCAGGCCAGCGGCATGGCGATCGCCCGCGTGCCGAGAATGAGCGGAGCGTTCCACGGCGCGATCCCCAGCACCACGCCGCACGGCTGCCGCAGGCCCATCGCCAGGCTGCCGGGCACATCGGACGGAATGACCTCGCCGCCCACCTGCGTGGTCATGGCGGCGGCCTCGCGCAGCATGCCCGCGGCCAGTGCCGCGTTGAAGCCGTACCAGCCGGGCACGCCGCCGGCCTCGGCCACGCCACGCGCGATGAAGTCATCGGCACGGCGCTCCATCACGTCGGCGGCCTTGAGCAGCAGGCGGCGCCGCTCGCCGGGCAGGGTTGCCGCCCACGCGGGGAACGCGGCGTGCGCGGCCTGCACGGCGGCATCCGCATCCGCCAGGGATGCCGCCGCCGCGCGCGAAGCGATGTCTCCGGTCGCGGGGTTGGGGCGCTCGCAGGTCGCCCCACCGGCGGCCGCGCGCTGCTTGCCACCGATGAGCAACTGGCTCTCGAACATGGCTGTCTCCTTTGTTGTCGTTGGTGCCCGCGTGCCGGCCGGAAGGCCTTGGCCGCGGAGCATCCGTTTTTTCTTTTTTTGTGTGAGGACTGTACCGCTCAGGCGCGCTTGTAGGTCTGCAGGCCCGGCTTGATGGTCTTGTCGTCAAGAAACTGCTTCAGGCCGTGCTGGCGCCCCTTCTCCGGATCGCGATGGTTGGACTGGTCCACCTTGGCGTACAGGTAGTCCTCGTTCTGCTCCCACGACAGCTCGCGGCAGCGCTTGAAGCCGTGCTTGGCATAGCGCAGCACCACCGGGTTCTTGGCGAGCAGCTTGCCGGCCAGCTCGGTCACGGCCTCGCGCAGGTGCTCACGCGGCACGCTCCGGTTGACGAGCCCCATCTCGGCGGCTTCGCGGCCGGTGAAGGTCTCGCCCGTCATGATGTAGTGCAGCGCGGCGCGATGGCCCATGGTGTCGGCCACGGCCTTGCTCACCAGGTTGCCCGGCGGGATGCCCCAGTTGATCTCGGACAGGCCGAACACGGCATCGTCCGCCGCAATCGCCAGATCGCAGGCCACCAGCGGCGAGAACGCGCCGCCGAAGCACCAGCCGTTGACCATGGCGATGGTCGGCTTGGAGTAGAAGCGCAGCAGCTTCCACTGCCACTGCGAGCAATCGCGGCGGATGCGCTCCTGCATGATCTCGGGCTGGCCGTCGGTCTCGCGGAAGTACTCCTTCAGGTCCATGCCTGCCGACCAGGATTCGCCCGCGCCGGTCAGCACCAGCACCTGCGCATCGCCGTCGAGCTCGAGCGTCTCCAACACGTCGATCATCTCGCGGTTGAGGGTCGGACTCATCGCGTTGCGCTTGTCCGGGCGGTTGAGAGTCACCCAGGCAATCCCGTCTTCGACATCCACCTTGACGGTGTTCCAGCGACCTTCGTATGTAGCCATATCGGCATCTCCTTCATCAGAAAGGTATCAGGTAACCTGATATTAAAACGATGGTAGGACGATCCGTCCGGCTTGGCAAGCAAAAGATATCAGGCCCGCTGATATCTTCATGCACAATAGCGGTCAACACCTCGCAAGCTCCTCCGCGTCCACATGAAGAAACCCTCCCAACCGAAGCCGCGCGCGGCGGGCAAGCCCACCGGCATCGCCTACCTGATCGGCCGGCTCGATCACGTGCTGAGCCGGCGGATGCGCGACAGCCTGCTGCCGCTGGGGCTGACCGTGCCGCAATACACCACGCTGTCGTTCCTGAGCACGCAGGGGCAGCTCTCCAACGCCCAGCTGGCCGAGCGCTCGCTGACCTCACCCCAGTCCGCCAACGAGATGGTCAAGATGATGGAAGGACGCGGCTGGATCGCGCGCGAGCCCGACCCCAGCCACGGCCGCATCATCAACATCCGGCTGACCGCGGAAGGCCAGGCGCTGCTCGACCGGTGCGACATCGCCGTGGCCGAGGTGGAGAAATCCATGCTGGCCGACATGGCCCCCGCCGAGCGCGAACAGCTGCATCAGCAGTTGCGCACGCTGGTGCGGATTCTGAGCGCCGTGACGGTCTAAGAAACGCTAACAAAAAGCTTTTTGAAGCTGTCGCCAGCAGATGCCGCTGCAGGCGGTTTTCATGAATGCCTCGTGGATGACCGCGAGGCGTTCGACGACCCATCGGGTTTTGCCAAGGCCGCAGCCATGCGGCTCACCTCGACGAGCCATTTGAGTTCGGATGCCTGCGGCGTGTCGCGGGCGACGGTATTGGTCGTGATCGTAGCCGCGGTCGCCTTGCACGATGGCTGGCTTGCGCCCTGGGTATCGGGGGCGACGCGGCTTCAGCGCCGGCAGCCTCGGTTCGATCAGCGCCTCCCCTCCTATAGGTCGTCATCTAGTATGGGTTTGGCCATGTCCTCTTCTCCAAGGAAACAGCGAGGGGTTTAACACATCGTCTTATACACAACTAGCGAAGTCGCCCACCGCGCGCAGCGCTTGCAAGGTTTTGGCCGCGACATGAACGTCCTTGAGTCCGAGCCAGATGGCTTTGGCGCCGGGCTCGCCATCGCCTTTGCGGCCAAGGAAGCCCCCCAGACTGGCGATCAGGCGCAGCACTTCATTCAGCTTGGGCCGGGCCGGCTGCCTGGCGCGGCTCAGCAGATAGGCGCCGCGAATCTCGTCAGGGTCGAAGAACAATTCGGCATCCAGATCGGGGCAGCTTCGCCCCATGCGCATCAGATGGACGATGCGCCAAGCCACCACCAGATACAGCGCCAGCGCCCGCTCCAGCCGATCGATCGCCCCCAGTTGCAGTGCCTCCACCCGGCAACCGTTCTTGAGCACGTTGAACAGCATCTCGATTTCCCAGCGCGCCCGATACCAGTCGATCAACTCGATCGCCTCCTGCAACGTCGTGGCCGCGCGGTTGGTCAGCAGGCGCCACTCGATCGGCTTGGTGCCGGCCGGCGCTCCGAACTCGCGCGCGACCAGGCACGTGGCCGTGACGCGCTGGCCTTGATCGGCCGGCAACTCAACGCGCCTCAGCCACACGTGCTGACGCACTTCGCGTGCGCGCACGCCATGGCGCGAGCCCATCGTGAAGGCGATCTCGCCCACCGCTTCGCCCTCGGTCGTGGCCGCCCACAGCTTGACGCCTTCGGGCAGCGCGCGGTCGTGGGCGGCGCGGATCAGCCAGTCCGCCGGCGTGCCCAGTTCCTGCGCGCGCTGCATCAGCGCCATCATGTCCGCTTCCCGGTCGGCCACGTACACCAGCCGCGTGCCGGGCAGACTCGCTGCCAGATCGGCCACGCGCTCGTAGCCCTCGATCCAGCGCAGACTCTCCTTCTGGTCGCCGCGCTTGCCTTGTGCATCCTTGGGCTGGCGCGCCCACATCCACGCATCGAGCACGCCCAGCGGCTCACGCTGCGGCGTCACCGCGTAGGTCGGGTGCAGATACATGCCGCGCTGCGCCTCGTAGGACAAGGCTCCGAGCCCGGCCGCGCCGCGCCCGTTGAAATCCAGTTCCGTGGTGTCCTGCAGGCACAGCACCACCGGGTGGGCGGCCATGCGCTGCTCGGTCTGCTGCCAGTGTGGGGCAAGGATGTCGCGCCAATCGACCTCTTCGTTGTTGAAGAAGCGGTATGCCGCCATCGTTTCGCCCCAGCCCCGGCAGGCTTGCGGCACACCGGCCGTCGGCTTGGCTGCCAATCGTTGCATCAATATCCTCGCTCGCTTGTTCAGGCGCGTGTCGCCAAGGTCGAGGTGGGCGAATTCGACTTCCGTCCAGTGGATCTTGTCCAGGGCCAAGGCGTTCACGCAAAAAGTGAGAGTAAACGCGAGCCGGATCGCGGTTACAAGCCTTGGAGTGTCTCAAGCTGATTTCTCATGCTGGGGACTTTTGTATAAGACGATGGGTTTAACAGCGCTCGGCACTGGTTAACATCCCGGCCGATCATTTTTTTAGAACCCCTAGGCGCAATTTCGGATTATGGTGGCTGATTTCGGTGTGGCTTTCCGGGGTGGAAATGTCTCCAGCATATTATTCATGCCAACCATCTCTCAATTTCTACATGCCAGCAGAAGGTGTTGCGCATCTTCGCCGAAGAAAATTATCAATATTGGATGCCAGGCTCAAACTCACAGATTCAATTTAGCAAAAATTTTATTGGAATGATAAAAATAATAGCCAATCGCCATGGACAGGGTTTTTATCGAATCTGTGCGCATCGCCCCTGCTCTGGCGCTGCAGAAATTCATAGATCAAATTGATTTAGAAAATAGATAACAATATGTTCCATATGCTTAGATTGGGTTCGCTCTTTCGTCCACCCAATCATCAGACCACATCGCCCGCCGAACGCGAGAATGGACAGCAGAATGCCCCGGATACCGGCGGGAGAGTGCGTTCAGGTCCCTTGGAGGGCTTGCCGGCAGGCGGTGGCGCGCATCGGCGAAGCGGCGGAGAGCGTCCTTTGGCGAACCTGACGCCCCTCTCTGCGCAGGGCAGCCTGACGGGAAAACCCGATCTCCGCGAAGCGCGCATCACGCAATCGCACTTGCGTGCCCCGGAGGCACCCGGCCCTTCCACGGGCCAACAGGAAGCAGCCGCGGCAGCGCGGCGCGCATTGCTTTCAGCGCCTTCCGTGGCGCATTCGGTGTCGTTACCGGGTTCGGTGGCCAGCCAAATAGACAAGGCATTTGTCAATTTTCCCCGTGACGATCCTGATAACTTGGACCTTCACCGGCGCCTGCAACTCGCCTCGACCATTGGGCAATTGCAGCAACTGCGAAAAACACTTCCTGATAGCCCGGTGTGTTTCTACCCGTGCGGAGGTGCGGACGGGTTCTATCCCGCGTTGTTGAGCAACGCCAACATCACGGTGATGACCGGCAAAGAGCCGTGGGGAGGTCAGGACGACGTCAAGCGCGCCCTGAATCTCGGAAAAATGGCTGACCATATCGGCGGAATGGGGTTGGGCGGCGGATTCGACGGAATGCGGGACTGGGACGAGGGAGCCGAAGACCTCGATCTCAAGGAGGGGACGCTCGGGCCGCTCTCCATCGCACGCGCGATTGCCGCGCAAACGCTCAATGGCGAATCCGTGAAAAGCCTGAAGATCAGCGCATTTGATATCGGTAAAAACGGCCAGTTGAATTTTTTCAGAACCAAGCCCGGCAACGCCAACAATGATCATGTAGCGTTCTGGCTGACCAATAAAAATGGCGAATCGAAACTGTATCTGTACTATCGCCTCGATATAAAAGAGGCTGCCGCTCCCGGCAAGATCTCCAATCTTCACGGGCTGCTTTCCAGAGTTAGCGATCAGGGCCAGACGCTTCTCATAGAGAAGGGGATTCCCTCCATTCTTTACGAGCAGCAGAACACGAAGCATCTTCTATCGCCGGATGCATCGCTGATCAAGGCGGTTGTTTGCGACAAACACGAGAGCAACGACGGCCGCTCGCAGCCCGTTTTTCTCCATGACGTCGCGCTGGAACAGAAGACGGTTTTGTTGGATAAGGCGCCGGGAACCGCACCTTGGATATCGCCCAAATTCGGCTACAGCGACACCGTTTTTATTCATACGCCGATTGCCTGAACAACTGGGGCCGGGGCGCTCAAGGGGCGCCAGCAAAATGATCGGCCGGGCGGCTAACCCGTGCCGAGCGCTGTTAGCCTCCTCGCTGTTTCCTTGGCGAAGAGAGCATGGCCAAACCAAGTTAGGGTTTCTCAGGCCCGCGCCCGCCGGAAACGCGAGTGCGTTCCAGGCGGAAACGGGCCCCGGCGGATGCACGCAGGCGGCCCCGCCGCCTACATGTCCAACACCAGCAGGCCCTTGGCCCGCGACACGCAGGGCAGGAAGCACCCCGAGGCGCGCTCTTCGTCCGTCAGGTATTGGTCCTGGTGCACGGGTTCGCCTTCCAGCACGCGGGTCAGGCATGTCCCGCACACCCCTTGCTCGCACGAAGTCGGCCAGTCGACGCCGCAGCGGCGCAGCGCGACGATCGCCGTTTCGCCAGCGCCCACCTCGACCGTCTCGCCGCGCTGCGCGAGCCGGATGCGGAAGGTGCCGGCGCCCTCGGTTTCCTCGGCCGGCGGCTGCGGCGCCGCGCCGAAATACTCGCGGTGCAGGTTGGCCTCCGGCCAGCCCAGCGCGCGCGCCTGCGCCAGCGCGGCCTCGATGAAGCCGGCGGGGCCGCACGCGTACAGATGCGTACCTTCCTCCGGCCGCGACAGCACGGCCGCCAGGTCGAGCCGCTCGCCCGCCGGCGCATTGTCGAAGTAGCAGCGCGCATGCGGCGCCAGGTGCGCCGCCGCCAGCCGGTCGCGGAACGCCATGCGCTCCGGTGCGCGCGCCGCGTAGTGCAGCGCGAACGATGCGCCCTCGGCCGCCAGTTGCTCGGCCATGGCCAGCAGCGGCGTCACGCCGATCCCCCCGGCGAGCAGGATCGAATGCCGCGCCCCGGGCACCAGCGCAAAATGGTTCTTCGGCGCGCTGATCTCCAGCGTGGCGCCCACGGTCAGCGCATGCATCGCCACCGAGCCGCCGCGCGACTGCGCATCGCGCAGCACGCCGATCCGGTAGCGGTGCGTTTCCGCCGGGCTGTTGCACAGCGAGTACTGCCGCACGAAGCCCGCCACCCGCACATCGATGTGCGCGCCGGCCGTGAACGGCGGCAGCGCGCCGCCGTCGGGCGCGGCCAGCTCGAACATCGCAATGTCCTGGGCGGCGTCGGCCTTGTCGCGAAGAATGACCTGCATGGCGCCTCCCCTTACTGCTGCTCGCGCTCGAGCAGCCGCTCCAGCACGCGGCGCGACTGCACGCCGCCGGCATCGATGTTGAGCTTGAGCAGATTGCGCTCGGGATACGCCAGCAGGTTGCGCTGCTGCGATTCGAGCATGTCGAGGTCTTCACCGAAGATCTTGCCCTGGCCCTGGCGGATGGTGTCGGTCAGCGCCGCGTCGTCCACCCGGAAGTTGCGCGCCATGCCCCAGAAATACCAGATCGAGGTCTCGGTCTCCGGGGTGATGAAGTCGACCACGATGCTGCCGACCCGGTGCTCGGGCGCGGCATGGTAGCCACCCTTGCCCGCGTGGGCCACGCCCACCTCGATCAGCACGTGGCTGGGCGGCGTAAAGCGGCAGATCTGCCAACGGTCGCACGGCACGTCGTCCGCCAGGCCGGCGCCGCGCAGCGCGGTGGCCCAGAACGGCGGCGGCATGATGTTCTCCATGAAGCGGCTGGTGACGACGGTGTCGCCCTCCGCCTTGGTCTGCGGCGCCGCCTCTTCGATCTCCGGCTGGCCGATGCTGGTGGCATGCACGTAGGTTTCGTGCGTGAGATCCATCAGGTTGTCGATCATCAGCCGGTAGTCGCACTGGATGTGGTACAGGCCGCCGCCGTATGCCCACGCCTCGCTCTCGGCCCATTCCAGGTGATGGATCAGGGCGGGATCGGCCTGCTCCGGATCGCCCGGCCAGACCCAGATGAAGCCGTAGCGCTCCACCACCGGAAACTGCCGGATGCACGGAAAGCCGCCCACCCGCTGGCCCGGCATGCTGGCGCACTTGCCGTCCGCCTTCATGGTCAGGCCGTGGTAGCCGCACACGAGGTGGCCGTCGCGCACAAAGCCGAGCGACAGCGGCGCGCCGCGGTGCGGGCAGAAGTCTTCCAGCGCGGCCACCTTGCCCTCCTGGCCGCGGTAGAACACCATGCGCTCGCCGCAGATGCGGCGGCCCAGCGGCTTGTCGGCGATCTCGTCGGGGGTGCAGGCTACGTACCAGGCGTTCTTGAGGAACATGCGCTTGTCTCCTTGGGGGGTCTCAGTTCTGGCGGATACCGCTTTTCATCTCAGTCTGATATCAGGTTACGGATACATCAAATTTATTGTTATGATGGCATCCATTCATCCGGTGAATTTCAAACATGCTCTCGAAGCGGCTGGATCTCAACCTGCTCGGCGTGTTCCAGGCGATCTACCAGACCCGCAACGTCACGCTGGCCGCCAGGCATCACAACATCACCCAGCCGGCCATGAGCAATGCGCTGGCGCGCCTGCGCGAGGTGTTCGCCGACCCGCTGTTCGTGCCGGGCCCCTACGGCATGCGCCCGACGCCCTATGCGCAGCAGCTGGCCGCGCCGATCGAGCGCGCGCTGCGCGAGGTGGAGCAGGCGCTGGCCATGAGCAAGGGCTTCGACCCGGCCAGCAGCGACCGCGAATTCCGCATGCATCTGACCGACTTCGCCCAGGTTGCGTTTCTGCCGGCGCTGCTGGAGCGCCTGCGCGCGCAGGCGCCCCGGGTGACGATCCGGGTCGAGGCGCTGGCCGAAGAGGCCATCCGCCCCGCGCTGGACGAGGGGCGCCTCGACTTCGCCTTCGGCCGGATGTCGAAGGCGGCCGGTCACGGGGTGGGCCGCCACGCGCTGTTCAAGGACCGCTACGCGGTGCTGATGCGCGCCGGCCACCCGCTGGCCGGCCAAACCCTGTCGCGCAAGGATTTCGTGGCCTCCGAGCAGGTGCTGGTCTGCACCAGCGGCCACCAGGCCGTCGAAGACATGCTGGTCAAGATGGGCGCGCGCATTGCGCTGCGCCTGCCCAGCTTCCTGGTGGTCTCGCGCATCGTGGAGACCTCCGATCTCATGGTCGTCCTCCCCACTCGCCTGGCGGAGCAGTGCGCGGCAACCGGCCTGTTCCGCATGGCGGCGCTGCCGGTCGCCATGCCGGCGTTCGACGTCAGCCTGTTCTGGAGCGAAAGCCGCAGCGCGGATCCGGCCCACGCCTGGATGCGCGAGCTGCTCCAGCACTTGTTCGGACAGCGCGACGCGGCCGCACCGGCCTGAGCGTCGCCGGGCGGCGCGCCCGCCCGCGGTGAGCGCCTCCGGCGGCCGCCCGGATGTACGCGGCCATCCGCCCAGCCGAACTTAAGGCAGAGTAAAAAATATGTGACTGTCGAACGCGTGGCCGACGCGGGCCATTGCCACTACTCTTGAGGGCTGCCGACCGGCCCACGCCGGCACTGTCCCCCCTCCCTTGGCTTGGCTGACGATCCCATGTACGCCCTGCTCCCCGCGTTCGTCTCGTCGCTGTTCCTGTTCTACGGCATCCACGTGCTCATGACGCGCGGACGGACGCGCGCCGGCCTGGCGTTCTTCGGCCTGACGGTGCTGACCTGCCTGTGGCAGGGCTTGTGGGCGTTCCTGTTCGAAGCCCCCGACGTCGCCACCGCGCGGGTGCTGGCCAGGCTGGGCTGGGTGGCGATCCTGCCGCTGCCGACCGTGCTGTATCACTTCGTGATCGAGGTGGCGGAACGCCCCGACGACCATCGCTGGCTGATCGCCTCCTATGCGCTGGCTGCCGTGCTGGTCGTGCTGCTGCTCGGCAGCGACCTGGTGATCGACGGCGTCAGGCGGTTCAGCTTCGGCTTCTATCCCAAGGCGGGGCCGCTGGAGGCCGTGCATATCGCCCAAACGACGGCGCTGGTGCTGCGCAGCCTCCGGCTGCTCCATGCCGGACAGCGGCGCGCCGCCGCGGAGAAGCGCCGGCGCCTGCAGCTCTGCCTGTGCGGCGTGGCGCTCTACGCCCTGTCGGCGGCGGACTACGCGGTGAACTACGGCCTGGCGCCCTACCCGCCCGGTGTCGTCTTCATCGCCGGCAGCCCGGTCATCCTGGCCTTCGCCATCCTCAAGCTCGATCTGATGCGGCCCTACGCGCTGGCGGCGACGGTCGCGCACGAGGTCCGCACGCCGCTGGCGACGATCCGCCTGCAGGCCGCCGAGATCGCCCGCGCGTGGCCCGACCTGCTGCACGGCTACCGCCTCGCCGTCGACCACGGGCTGTGCGCGCCGCCGGCGCATCCGGCCATGCTGGAGCGCCTGCCCGGGCTGGCCGGGGCGATCGCCACGGAGGTGGCCTCCGCGCACAGCGTGATCGACATGGCGCTGGCCTCGGTCACGCTGGAGCGACTGGACCGGCGGACCTTCGCCCCCCACTCGCTGCACGCTTGCGTGGACATGGCCCTCGCCCGCTATCCGTTCCAGTACGGCGAGTGCGAGCACGTGCGGGTGCAGGCGTTCAGCGCCGACTGGCACTTCGTCGGCTCCGATACGCTGCTGATGCATGTGCTGTTCAATCTCTTGAAGAACGCGCTCTACGCCATCCGGATCGCCCGCAAGGGCCACATCGAGATTTCCGCCTGGCCGGACGGCAACAGCTACGTGCTGGCCGTCCGCGACAGCGCCATGGGCATCCCGCCCAGCGTGCAGCGCCGCATCTTCGACCCGTTCTTCTCCACCAAGCTGGCCGACCAGGGGACGGGCGTGGGCCTGACCTTCTGCCGCCGCGTGGTGGAGGCCTTCGGCGGGCACATCCAGTGCGAATCGGTGGTGGACGAGTACACGCTGTTCACCCTGCGCCTGCCCCGCCAGGCCACCGTCTGAGGGCTGCCGCGCGGTCGCGGCGGCGGTGATCGGCCACGCAGAAACGGGTACGGTCGCGCCGGCATCGCGCCGCGGCCGGCCTATCCATCGCTGCCCGATACGCTGCGCAGCCCCGGCACCACCGGGTAGAAGCGCAAGGGATTGCGCCCATTGCGACTAGCTTCGTGCAGCGCCATCTCGGCACGGCGGACCGGAACCGGAGCCCCGCCCACCTCTCGCGGGACCGCGCCCCGCAGCGGCGCGACCCGCATATCGATCTGCCAACGCGTTCGTTTGCGCGGCACGGCCCGGGCAGTACGCTGCCCTCCTCAATCATGTTCCGAGGGGGTTGTCATGAAAGCGGGTTTCTTCTCGTTGCGGGGTCTGGCACGCGCTTCGCGCCAGGCGGTGGGCGCGGCCATCGGTGCGATGCTGGCGGTGGCGGCATGGCATGTCCCGGCCGCCCACGCCGACCGGCTCGACGACATCCGGCGGGCAGGCGTGCTGCGCGTCGGCGTGTTCGATGCCAATCCGCCGTTCGGCTCTGCCGATGCCAGGACGGGCCAGCCGGTCGGCCTGGATGTCGACTATGCCCAGGCAATCGCCAGCAAGCTGGGCGTGAAACTGGAACTGCGCGCCACCAATCCGGCCAACCGCGTGCCGCTGCTCGCCTCCGGCAAGGTGGACCTGATCGCCGCCAACTTCACCATCACCGACGAGCGCAGGAAGCAGATCGACTTCAGCACCCCGTATTTCGCCAGCGGCCTGCAATTCATCGCCAGGAAAGGCGTGCTCAAGCAGCCGGACGACCTGAAGAGAGACGGCATCCGCCTGGGCGTCGACAAGGGCACCACGCAGGAGACCACCCTGCGCGAGGGCTACCCGAACGCCCGCGTGATCGCCTACGACGATTCGCCGCTCGCGCTGAACGCCCTGCGCAGCAGCGCCATCCAGGCCTTCGCGCAGGACGGCGCCAAGCTGGGCGCGCTGCTCGCCACGCTACCCAACCGCAGCGAGCTGGAGATCTCGCCGTTCGTGCTGACGCGCGAGTACATGGGCGTGGGCATCCCCAAGGGCGAGACGCAGTTGGTGGCCACGGTCGACCGGATCCTGCGGGAGCTGGAGCAGGACGGCACCGCCGCCCGCATCTACGACCGCTGGTTCGGCCCCAAGAGCGCGGCGCCCCTGCCGCGCGACTTCCTCATCGGCAGCGCCAAGTGAGCGTGAGCGTGCCGATCCCGGGCCTCTTCCAGCCGCTGCCGCCGCGCTATCTCGGCTGGATGCTGGAGGGCTTCGGCACGACGCTGCTGGTGTCGGCAGCGTCCATTGCCGGCGGGCTGGCGATCGGCCTGCTGCTGACGGCGCTGCGGGCCGGTGGGCGGCCCTGGCTGGCGATGCCGGCACGCGGGCTGGTGGCCTTTGTGCGCAAGACGCCGCTGCTGGTGCAGCTGTTCTTCTGGTACTTCGGCGCGGCGCAATGGCTCGGCGAAGACGCGATGGGCGCCCTGACCGGCCTGAGCGGCATAGCCCTGGCCGGGTGGCGGCTGCCGGCGCCGTCGTTCGAGTTCCTGGCAGCGGCGTTCGGTATCGCGCTGTATGCGGGCGCGTTCTTTTCCGAAGAGCTGCGCGCCGGCATCCGCGCTGTTCCGCCCGGCCAGTTGAATGCGGCGCTGTCGCTCGGGTTCACGCCGCGCGCGGCGTTCATGCGCATCGTGCTGCCGCAGGCGCTGCGTGTCGCCGCGCTGCCGCTGCTGGGGCAATGCGCCAATACCCTCAAGAACACCTCGCTGGCCATGGGTATCGGGCTGGCGGAGCTGTCGTACAGCGCTCGGCAGGTGGAGACCGACACGCTGCTCGCCTTCCCTGCCTTTGCCGTGGCGACGATGCTGTATGCCGCCGCGATCCTGTTGCTGCAGTGGGCCGTGCCGCTGCTGCTGCGGCGGCGTAGCCGGGGCGCGGCTGCGCCGGCCCTCGCGGCGGGAGCGCCCGCATGACGGCCGAGGCACTGCTGCGCCATCTGCGCTACCTGCTGGTCGGCCCGTTTCCGGACGGGCCGCTGAGCGGTGCCGCGCTGACGCTGTGGATGGCGTTGCTGGCCTGCGCGGCGTCCACCGCGGCGGGCATCGCGTTCGCCCTGCTGCTCGACCGGCTCGATAACTTCGACACGCGCGCCGCCGCCGGCATCGCAAGCGTCCTGCGCGGCATGCTCGCCACGCTGCGCGCGGTGCCGGCGCTGATGGTGATGTTCTGGGCCTACTTCCTGATCCCGATGGCGCTGGGCGTGGCCGTGCCGGAAACCACCACCGTGGTGGCCGCGCTGGCCGCGGTGGGCGCGGCCTACATCGCGCAGAGCCTGCAAGCCGGCCTGCGCGCCGTCGGCGCGGGGCAGCGCCATGCCGCGCTCGCGCTGGGCATGTCGCCCGGCCAGGCACTGCTGGCGGTGGTGCTGCCGCAGGCGTGGCGGATCATGCTGCCGTCGATCGCCAACCAGTGGGTGTCGACGGTCAAGGACACCTCGCTGGCCTACATCGTGGGCGTGGTGGAACTGTCGACGGCGGCCAGCCAGGTCAACAGCCGCATCGTCGCCTATCCGGCGGCAGTCTTCGGCACCGTGGCGCTGCTCTACTTCGTGCTGTGCAGCGGGGTCGAGATGCTGCCTGGATGGCTGCCGCGCGCGGGGAGTGGCGCGCCCGCCCCCAGTCGATCTGGTCATGCTCGCGTAGGCGCTTGAGCAGCGCCAAATGCAATCGCTCCCAAACGCCGTTGGCCTGCCAGTCCCGCGGGCGACGCCAGCACGTCATGCCGCGGCCAAAGCCCAGTGCTTTGGGCAGGTCTTCTCACGGGATACCGGTATGCAGAACAAACAGGATGCCGTTCAGCGCCGCCCGATCATCCACGCGTGGGACCACCTTCGGTCGAAGGCTCCACAACCGGCAGCAGCGGCCGCAGCGCCTTCCACAATTCATTGCTGATCTTCTTTCGTGCCATGTCACCTGCAACGCCCAACGTGCATGGCGCGATGTTTTGGTGTTGTTAGCGACGCTTAGCCGCTTAACCTGTGCAGGTTTCGTTGGGTCACTACAGTACCGTTCAATGAGATGGCCGACGAGCGTTTTTTGATGCGCCGGCCTCAGCGTTTTTTTTCTGAGAACGTCTTGGAGCATGACCTTATCCAAGCTCAAGTCGGCCACCACACGCTCGAGCTTGGCGTTCTCCTCGTCAAGTTACCGCAACCGGTGCAGCTCGCTCACGCCGATACCGCCGTACGTCTTCTTCCACGTATCAACGTCGCCTGCGCGATGCCAATCTTGCGGCGCGCCTCCTCGACCGAAATTCCCGTCTCGGCCTGATGCATTGCGAAGGCAATCGGCAATGAGATGACAACGGTGCACCGATCGGGTGCAGTGTGTTTCGGAAAATGCGGGTTGCGTCGAGAAACGTATCCCCATCGATAATCAAAGTTAAGGATGCTCTGAACAATGCGTCCGCGCCCGTGCTAGGAGGAGAACTCGCCAGCGCGTGCGCATGGTTGGGGTCAATTCATCGCGGCTTGGCCATGCTTTCGCACATGCCGGCAAACATGATTCGTCCCTCAAGGACATGAATTCGCGCTGCCGGCGCGCTCATGCGGTCGCTCCATGCAACTTGCCGCGCACCATCCACAGATTGGAAAGCGCGAACAAGGTCATGAGCTGCGCGGTGTTCTTCCTCAACCCCCGGTAGCGGACCTTGGCGTAACCGAACTGCCTCTTGATCACCCGGAACGGATGCTCGACCTTGGCCCGGATGCTGGCCTTGGCGTGCTCGATTTGGTCAATCAACCCGTCCAGCGGGCGGTCCTTGCTCAACGCCCGGCGCTTGCCGGGCTTCATTGCCACATGCCACCTCACGCCAGCCCTGGCATCCGGGCGCTTGTGTGCCCCCTGATAGCCCGCGTCGCCAAAGGCATCGGTTTCCTCACCGTGCAACAGGCTGTTGGCTTCGACCACGTCGTTCACGTTGCCCGCCGTGCCCCGCACTGTGTGCACCAGCCCAGATTCGGCGTCCACACCGATATGCGCCTTCATGCCGAAGTACCACTGGTTGCCTTTCTTGCTCTGATGCATCTCTGGATCGCGTTCGCCCGATGCATTCTTGGTCGAGCTCGGTGCGCTGATCAGCGTGGCATCCACCACCGTGCCGGCCTTGAGCATCAGCCCCTTGCCGCGCAGCATCTCGTTGACCAGCGCCAGCATCTCGGCCGCCAGCTTGTGCTTCTCCAGCAGATGACGGAAGCGCAGAATCGTGCTCTCGTCGGGCAGCCGCGTGGTCCAGTTGTCCAGCCCCGCAAACTCGCGGTACAGCGGCACGTCGTGCAGCGCCTCTTCCATCGCCGGGTCAGACAGGCCGAACCACTGTTGCAGAAAGTGGATGCGCAGCATCGTCTCCACGGCAAACGGCGGCCGACCGCGCTTGCCTTCGGGCGCGTAGGGCGCGATCAGCATCACCAGATCGGCCCATGGCACCACACGGGCCATCTCTTCCAGAAACTCACGCTTGCGCGTGCGTTTGGTCGACAAGTTCAGTCCAAGGTCGGCTTGTTTCATGGCCTACATACTCGCTTGCACTGCTCACTCTTGCAAGCACATCTGCGAGGGATTTGTGCAGAGATTCCTTAAGTGTTCTGTGTAAACGGATTAGAAGTTGAGGCGTTGAGCATGCAGGCAATCCGATGAGGTCTGCATACCGATGCGATGCGTGGTCGAGTTGAGCGAAGTGGAGAAGCTGACGTTGGAGCAATTGAGCCTGAATCACCGGCACCGCGACATCCGCACGCGCGCAGCGGGGATGGTCATGCTCGGCGACGGTTTGTCGGCCCCCAAGGTCGCGGGCCGGTTGGGCGTTAGCGTGCAGTCGCCCTACAACTGGGTGCGTGCCTGGAACGAATACGGCGTGTGCGGCTTGTTGAGCGGTCACGGCGGCGGCCGCCCCAGGTCGCTGCCCGAGAACATGGTCGCCACGGCGGTCGACGCTGCGCGCGCCGAATCTCTGACACTGGCGCAGATCGCGCA
Organism: Ralstonia pseudosolanacearum; assembly: GCF_024925465.1. Lineage (NCBI taxonomy): Bacteria > Pseudomonadati > Pseudomonadota > Betaproteobacteria > Burkholderiales > Burkholderiaceae > Ralstonia > Ralstonia pseudosolanacearum. The sequence goes on along the minus strand of NZ_CP103851.1, from coordinate 1,225,601 downwards.
GCGCGTGCAGGAAGTTCATGGGCAACCGCTGCCATGTCAGATCGAGACACTGGGCGCGGCGCTCAAGCGCGAAGGCTTCTCTTTCAAGCGCAACCGCTACTCGCTCAAAAAAAACGGTGCGAAGAGGAGTTCGCTGTGAAAGCAGACGTGCTCGGCAAGCTCCAGCAGGCCGCGCGCGACCAGGCCATCCGGCTCCTCTATCTCGATGAGGCTGGCTTTGCAGCTTCTTCGCCCGTTGTGCAGCGCGCATGGTCACCACGAGGGCTGCCCCATTGTGTTGAACCGCACAGCCACTGCCGACGTTCTGTGCTCGGTGCGTTCGACTACGGGCAGAACAGCCTGATTCACGCCGCGCATGCGCACAGCATCAAAGGCCCCGATGTCGAGCAGTTTCTCGATGCGCTGATTCGGCAAGACGACAGCCGACCCACCATCATCGTCCTCGACAACGCAGCCATTCATCACAGCATCAGCGAGGAAACCCGCGACCGCTGGTTCAGGGAACACAAAGCGCTCCTGTTCTTTCTGCCGCCCTACAGCCCCGAACTGAACATGATCGAGATCGTCTGGAAGCACTTCAAATATCACTGGCGTCGCTTCGTCAACTGGACACGCGACACCATCGACGCTGAACTAGCCGAACTCCTATCCGGCTACGGCTCCAAATTTCAAATCAATTTTTCGTGAACACTTAGCGATACATCACGATTTCGGCTGAACGATCAGCATGACGAAGTGCGCTCAGATTTTCCCACCCCCCAGCTTGCTTCGCATTTTCACGCACAACTTCGCCACCCCATGAAAATGGCGACATGGATTTTGTACAATTTTGAATTTTGATTATTTGCGCATGAAATAATTCTCCCCCCTTCCCAAAGCCCCCCTTTTTCCTCCAGCTACATTTTTTTATCCAGCTTTTCTGAAGTCGTTATGCCAATTAATTCCTGCAATGCCTATCGATCCACCTCACCCATTATTTCCGGCGATATCCAGACATCATCGAGTCCAAAATCGCCCGGCAAACAATCAATCAAAGACCCCCGCCTAGAGACGAACCCAGTTTTATCAAAACTCAGCCGACGCTCTTCTTCTAGTGCCACTTCCGGTGCGCGATCGGAAACCAACAGTTCGTTAAGAATCAAGGCCGCTCCATTCCTTACGGTTCCCAAGTCGCTGGATGCCTACGCTATCGATAGCAGCATTCCATATCAATTCCAACCATCAAAAATCGCGATCATCGGGGGCGGGCTGACAGGCGTCATTTCCGCGCTGAAGCTGCGGAGTTTGGGGCACGAAGTGTCGCTATACGAGGCAAACGAAGATATTTGCCTGGAAGCGAGCAAAATACCGGCTCATTGCTATGGCGCACCGGGGTATTGCCATCTCCCCAAGGATGAACAGGTCGAAATTTTCCGGTCCGGCCTTGCGTTCGCTAAATTATTTCCTCAGGCTATCAGCTTGCGGCCCACCGTTTTTGCGCTTAGTCAAAACGATCGTGTGCGCGTGACCAATGATAAAAACGGACGGTTTCGCACGATAGATGATTTGAAAAATTCCGTGAAACTCGCGGAAAACGAATACAAAAAAGCGGTAGAGTCCGATCCGAAAAATGAAGTTTTCGGACCAGTTGGAAATTATCAAAGCGGCTATACACGTGAGCAAATTCAAGCATTGCGCAACCAGCCATTGACCGGTACGCCGGGAAAAAATGACGAATGGGTTGCCAATTGGGCGCACGAAATGTCGGAAGATGCGCTTTCCAAATTACAATACCCTGTATTCCTGGTGAAAGAGCCTGAGATCAACATGCTTCGGTTCCGGGAACTGGCTCGCAGTGCATTGCGCGAACTCGGCGTGGATACTCGCCTTGGCGAAACCGTCAATGACTTGTTCTCACAGATGGGCAAGCCTGGGATCATGATCAATCAATCGCATTTCGATTACGCCGTGAACTGCTCAGGCGCGGAAAGCGGTACGCACGACGACAAGCGCAGGGCAGTTTCTGAACGCACTGTCATCGTGAAGGGCGCTGGCGTGGCAAGCCTTCCCAGCCCGATCGACGCCATGCCGCAGATGTACATCATGGGCGCACCGATGGTGCATGTGTCTCCTTTCGAGAATGGCTCCGCCGTGATCAATGTCACGACGCCGGAGTGCACGTATGTCGAGAATGGGGAGGCACGCAGCAAGAAAACCCGATCCCAGGTCGACCTCAGCGAGCATATGCGGAGCGTGATGACCTCAGCTGGGAAAGGGCCGCATCTCTATCGCACGAACAACATGATCAGCGAACTGGGGAAGCTCATGCCGAGAATGTTCGGCGGAGCGCCGGAGGCGTTTTTGGGCGGACATGTGTGCACCGTTGGCTCGTCTGATCAACGTGGCACCTCGATCACCAGTGTCACGGAGAATGCGCTTACCATTATTGCTCCCAAGGCGACTTCCGCCGTCACGCTCGATCTGGCCGGAAAAATCTCGGCCGCAAGTCGATTCAACGTTCATCTGCCATTGAAACAGGAAGGTGACTTGCAGATTCGCATGGATCAGGATGTTCTGGCGGACCGGGCGGCGACAAAAGCCAGAAAGATGGGGCTTCCGGTAGGCATGTCTCGTGTCCTTGATACGCAGCACGGTCCAGTCAGACAGTCCGATCGAGTCACATCGGGATTCATCCTTCCGCAGGGTGCCAAAAAGATGTCGACGGGTGACGTTTTCGATGCCGCCTTTAGGGATAAGTCCGGGCGACAGCACGTTGTCATAGACGGCATCGCTTACGGCCAGGATCGCCGACTTGGCTCTGGTTTCGGTGGGGAGGCATTCATTTACAGAGATCCTGTCACATCTCACGAAATCGTGGTCAAAGAGTATTTCCGCTTGCGTTCTCAGGCGTTTCCAGGCGATATGGATGTGAATCCGCCCAAAGACGCCGGCAAGCGCGCAGAACTCGCAAACATTCAGATGGAAGACTTCATGATCGAGAAGTCGGCATTTGATGCGCTCGCTACCTATCCGGCGGCAAAAAACATAGCGCATGCGCTGCGTGCGGGATCGGTCGACGGTCGCTTCACAATCGTCATGCCATTCTTCCGCGGCGGATCGGTACGCGATCTTTGCAAGAACCTGGATAAAGCGGTTGAAGATGGCATCATTTCTGTCGGCCAACGACGTGACAGTGCACTCTATATCATGCAAGGCATTCTTAGCGGCATGAAGTATCTTGCCCCAATTCTGATCCACCGTGATTTGAAGCCGGATAATGTTCTGCTGCACATCGAAAAGGAACGTGATGGAACGCGCGTGCTGATTCCAAAGATTGCCGATTTTGGGACGAGTACACTGGGAACGTCTTCTGATCTACCCGTGGTGACAACGCCGCAATACAAGTCCCCTGAATATCTTCGTGCGGAACAACAAGGGCGCGGGCAGCACACACCTGCACAGGACGTATGGTCTGCGGGCATTTCGTTGCATGAGCTTCTGACCGGGCGTCGCCCCTTCGACGGGGATCTCCCTAAAGATGAACACAGAATTTATGACGCCGTTCAAAATTATGCGTCCGGCAATGCCGAAATTCTCCCTGGCGATCAATCGAAGGCGGCAGATCTCGTCAGAATCATGCTGAACCCCAGTTCAAATCGTGCAACGCCTGCCGAATTGTTAGATCACGAAGCGTTTCACGGCATTAACGAAAAGGAGTGCCAAAAGACGCTGGCGTTGATACATCAATCATAATGACGGTGTTGATCAATCCGGCGTGGCAAGCCTTCAACAGCTAGGCTGGCTTTAGAATTGCTAGAAAAACCATGTCATCTGGCAACGATTCATGGACGTTGTGGGTGACATGGCTTGAAAGAAGATCAGCAATAAATCCTGGAAGGCGCGGCAACCGCTGCTACCGGTTGTGAAGCCTTCGGCCAAAGGCGGTCGTCCACGCGTGGATGATCGGGCGGCGCTGAACGGCATCCGGTTTGTCTTGCAGACCGGTGTCCCATGGGAAGACCTGCCCAAAGAATTGGGCGTTGGCAGCGATATGACATGCCGGCGCCGCTTGCGTAACTGGCAGGCTGACGGTGTTTGGAAGCGACTGCATTTGGCGCTGCTCAAGCGTCTGCGCGAGCATGACCAGATCGATGATCGAGAAGAACGACCGGCTCGGCAAACATCGCCGGGTGCCGGCTTCGGCAAGTTGCGCATGCGTTTCGAGCGCGCGCTTCATACGCCTCTCGCTTTGCTCAACCTCGCTTGTGCCGTCATCTGCGGTCGATTTGTCGATCCGTTCTGTTAGCGACGCTTAGACGTTAAACGCCCACCCCGCTCAACGCGCTCCGGACGCGCCGGCCGCCTCGGGTCCCGATGCATCATCACAGCCGGCCAGCGCAAACAGCCGGCGCAGCAGCTCGCCGCCGACGTGCGCCCGCTCCACCTTCGCATCGCGGTGGCCCATCGCGTGCATCATCGCTTCCCAGTTCCGCCCCTGCCCCTTTTGCGCGGCCAGCTTCAGGTGCACGGCTTTGAAATCGCTGTAGGGCAGCGTGTGCAGCTTGTCCGCGCCGACCGGCTTGGAGAGATGCAGATGCACGAACAGCGGCCATGCGAGATCGCCGTCCTGGCGTCTGCCGTCGGCGTCGGTCCCGTCCGCGTCCACGCCGAGGCTGGACAGCCGCTTGGGCTGGATGCGGATCTCGAACACGCGATCCCGGTTGCGCTTGTCCTTGCTGGGACGCAGTGACTCCGGCGCGTGAACGTGCTCGATCTCGCCCATCTCCAGCAGCCGTTCCAGATGCTTTGCCTTGGGGAACAGCGCGCACTTGGCGGCATCGGCTTCCCAGGTCGTCACGTACCGGTCGATGATGTCCAATGCGCGAAGACGATCGGTCAGGTGCCCGGTCCGCGGATCCTCCGCTGAGAGCCTGCTGCGCACCTGCTCCAGACGCTCGCGGCGCTCGAACCACCCGTCGACCTCCTGCCGCATCGACGTTGCCACCATGGCGGCGCTCGCTTTGCGGTCGCCCATCAGGCGTTCGATGTCGCGCGTGTCCTTGCCGAACGCATCCGCGATCGCGACGGCGTCGCCGCCGAACCGTGCCGCCGTTTCCGAATCGACCGGGCATCGCCTCAGGAGACCATCGGCCTGCTTCTGCGCCGCGGTGCGCGTGTCCGGCGGGCGCGGCGCGGCGGCAAGCGGGCTCACCGGCGCCGGCGAGCCCCGGTCCTCGGTCCGGACCGCCGCTTCGGCCGCGCCAGCCGCATCAGCTGCATCCGCCGGGTCAACCGCATCCGACACCGCCAACGCATCCGCCGGGTCGGGCATCGAGGACGCAGTCTCCGGCGCCAATACAGGCGCTTGCCCGGACGTGCCCGGCGCGGCGGCCGGCTCCGGATCGCCACCGCGAACGCTGTCGCACAGTTCGTCCAGCCACCCCCTGTAGCGGGCAATCACCTCCGCCACTTCGAGCAAGGTCTTCCAGAGCGGGGAGGTATCGGCCGCCTCGATCCTGGCAGCGGAATCCATGCACAGTTGCGTGCCGACCCGGTCGATCCCGTCGCGATACGCCCGAACCAGCGCCTTGCACTCGGCCAGTTGCCGCCAGGTCAACCGCTCCGGTGGCGCCTCTTCCGCACCCGGATACCACATGGCGACTGCATCGAGCCTGCGGATCGCCGTCGCCACCTCGTCGCGCCGATATTTCATGGCGTCCGCCAATGTGGTCACGCGCTGTGCGAGGTCCGGCAGCCCCATGAAGGCAGCAATTCTGCGCAGGCTGAACCCGCACAGCGCAACATAAAGGGAATCGAGGCATTGCAGGGCGCTGCGGTAGCGCACCCGGGCGGACAAGACAGCGGGCAGATTGCGCTCCAGCCGCGCCGGCATCGAATCATTCGGCCGGCTGGGCTCGCATGTCTCGACAAAGCGGTCCAGGGCGGCACGATAGTACGCAAGCTCGCCCATCGCGCCCTGGAACGGCTTTTCGGTCAAGGCTGAGCGAAGGCCGTCGTACACGCTCGCAGCCGTTGCATGCTCGGAGCGGATGCCGAACCGTTCCGTGCGCGCATCCCATTCTTCATTCAGCATCCGGTGATAGGCCTTGATGCCGACCATCGCCGCTTCGGCAAGATGATGAAGCAGGTCGCCCAGCAAGGCTTCTGGGTTGGGCAGACCGCCTTTCTTGGACAGCCCGGACAGCGCCTCGATCCCCGCTGTGGCCTGCTGCACACCCCGTTTTGCGTACTCCCGCCGCTGGTCCGTACTCACGGACGTATCACTGACCAGCGTTTGAAAAAGCGCGCCATATTTCACTGCCTTGGTCAGCGCCACCCCTTCCGGGGTCCGCAGCATGGCCGCCGGAAGCGCGCGCAGGGGCAACTCGGCCTGCCGCACCGCCACGGCGGCCATCGAGGTTCCAGGGGACGCGGAGGCCGGGGGTCTGGCCAGCCCCTCCAACGCCGCGGGCCTGGTCGCGGGCGGTCTGTGCGCCTGCGGGCTGCCGGCCCGCGCCGTGTCGGGGCCAGCCGGCGAGGCCACCGGATCCGCCGGTGCCCGGATCGAACGTTCCGTGATTTTTCCGCCAGGCATGGTGCCCTCTCGATTCTCGACGTTCGTTGGCGGCAACCCGATACGGCCCCGTTCCGCCCGGGTCGATGGCGCATCGGCGCATCAGCGGACTTGGCGGACGGCGTACGCGAACCGTCACCCGGGCCGCAGGATGAGCGCGCCGCCTCCGCATAGGCCTGCGGAGCGGCTCCATCCCGCGCCGCAAGGGCCGGACGATGCCAAAACCCGGGCAGCGGCACGACGGCCGGATGCGAAGTCAGCGCTTCGGCCACGAACCGGAAACGGCACGCGCCACGGCACCATGACACCCGACAAGCACAGGCGGACAGCGCCGCGCCATCGCTATCGCCACCCCGCTAAACGCCGGTATGATGTTTCCATGACCGATACCCGCGCCTCCGCCCACCTCTATCCCGCGCACGACCTCGCGGTCTGCACCGACGCCGGCAGCGCGGTCGAGCGCATCACCGCCATCTACGACCGCTCCGCGCAGACGATCCGCGCGCGCTTCCACGCCTTCGCGCGCGGCGAAGCGCTCGACGACGACGCCCCAGCCTGCTACCCCTACCTGGGCATCACCGTCGATCCGAAGACGCTGGTGAGCGATGCGCGGCCGTCGTGGGGCACGGTGGCGTATCCGGGCGTGTACGGCACCACGCTCACGCGGCCCGACCTCTTCCGCGAGTACTACCGCGTGCAGATCGAACGGCTGCTGCACTATCACAACAGCCCGGTGGTGGTGGGCGTGAGCAACCGGCCGATCCCGCTGCCGTTCGTGGTGGAGGCCTCCACCATCGACATCACGCCCGAGCAGGCGCGCGCGCTGGGCGGCGCCTTCCCGCTGCCGGACCTGGCGCAGATCGACGATGCCATCGCCAACGGCACCTACCGCCCGGCCGACCACGAGCCGCAGCCGCTGTCGATGTTCACCGCCGAGCGCGTCGACCTGGCCCTGCAGCGGCTGTACCACTACACCGCCACGCACCCGAAGCACTTCCAGCGCTTCGTGCTGTTCACCAACTACCAGCGCTACGTCGACGAGTTCGCCGCCCTCGGCCGCAAGCTGATGGAAGAAGGCAACGACGAAGGCTACGTCCGCTTTGTCGAGCCCGGCGACACCGTGCACGAGCTCGGCACGCCCGCGCCCGACGACTCGCACCGCATCAAAGGCCTGCCGCAGATGCCGGCCTACCACCTGGTGCGCGAAGACCGCCTGGGCGTGACGCTGGTCAACATCGGCGTCGGCCCGTCCAACGCCAAGACCATCACCGACCACCTGGCCGTGCTGCGCCCGCACTGCTGGATGATGATCGGCCACTGCGGCGGCCTGCGCCGTTCACAGCAGTTGGGCGACTACGTGCTCGCCCACGCCTACGTGCGCGACGACCACGTGCTCGACCAGGACCTGCCGCCGTGGGTGCCGGTGCCGCCCATCGCCGAGATCCAGGTGGCGCTGCAGGAGGCCGTGGCGCGCATCACCGGCCTGTCGGGCTCGGACATGAAATCGCGCATGCGCACGGGCACGGTGGTCTCCACCGACGACCGCAACTGGGAACTGAAATACCAGGCGCTGTACACGCGCTTCAACCAATCGCGCGCCATCGCCATCGACATGGAGAGCGCCACCATCGCGGCCAACGGCTTCCGCCTGCGCGTGCCCTACGGCACCCTGCTGTGCGTATCCGACAAGCCGCTGCACGGCGAACTCAAGCTGCGCGGCATGGCCAACCTGTTCTACCGCCAGCGCGTCTCGCAGCACCTGGCGATCGGCATGGAGGCGGTGCGCCTGCTGCGCGAGAACGGCGTGGAGACACTGCACTCGCGCAAGCTGCGCAGTTTCGACGAGCCGGCCTTCCGCTAGGCCGTCCGGCCGGGGCGCCCGCCTCCGGTCACGCCGCCACGCGCGGGCGGAACAGCCCGTGGAACCCCATTGGCACCACGCCATCGCGCGCGGCCACGGCCACCGGCCCCGCCGACACATTGCGCGCATCGAACACCGTCAGCAGCGTACGGCCCGCCTCCACGTCGAACACCGTGCCGAGCAGCCAGCCCTCGCCTTCCGGCGCGTTCGGCCCGGCCGGCACGAACAGGTGCTCCTCCACCAGCGCGCGCTGCGCGAAGCGGTAGCGCTGCACGTGGCCGGATTCCGTATCGAACCGCATCAGCGTATCGAAGCCGATCGGGCTGTCCGCCCCGGGCCGCGACGCGGCATTCGCCACGCAGAACAGCGCGCGATGACGCAATCCCGTGCGGCGCGTGTCGATCTTGGGGAACTCGGCCACGTGGGGCGTCGCGGTCTGCCCGGCGCGGCCCGAGCGCAGATCGAGCGTGAGCGTGGCGGGCGGCAAGTCGGCGGACACGCCCTCGAAGCCGGCCAGCCAGGCGCGCTCGGCCCGCGCGGCGGCAAAGCCGGCCGCCCAGGCGTCGGGCGACTCCGTTGCCATGGCCATGACATCACGCAGCGTCAGGCCGAAGGGTGCTGCCAGCCCCAGGCCGGCAGCGGTGAGAAATGACCGGCGTTCCATGGCGGGCCTCGCGCTCAGCGCAGGTGGATGGTCACGCGCTGGTCGCCCTGCACGTCGATGGCGGCATCGTCGAACGCGGGCGGGCCGAAGCGCCCGCGCGCGTCGCGGCTGAATCCATAGGGCTCGATGGGCAGGCCGGCCGGGTTGGTGTCGAGCTTGCCGTCGCCGTTGGCGTCCTGGAACACCGACAGCGCGTAGCGGCCGGCGGACAGATCGGTGTAGACGAAGGTGACACTGTCGCCCGTCACGCTATCGAGCGCGGCGACGTCCGCCCGCGCGGCGCGCTCCGGCTGGAGCCAGTGCGCGGCATCGCGGAACAGGGCCGCGCGCACCGTGCCCTGGCGGTTCCGCGCGCCTTCAACGGTGACGGTCAGCGTGGCGGCGGACGCGGCCGCCCCGAGCAGCAGCAGGGCGAGCACCGCCCCCGCAAGGCGCGCGCGGCGCAACGACATCGACGACGTGGACATGGGCAGCCTCCTGGCGGGCCGGCCCGGGTGGCCGGCGTTCAGGAGGCAGTCTAGGCAAGCGTGCCCCCAACGTCCCGCCTGCGGCGACCAACGGTGCGATGCGCGGTGCCAACGGCGGCGCTGCGCGATGAACCCATCACGCCTGCGGAAACGGCCGGGGCAAAGACAGCGCGCCCGGCGTGGACACCACAGCGGGCGCGGCAGCGGGCGGCGTCGATTGAAGAATCAGTGGGAAAGCTGGGAGAGACGCTGTTCGGCCAGCAGCACGCTGGCACTGATGGCAAGCTGGGACGAGATGAACCCTTCGGGCATCTCCACATCTTCCCAGTCGCACACGACACGGCCGGCACGGCAGATCTGGAAGCGCGCCATCCAGCGACGGTCTTCGCGCTGCAGGGGATCGACCAGGATGACGTGCGGGCCGTGGACCACTTCCTGAATCGGCATGTCCGCCTCCTTGGGACGTCGATCGGGGCTCCACCTTAACAACCACGCGTGACACCCATCTGTCCGCCGATCACCTACAAACGACTGGGGACTGGGCTGCAAACGTTGGAGCCGTACGCGTGCAACTCAGCCCACCAGGGGATCGGGCCGCGCCGACGAGCGCGTGCCCGGTAACGGTGTGTTGTCCGTTCCATAATAGGTCGTGACCAGCGAGAACTTAATGGCGCCAGTCTGATTCGCGCGCGCTGCGTGGAACGTGTTGCAGTGGAAGAGCAGCACGTCGCCGGGCAGCAGCGGCACGGGGCGCGCGGTGTCGATCAGCGCGCGGTTTTCCGGCAGGTCCTGGCGCAGGAACAGCTTGTCGTCGAAGCGCCCGGCCGGCAGGTCGAGCGTGTGGCTGCCGGGAATGACCCACAGGCAGCCGTTGTCCACCGTTTCCTCCACCAGCGCCAGCCAGGCCGACACCAGCTCGTTGCGCGTGAACGACCAGTAGCGGCTGTCGCGGTGCCAGTGCGTGGCGGTACCGAACGCCGGGTGCTTGGTCATCACGCAGTTGTGATGGGCGAGGGACAGGCGCACCGGCGCGCCGATCAGCTGGGCGATCGGGGTGGCCACGCGCGCATCGCGGACCCAGTCGGTGAACGGCGTGCCGCGCGAATCGGCGTCGAGCAGGCGGCGCACCGTCCGGCCGCCCACGGCATCGCGCGAGGCAGGCGCGCCCGCATAGCCGACATCGGCCTCCAGCTCGACCGGCGGCACCGCGGTGTCCAGCGCGGCGCGGGCGGCGGCCAGCAGCGCCGCGCATTCGGACGGGCCGGCCAGCGCGCGCAGGATCAGGTAGCCGTGCCGATGGAAAAAGGCTTGCTGCTCGGCATCCAGCGCATGCGACTGGGCGAGCACGGGGGCAGACGTGGTCATGGAAATCCGGGGGGACAGGACCGCCAGGCGGCGTGATCGAGTCGACCAGTGTAGCGCGATGCTCCCGGCACGGCGCGGGAACACCACTGTCGCCGTGGACAAACACCGGGCCCGGCGCATGCCGCAGCGCAGCAGCGCAGCAGCGCAGCAGCGCAGCAGCGCAGCAGCGCAGCAGCGCAGCAGCTTTCAGGCAGAATGCTCCACCTGGCGCCGCCACGCAGCTCGCGGCGTACCCATTTCTTCGTCCCATACGTCACTTTCTGCTGTCTCATGAACACGCAATCCCACCAGCTCAGCATGACCGTGCTGATGACCCCGGACATGGCCAACTTCTCGGGCAATGTGCACGGCGGCCACATCCTCAAGCTGCTCGACCAGGTGGCCTACGCCTGCGCCAGCCGCTACGCCGGCCGCTACGTGGTGACCCTGTCGGTGGACCAGGTGGTGTTCCGCCAGCCGATCCATGTGGGCGAACTGGTGACCTTCCTCGCCTCGGTCAACTACACCGGCCGGACCTCGATGGAGATCGGCATCAAGGTCGTGACCGAGAACATCCGCAACAAGGTGGTGCGCCACACCAACAGCTGCTACTTCACCATGGTGGCGGTGGACGACGACGGCAAGCCGGCCGACGTGCCCTCGCTGACGCCCGCGGACGCGCAAGAGAAGGAGCGCTTCGAAGCCGCGCAGCAGCGGCGCGCGCTGCGGCAGGAGATGGAGCAGCGGCACAAGGCGATCAAGGCGGCGTACAGCGCGGCGGATTGAGCCGCCGGCTCGCCTGCCTGATCTCCGGAATGCCGACCGCCGTACAGCACGGCGACACACTTGCCTCAACGGCCATCCGTGGCCGTCGGACGCGGGTGTGTCCTTGGCGGCCGGCGATCGAGAGCGCGGCTGGAAGGCGCGCCCGTGCCACGGGCGGCATGCGCAACTGCAGTGAGTTCGGTGATGCCCCACGCCCCCGAGACTCGGTCAGGGCTGCGCGTTCCCGCTGTCCGGTTTGGCAAAGTGCTCGCGCAGCAAAGATTCCTGTTGTGCAAATCGCGCTGGATTCTTCTTTTTCAGCGCCTCAAGATTCTGCAGTTTCCACCGAATGGCTGGCAATTCGCGCAGATGTTCGTATGGCATCCGGGACCAGTCGGGTTCGGCGCGAACCAACGATAGCAAGAACTGGCGGTGGTTCTCGGTGAGCGCGGCAGGCAGCTCCCGGTGCAGACGATCTTGCGTTGCCTCAAGGAGGTCAAGACCGACGGTTTCGAGAGTCATCCCAACGAAGTCGGTCTCGTAGACGGCTGCCATCGAATGTTTCGGGCCAAACAGCACTTCGTGGATGGGCCTGTTGTGCCCGGCGAGGTAGCCAACGAACGTATCCACGATATCTTCGCGCAAGCCGAAACGAGCGTACATGTGCATCACGTCGAACAGATCGCGCGGATGCTGGCGGTCCAGGGCCGCGACAAGCCATAGCGTTATACACATCTTTTGCCTAATTTTTAGGCGCGTCGCCCGGAACCCCTTGCGGCAAGGGATTCCGGGGTGCCGGCTCACGGAAGGTCTCGGTGGACGCCGTCAGATGCCCCGCTCGTAAACTCTTGATTCATAAGGAGTGCGTCGAGATGTGTATAAAGATATGTCCTAAAGTCTATCGTTGATAGTTCTTTGCTGATCGCAGCAACGGCGTCATCTCGGGACAGCGTCCGGTCGGTCAATACGACATCAATATCGACCGATAGACGCGGCATATCCTGCAAGAACAGATTCAATGCGGTGCCACCTTTCATGGCGAAGAGGGGCGTATCGAAAACAATCGGTGCAATGCCGAGCATCAGCCGGACGGTGTCTACGTAGATCTCGTTCATTGTGGTTTGAGTGTCAGCCGGCCGTTCTGCGTTTGGTTCGACCATCGTTTCCCGGCGCCAAGACGGTCAACATGCTTCTGAACGTCTCTTGCCCATGAAAAATCGGCCTCCAGCCCGAGGTCGCGCACGAGCCTGACGACCTTCACACGTTTGCAGTGGCCCAAAAACTCGTCCAGCACGTCGGAGCGGAGATTGCGCAAGCCGACCATCAGGTTGCTCGCTTCCTCCATCGACTGGCCCTTCCCGATATCGCTCGCGAGCTCCAGGATGGCTCGCTCCGGCACAGAGACCCGCACCGCGGGGTCGCCGGCCGGAAGCGGTTTCAGGCCCTTCTCGTAGGGGAAATCATCGTCGAACAGGGTGGTGGTCTGGTACGAGTAGCTCAGGTGTTCCGCCACCCACGCAGGAATGCGGTACGGCTTCTGTCCCCATAGGACGACCTTTTCCCGGAAGGCGATGTTGTGGCGAACCCCTTGCCAGGCGAGGGCTGTTTTGCCACCGACATGGAGGCCGGGTATGCATCGGCTCAGATAGGCGATCGAGCCGTCTCTGGATGGCGTGTCGCCGGTCAGAAGGTAGACCCCCTGCGAGAGACGCTGCAGCCAACCGGATTTGACCATGTACGCTGCGAGCGCTGCGCTCACCCCCATCTCCCTGAGCATGTCGGAATCGATCGGGTGGCCGCGCTGGCTTTCTTGCAGGAGCCGCTGGACTGTCTTGTTGCTCATATGGGAGGCCCGTTTGCGTTATCTGGGTGCAGTATATACGGATAAATTTTTATTATATGCAATTTATTAACGCAACAGCCTTATCTCTGCCTTGGCAACTACAGCTCTGGGGGAGCGTTGTTCTCCTGCTGAAACCCCGTCATATGCTTGAGTTTTAGCGAATAAATAACGCGAAACGAAAACGCAAGCGCATGCATTTTCGCTCTCGCACCGTGATAGCACCTGGTTCGTGCGCGCTTGGCTAACATGGCTTGGCTGTTCTCCCTCTCCGGACAGATGCCAGGCCCCAAGACGCCATCGACCGCCCCCAGCGGCCGTTTTAGTTTGCGGCATCACCTGGGCAGGAGAAGGTGCCGGCGTCGAGGACTGGTCGAAGGGCGCCCCATCCCGGATCTTGACCGCCCTGGAGTGGAGCTGCCGAAAATCCACCGTCCGCTGCGTGCCCGTGTGTGTCGCCACAGATCCCCCGCCCGGCAACCTTGCCAAGATCGGAGCGCTGCCAGCCGCAGCGTCACGCGGGTATTCCTTGTGGCGCACACGCGGCCCGCCAGTTCGGCCGTTCCCTCGACGCCGGCCGCCAGAAGCACAACTGTGGCACCAGTCGCAATCGGCATCCTGGGCCCACGTTCGATAGCGCCCGCACCGGGAATCCGCGCGGACACAGGGCCCCACACACCAGCCATTGCCGATGGCCCGCCCATCGTCCTGCGCGCGTCCCGGATCGAAATCCCGCCGTCCGTGAAAAGCGCGGCACTGGCACAACGTGCAGCGTTCCCGCAACAACCCTGGCTGATCGACATGCCCCAATCGAGGGCATCCCCGCATCCCCATTGGCCTCTACGGCGCCAATCACCCGGCATCCCGGATGCGACCGACGGGCGGCGTTCCATATACCCGCGGGTCAATGGAAAACATAACTCATTGATTTATCCGGAAAGCATAGCAAGAGCGCACCACAATGGCTCCATTTGTTATGGGATGAAATCAATATAAATAATAACTGAAATTAGTTTCACTTATTTTCCATTCACATTGCCTTGACATCGCCGAGAGAATATTTGAGATTTTTTTATCCTGATCTTAGATTATCTTCTCACCGGACTCGACTCACACTTGGATTTGCCTTACGGCGGAAATATATGTCGGCAATGCTCGAACAGCCGCCAGCCCAAAAGAACCGTTACTTAATCAATAAGTGCCATGCCCCCGCACAGCCCATTATTCCGTCATTACAACGACCTTCTTGACTATCGCGCCACGCATCAGGGCAGTCAAATCGCGTACACCTATCTGGAGGATGGGGAAAATATCACCGCTTCGGTCACGTATCGTGAATTCGCATCGCAGGTGAAAGATGTTGCCGTTGAATTAAAGCGATATGCGAATCCCGGCGATCGGGTCGTGCTGCTCTATCCGTCCGGCATTGACTATATGGTGGCATTCTTTGCGTGCCTTTATGCCGGCCTGATCGCGGTGCCGGCATTCCCGCCGCGCAACAGCAAGCACAACGCACGACTCGTCGCCATCGTGAAGGATTCGGGCGCGAGAATCGCGCTGACCACGCAAGCCCAGTTGCGCCAGATGGAAACAGGCATCGCCGCCTCGGAGGAACTGGCCGCGCTCCGCTTCCTCTGCAACGACGCCGTGCCGCAGGGCGGCGGCACCGGCTGCGCGTCGGCCGACATCAGCGCCGAAACCATCGCCTTCCTGCAGTACACCTCCGGCTCGACGGGCCAGCCCAAGGGCGTGATGGTGACCCACGCCAACCTGATCTACAACCAGCGCATGCTGCGCGTGGGCTTCGCGACCCATGAAGGCGCCACGCTTGTCACGTGGCTGCCGATCTACCACGACATGGGCCTGATCGGGAAAATGCTGCACGCCTTCTGGCTGGGCGGGCATTGTGTGGTCATGTCGCCGATCGCCTTCCTGCAGCGCCCGGTACGCTGGCTCAAGGCCATCAGCCGGTTCAAGGCGCACTGCAGCGGCGGGCCTAACTTCGCATACGACCTGTGCTGCGACAAGATCAGTGCCGAGCAAAAGGCGGAGCTGGATCTCTCGAGCTGGCACACGGCCTTCAATGGCGCCGAGCCGGTCCGGCGCCATACGCTGGAGCGCTTCAGCCAAGCGTTTGCGATGACGGGCTTCAAGCACGAGGCGCTGCTGCCGTGCTATGGCATGGCGGAAACCACGCTGATCGTCAGCGGGCGCTCCCCCACGCCGGGCCCGGTTTACCAGCATCTCGATCCCGCCGCATTCGGCACGGGGCAGGCGATCAGGTCCGATGGGGCCGATGCCTACGCCATCGTTGGCTGCGGCCACTCGCTGCTGGATCAGGCGATCCGGATCGCGAATCCGCACACCCTGGCGGCATGCAGGCCCGGCGAAGTGGGCGAGATCTGGGTGGCGGGCCCCCATGTCGCCTCGGGCTACTGGGAAAAGCCCGAGACCAACGCCGCAACCTTCGGCGCCCATCTCTCGGACACGGGTGAGGGCCCCTTCCTGCGGACCGGCGACCTCGGCTATCTCGACGGCGGTGAACTGTATGTATCGGGGCGGTTGAAGGATGTGCTGATCGTCCGCGGCGTCAACAAGTATCCGCAGGACATCGAGGCAACCGTGGAGAACGCGGACACCGCCATCAACACCGCCGGCGTCGCGGCCTTCATGGTCGACGATGGTCGCGAAGAGCGCGTCGTGGTCGTCGCGGAAGTCACCCGCGCCGGCATCCGCAAGGCCGATCCGCAAACGGTGACCGCCGGCATCCGCAGGCTGGTCCTCGAAACACACGAAGTCGTGCTCAGCGACGTCGTCCTGATCCGTCCGGCCACGCTGCCCAAGACGAGCAGCGGCAAGGTGCAGCGCGCACAGGCCCGCGCGCTTTATCTCGCAGACCAGTTGAGCCGGATCGACCGTGAAGTGGCCACCGCCGATACGCCCGGCGACTGATCGCCGGAAATCCGAATCATGCTCGCGCTCGAAACCCATCTGGGATCACCGCATGATCCCCGCCAACGCTTTTCCCATGCAGCCCGGCTCGCCGATGACGAAGCACAGCGCTATCCGTCCGACGCCTTCGACAGCCTCAATGCGTGGGGCATGCATCATTACTACGTGCCGGCCAGCCTCGGCGGCAAGCTGCATCGCCTGGACCGGCTCGGCGCGCTGATGCGCACCGTCTCCCGGCGCGACCTGACGGTCTCCATCAGCCACGCGGTGACCCTGCTGGGCGCGGCCGGTGTCTGGCTCGCCGGTGACCCGGCGTTGCAGCGCAGCGTCGCGGATCGCATCCTCGGCGGCGAGCGCGTATCGCTCGGCCTGACCGAGCGCGCCCATGGCGGTGACCTGCTGGCCGTGGAAACCCAAGCCGAATGGCGCGATGGCACGTACGTGCTCAACGGCGAGAAATGGCTCATCAACGGCATGTCGCGCAACACGCTGGGCACGGTATTCGTCCGCACCGCCCCGGAAGGCGGCCCGCGCGGGTTCTCCCTGTTCCTGTACGACAAGCGCGCATCAGCGGCCGGCCTGACGAATCTGCCGCCCATCAGCACGCTGGGCGTCCGCGGCGCTGACATCAGCGGCCTGCGCTTCGACAACGCCGCCGTTCCGGAAACCGCACGGATCGGCGCGCCCGGCAGCGGACTCGAAACCGTCCTCAAGATCCTGCAGGTGACCCGTACCTTGTGCGGCTCGCTCTCGCTCGGTGCGGCCGAGACATGCCTCGCCGTCACGCTGGCGTTTGCCGCCAGGCGCGAGGTGCTGGGCAAGACGGTGCTGGAGATTCCACACAGCCGGCGCCTCATCACCGAGGCGTGGGCGGACCTCCTGATCTGCGACAGCCTGACGGAATGGGCCCTGCGCGCATTTCAAACGGTGCCGCAGCAGGGCAGCGTGCATGCCGCGGTGGTCAAATATCTGGTGCCGCATCTCTGCGAGCGGCTCATCGGCCAGTTGGCGGTGGTCCTGGGTGCGCGCTCCTACCTGCGGGACGAAGACGGCGTCGGCATCTTCCAGAAGATGATGCGCGACAACCTGCTCGTCGGTCTTTTCGATGGCAGTTCCGTCGTCAATCTCCACAGCCTGTCGTTCCAGTTGCGCAGCCTGATGCGGTCCTGGCCGGCGGCGCCGGGGCAGGACGAGGCAGGGCTGGCGATTACCGACCTGCGCACGGCCCAGCCCGACTTCAACTGGACCGGGCTCGCGCTGTCGGCCAGCGGCGAAGACGCTCTGATGCGTGCCCTCTACGCCAGCCTGGACGCATTGGAGACATGGGCACGGCAGCAGGACACCCACGCCTCGGCAGACCTGTGCGCCGTTGCGCGGCGGCTGAGACATGCCGCGGCCCGTCTCTCGGAGCAGGTCACCGCGCTCACCCAAGCGCAGATCAACCATAGCGCGCCCGTCCTGTTCGATCTGGCCCGTCATTACTGCCTGCTATCGGCGGCTTCGGCACTGCTGTTGAACTGGCGCGCGAACCGCGAACACGTACAGACGGCAGCGTGCCTGCGGTCCGCCGACATGCTGCTGCTCCTGCTCAGCCGCCTGGACGACCACCTGAGCGGTGCCGGCAACGCACTGCCCGAGCGCGTCTACGCCGCCGCCCTCGCCGCCTTGCAGGCACGCGCCCGGCTCGGCGATGGCCTGGGCCTGATGCCTGCCGACTTCGTGACCCCGATGTTTCCTGCCCCCATTGCCGCTTGAGTTTCCAAGAACATTCCATGACCTCCACACTTGCTGTGCACAACACCGCCCTCGCCCCCGACCTCGCCACCCCTGACCTGGACGAAGCCGCGATCCAGCGCTGGCTGATCGCCTATGTCGCTTCCATCCTCGAAGCGCCGGAGGACAGCATCGATCCGGCCTTGCCCTTCTCCCATTTCGGCCTGGATTCCGTGGCTGCCGTGGGCCTGTCCGGCGATCTCGAAACGCTGATGGGCCGCAAGCTGCCCGCCACCCTGACGTGGGACTTCCCGACAATCGAGCTGCTCGCGCGCCATCTCGTGCAGAACTGACCCCGACCATTGAACCGCGCCATGGAAAAAATCGCGATCATCGGCATGTCCTGCCGGCTGCCGGGTGCGGCCTCGCTGGATGCGTTCTGGCACCTGCTGGAACAGGGGGGGCACGGCATCGGCCCGATTCCAAAGGCACGTTGGGACGCCGACGCGCTGTTTGATGCCAACGGCAAGCTGCCGGGCAAGTCGAACAGCCGGTTCGGTGGCTTCATCGACGACGTGGAGCGCTTCGACGCGCAGTTCTTCGGCATCTCGCCTCGGGAAGCGGTGCAGATGGACCCCCAGCAGCGCATCCTGCTGGAACTGTTCCACGAAGCGATGGAAGATGCCGGTCTCACGGCCGGGCAGCTCGGCGGCAGCGACAGCAGCGTCTATGTCGGCGTCATGAGCAATGACTATCTGCGGCACCAGACGGAAGACGACTACCGCCGCATCGACACGCATACTGGCGGCGGTGTCGGTTTCGCAATGCTGGCCAATCGCATTTCGTACCAGTTCGACCTGCGCGGCCCCAGCATGGCGATCGACACAGCGTGCTCGTCATCGCTGACGGCCACCTTCCACGCCTGCCAGAGCCTCTGGACCGGCCAGTCGCGCATCGCATTTGCCGCCGGCGTCAACCTGATGCTGGATCCGACCTTCGACATCTTCTACGCGAAGGCCGGACTGCTGGCGCCGGATGGGAAATGCAAGACCCTCTCCGCCCAGGCCAACGGCATCGGGCGCGGCGAAGGTGCCGGCGTGATCGTGCTGAAACCGCTGAGCGACGCACTGACCGACGGCGACAGGATCCATGCCGTGATCCGCGGCGGCGCCGTGAACCACGATGGCCGCAGCAACGGCATTGCTGCGCCGAACCGATGGGCGCAGGAGGCCCTGCTGCGCAGTGCCACGCGGCACGCCGGGGTGTCGCCGCGCGATCTGGAGTACGTGGAATTACACGGCACCGGCACACTGATCGGCGACCCGATCGAGGCCAACGCGCTTGGCACGGTCATGAACGAAGCGGGCCGGGATACCCCGTGCTGGGTCGGATCGGTCAAAAGCAATATCGGGCATCTCGAAGGCGCCGCCGGCATCGCCGCCCTGATCAAGACGGCATTGAGCCTGCGGCACGGCGTCATTCCGCCCAGTCTCTGGTTCGATGCACCCAACCCGCACGTCGACTTCGAGCGCCTGCCGCTGCGCGTCAGCACCCGCCGCACCGCTTGGCCGGACAGCGGCAAACCGCGCATGGCCGGCGTAAGCTCGTTCGGCCTGGGCGGTGCCAACGCGCACCTGGTGCTGGAGCAATCGCCGTTGCCGGTGACGCCGCCGGGCGCCAATATGGATCACACGCACTGGCTGTTGATCAGTGCGCGTTCCGAGGCGGCACTGCGTGCGCTGGCGGCGCGCTATGTCGACCTGCTGAGATCGGGCCACGACCGGCTCGAAGCCATCTGCTCCGCGGCATTGCGGCGCCGAGCGGTATTCGACCACCGGCTGAGCGTGCGCGGACGGGATCGCCAGGCATTGATCGCGCAACTCGAGGCCTATCTCGCCGGCGATGCGCGCGCCTACCTCCACCACCGCAGGCACACGCGCAACCTCTTGCTGGGCCTGCCCGCCGCGGCTGCGCTGGACACGGCCAAGCTGGGAGACTGGCTGCGTCAATCGGTGACCGGCAGCGCATGCTGGAACACCTGCCACGCCCTGCTGGCGGCGGAGGGCCACCCCGTGCTGCCGGAAGCCGGGGCCGTCGCATCCACCGCATCCGCCTCGCTGGCGGCCGCCGACGACACAGCCTACTGGCATTTCGCCGCGCAGTATTCGGCTGCTGTGCATCTGATCAGGAGCGGGTTCCCCGTCCGGGCCGTCGTTGCGGACGGTGGCGTGGGGCAACTGGCTGCGCTGTGCGCTACAGGTGCCCTGCCGCTGGGGCAGGCGTTCGAAGCCTTGAGGACGGCTCAACCGCACCGCCCTGACATCAACAGCGAAGCCGCATCCCGGACACGGATCCCGTGCCATGCCGCCCACGGCGCCTTGATCCAGCCGGAGTCCGTGCAGTGGGATGCCGACCCGCACGCCTTCGCCCGAACCCTGGCCGACATGGCGAACGACGGCAGCGACATCGTCCTGCTCAACCTGCATGCCGACGATGCGTGGCCCTCCGGATCGGCGATGCCGGATCGCTGCCACCGGCTGATCGATGCGTCCGACAATCCGTATGCCACGCTGTTCTCGCAGCTGGCGCCGGCATACAGCCCCGACTGGCGGCTGCTCGCGCCGCGACATGCGGATTCCGCGGAGTTGCCGCACTATGCCTGGCAACGTGAATCGTTCTGGCTGCAGAGGCGCGTCCCGCCCGGACGTGGCCAGGACGGAGAACACGATGCGCCCCGCCCAGCCGCTGCCGCTGTGGAACCCGCCGCATCGCCGGAGGGCGAACGCGACTACCGGCACGCATTCGCATCGCTGAGCGCGGCTGCGCGCCAGCCGTGGCTCACCGACTTCCTCGCCTCGCGAACGGCGCGCGTGCTGCATATGACCCCCGGGTCGCTCGATGTGCAGGTGCCGCTCAACATGATGGGCATCGACTCGCTGACGGCGGTCGAGATCAAGAACCTCGTCGAACGCGAACTGGGCGTCCCGCTGCCCGTCGTCAAGTTCCTGGATGGCTATTCGGTCGCCGATTTTGCCGCGTACCTGGAACCCCGTCTGCTGGAGGGCGACCCCGAGCCCGCCGCATCCGCCTCGCCGGCTGCCGCCGCTCCACGACCGGCCGCCGTGCCGGCAACCGCACAACCACTGCGCGCGGATCAGCTCGACCCCGCGCAACTCGACAGCCTGACTGACGAGCAGGTTGACGCCCTACTGAATGCATTGCTCGCGACAGGAGCCTGAGGTGAGCGACATCATCAACCTTGAGTCCGTCCAGCAACTGGGCGCGCAGGAAAAACGTGCCTTGCTGGCACAACTGATAAAGCGAAAGCAGCGCAGCCTCGCGCTGTCGCTGACCCAGGAGCGGATCTGGCAACTCGACCAGATCCGGCCGGGAACGCCGGTCTACAACTTCCAGAGCGCCGTCGAACTGAACGGCCCGCTCGACATCGCCCTGCTGAACACCGCGGTCAACCGCGTCGTGGCCCGGCATGAGACCTTGCGCACCGCCTATGGCATGGCCGACGGCGAGCCGCGCCTGTCGGTGGTTCCGGTCGCGGTGCCCGAGCTGACCGTGGTGGACATCGGGCACCTCGAGGCGGCGGCGTTGGACGCGCACCTGCTGCAGGTCTCGCGCACGGCCGCGCAGGGTGCCTTCTCACTCGCCGAGCCACCGCTGTTCCGCATCGACCTGCTGCGGGTCGGACCCGATGCGCACGTCATCATCCTGACGATGCATCACATCGTCTCGGATGTGCTGTCGCTCGATCTGTTCTTTGCGGACTGGGGGGCCGAGTATGGCGCGCTCGTCAAGGGTGAACCCAGCCCCCTCGCGCCGTTGACGTTCACGTACCAGGACCACGTGGCGCGGGAGCGCGCCGGCACCGGGTCACCGGCCGCCGAAGCCGCGCGCGCCCATTGGCGCCAGCACCTCCACGAGCCGACGGCGATCGAATGGAACAGCGACTTCCCGCGTCCGCCGAGCGCCAGCGGCCACGCCGCAACCCTGCACTTCGCCATCCCGGCGCAGACGCTCGCCCAAACCGAAGCGCTCGCCCGCGCCGAGCGGTGCACGCCGTTCGTGGTGCTGCTCGCGGTCTTCTATATCGTGCAGTACGCCATCAGCAGGCAACGCGACCAGATGGTCGCATCACCAAGCGCCGGCCGCAGCCGTGGCGATCTCGCGCCGCTGATCGGGATGTTCTCCTCGCCGGTGCCGATGCGCGTCGATGTGGATGAGGCTGCCGGCTTCCGGTCATTCCTCGCGAACGTCCGATCGTCCGTCCTGGGCGCGGCGGAGCACGATCACATCCCGTTCTCCGAGATGGTGGAGCTGGCACAGGCCTCCGGTCCCTTGCAGGCGCCCCTGGTGCGATCGATGTTCAGCTTCGTGAGCCGCACGCAGGCCGTCGATTTCAACGGCATGCCGTCCAGGCGCGTACCGACCGACCGCGGCATCAGCGATTTCGATCTGTTCCTGACGCTGTACCGCGACGACCAGTGCTGGCGCGGCCTGTTCGAATACAACACCGACCTGTTCTCGCCCGACACGGCCGACAGCTGGGCCCGCGCCTACGTGGTGATCCTGGAGGCCGTCACCCGCGATGCGGCGCTGCCGGTCGCTGAACTTGCCGCGAAGGTTCCGGTGCCGCGGCGCTTGCAGGTGGGCGTGGCCGCCACCTTTGTCACCGAGCCGCTGGGCGATTACCTGCCGATGTGGGAGCGGGTGCTGCGCTGGCCGGCGCGCATTGCGTTCGCGCCGTACAACCAGGTGTTCCAGTCGCTCTTCGATCCGTCCAGCGTCCTGTACGACCCCGGCAATACCATCAACGTCCTGCTGCTGCGTCCGGAAGATTGGGTGCGATCCAACATGGACGCGCAAGCGCGCAGCACGCAGATGCAGCGCGCCGCGGAGGACCTGGTGGCGCTCATCCGCGACAAGGCCGGGCAGATGCGCTGCCCGCTCTGCGTCTGTCTCTGCGAGCCGACACCGGACGCCTCGGATATCGACGAGATCCGCCGCGTGGAATCGATCCTGGAGACGGGCCTGGCCGTCCTGCCCAACGTGATCACGTCGCGCAGCGATGGCCTGCGACAGCGCTATGACATCGGGACCGTGTTTGATGCCGACACCGACCGCATCGGCCATATCCCCTATACCCGCGACTGGTTCGCCGCGATGAGCGCCGAACTGATGCGGCAAGCGAGCCACCGCCTGCGCGCCCCCTACAAGGTGCTGGCGCTGGATTGCGACAACACGCTGTGGAAAGGCGTCTGCGGTGAAGATGGCGCGCTCGGCGTCTCGGTGACCGAGCCCTTTGCGGCCCTGCAGCGCTTTGCGCGCCGGCAGGCGGAGGCCGGCATGCTGCTGTGCCTGGTCAGCAAGAACCACGTCGACGATGCGCTGGCTGTGTTCGATACGCACCCCGGGATGGTGTTGCGCCGGGACGCCATCGTCGGGCATCGCATCAATTGGCTGCCGAAATCGGAGAATCTGCGCAGCCTTGCCCGGGAGCTGAATCTGGGCCTCGACAGCTTCATCTTCATCGACGACAACCCGGTCGAATGCGCCGAGGTCCGGGCCAATTGTCCCGAGGTGCTGACCCTGTGCCTGCCGGAAGATCCCGGCACGTTCCAGGCCTTCATGGATCACGTCTGGGCGTTCGACCGCTCGGCCTTGAGCCAGGAAGACCGCAAGCGCGCCCAGACCTATGTCCAGAACCGCGACCGCGCGGAGCTGCGCGCGCAGTCCGCGTCGTTCGAAGACTTCCTGGCGAAGCTGGAACTGGCCGTCGAGATCGCCGTGCCGGCGCAGGCCGACATCGAGCGGCTCGCCCAGCTGAGCCAGCGCACCAACCAGTTCAACAATGCCGGCGTCCGGCATGATGAGCTGTCCCTGCGCCGTGCCCTCGACAGCGGCCTGCAAGCGCGCGCCGTGCGGGTGCGCGATCGTTTCGGCGACTACGGGCTCGTCGGGTCGATCCTTTATCGCGAGCTGCCGGATTTGCCGACGCCCACGCTACGCGTGGAATCCTTCCTGATGAGCTGCCGCACGCTCGGACGCGGCGTCGAGCACCGGATGCTGGCGGCCATGGGCGAGATCGCGCAACGCGGCGGCATGCAGCGCGTGGAGATCGCCTATCGCAGCCTGCCGCGCAACAAGCCGTTCCGCAACTTCCTCGACACCCTGGGCGGCACATTCG
The DNA here is from genome assembly GCF_024925465.1 of Ralstonia pseudosolanacearum. Classification (NCBI taxonomy): domain Bacteria; kingdom Pseudomonadati; phylum Pseudomonadota; class Betaproteobacteria; order Burkholderiales; family Burkholderiaceae; genus Ralstonia; species Ralstonia pseudosolanacearum. Next base: position 1,201,243 of record NZ_CP103851.1, on the reverse strand, counting down.
ACGTGCGGCCGGACGAAACTGCCCTGCTATTGGGCGCAGACCAGGCGAGCCTCGCAAGGCATCTTCCGCCCACGGTCGAGACCCCGACCGCCGACGACACGGCACCCGCCGGCACCGCGTCCGCCCTGATCCAGTCGCAGCGGGCCGCCGGCCTGGCCGCCATCGCCGCGTCGCTGCGTAGTGCGCAGGCCATTCAGCACAAGGCCGATCAGCACCGCCCCCGCCCCGTGCCTGCGCGCGGCGAGGCAGCCCCCGCGCAGGACGGCACCGAACAGGCCATCGCGGACATCTGGGAGACGGTGCTGAAGACGACAGGTGTGAGCCGCCATGACAACTTCTTCGACATCGGCGGCAATTCGCTCCTGCTGGTGCGGGTCAACAGCCTGCTGAACAAGCGCCTGTCCCGCAACGTTTCCATCACGGCGCTGTTCCAGTTCCCCACCATCGCATCGCTCGCCGGACACCTCGGCGGCGGCGGACGCGAAGCCCGACAACTCGACGAATCGCGACAGCGCGCGCAGCGGGCCCGCCAGCAATTGCAGGGCCACGCCCGGCGCATGGCAAGCGCGCGGGGCCGCTGAGCCGCAAACCCACTCCATCCCCCCAACTCCACACTCCCCGGATTGACATCATGCAACCGACATCGCAGCCAGATTCCGTCGATAGCCTCGACATTGCCGTCATCGGCATGGCAGGGCGCTTCCCGGGCGCCAACAACGTCCTCGAGTACTGGGAGAACCTGAAGCTCGGCGTGGAATCCATCCGGTTCTTTTCCGAGTCGGAGTCGCTTGAGTCCGGTATCTCGCCCGAGATGCTGACGGACCCGAACTTCGTCGCGGCAGGCGGCCCGCTGGAACACGAGTATGACTTCGACGCGGAGTTCTTCGACTTCAACCCCCGCGATGCCGAAATCACCGACCCACAGCAGCGCCTCATGCTGGAGTGCGCGTGGGAGGCGCTGGAATCGGCAGGCTACGACCCGCAGACCTATGATGGGCGCATCGGGATCTACGCGGGCAACAGCCTGAGCGCCTACTTCCTGTACAGCCTGCTGGGCAACCCGCAGGTCATGGCATCTGCGGGCCTGTTTCAGTTGATGACCGCGGCGGACAAGGACTTCCTGGCAACCCGTGCCGCCTACAAGCTCGGCCTGACCGGCCCGGCGATGACCGTGCAGACCGCCTGCTCGACCTCGCTGGTTGCCATCAACATGGCCTGCCAGAGCCTGCTCAGCTACCAGTCCGACATCATGCTGGCAGGCGGCTCGTCCATCACGCCGCGCGGGCGCGTCTACGCGGAGGGCTTCATGTTCTCGCCGGACGGCAAGTGCCGCGCCTTCGACACGCTCGCCCAGGGCACGGTCTGCGGCAACGGTGTCGGCCTCGTGGTGCTCAAGCGCCTGGCCGATGCCCTGGCCGACGGTGACCATATCCATGCGGTGATCAAAGGCACGGCGGTCAACAACGACGGCATGCGCAAGGTCGGCATTTCCGCGCCCAGCGTCAGCGGCCAGGCCGAAGCCATCCTCGATGCCCAGACCATGGCCAATGTCGATGCCGACACGATCACCTATATCGAGTCGCACGGCACCGGCACGCAACTGGGCGACCCCATCGAGATCGCGGCGCTGACGCAGGCCTTCCGCAGCAGCGGCACCGAACGCACGCAGTTCTGCGCGATCGGTTCGACCAAGCCGAATATTGGTCACCTCGACACCGCCGCCGGCGTCGCCGGCCTCATCAAGGCCGTGCTGTCGGTCGAGCATGCGCAGCTCGCGCCCAGCCTGCATTTCACCGAGGCAAACCCGAAGCTGGACCTGGAGAACAGCCCGTTCTTCATCAACGCCGAACTGCGCGACTGGAAGACCGAGGGCTTCCCGAGGCGCGCCGGGGTTAGCGCCTTCGGCTTTGGCGGAACCAACGCCCACACGATCCTGGAGCAGGCCCCCGACCGCGCGCCCACGCCGGCGCCTTCGCGCGACTGGCAGTTGCTGCCCGTCTCCGGGCGCGACGAGCACGCGCTGCGCGACAACATGCGGCGGCTCGGCGCCTATCTCGAATCGGCGCCGGCGGTGCGGCTGACGGACGTCGCCCATACGCTGCAGGTCGGCCGGCGCGGCTTTGCCAAGCGGGCCTACGTGCTGGCCCGCAACACCACCGAGGCCGCGGCGGCACTGACAACAAACGATCCGGCACGGATCGTCCGCGCCGCGCCGCGCGATGTGACGGTGGCGACCCGGACCGTCTTCATGTTCTCCGGACAGGGTTCCCAGCACATCCACATGTGCCGCGACCTGTTCGAAGGCGAACCGCTGTTCCGCACCGCACTGGTGGAGGTCGCCGGACTGATGCGCCCCCACCTGGATATCGATCTGCTGACGCTGCTCTATCCGCGAACGGATGGCCAGGACGCCGAGCAAGCCACCGCCACGCTCAACCAGACGCGCTATACGCAGCCGGCCTTGTTCGCCGTCGAATACGCGCTGGCCCGGCTCTGGATGGCATGGGGCATCCAACCCGAAGCGATGATCGGGCACAGCATCGGTGAATACGTCGCGGCCTGTCTCGCCGGTGTGCTGACGCTGGCGGACGCGGCGCGCCTCGTGTGCCTGCGCGGCAAGCTCATCCAGGAGCAGGCACCGGGTGCCATGCTGTCCGTACCGCTGGGCGAGCAGGCCCTGCTGCCGCTGCTGACGGCCGGCCTGTCGCTGGCGGCGGTCAACGCGCCCGCCCTGTGCGTGGTGTCCGGCGACACGGAAAGCATCGAAGCCTTGCGCCTGGCGCTGCAGGCCCGCGGCATCGAAGGCCGGCGCCTGCATGTCTCGCATGCATTCCACTCGCACATGCTGGACGCTGCCGCCCGCGCAATTCGAGACACTCTGCGCCGGCGTGCCGCTGTCGGCGCCGACGCTGCGCTACGTCTCCAACGTGACCGGCCGGTGGATCACGCCGGAGCAGGCGACCTCGCCCCGCTACTGGGCCGATCATCTGCGGCAGGCGGTCAGGTTCAGCGATGGCTTGCAGACGCTGCTGGCGGACCGGCCCGAGATCCTGCTCGAAGTCGGGCCGGGCCAGAGCCTGACGGCGCTGGCGCGCCAGCACCGCGACAGCCTGCAGGGCGCCGCGGTGGTGCCCACCGCGCGGCATCCGCTGACCCAGGTTTCCGATGTCGAGCATCTGGTCAGCGCCGTCGGTGCCGTGTGGGGACATGGCGCGGCCATCGACTGGCGGGCATTCCACGGGGAAGCGGACCGCCGCCGGCTGCCGCTGCCCACCTATGCGTTCCAGCGCCAGCGCTACTTCCTGCCTCCGGTCTACCAGACCGCGGACAGCGCGTCGCCATCGACCCCGGCCCTTGCCCAGCCTGCCGCGTCGGCCAGGCCGGCCGATCTGCCCTACGATGCGCCGTCGGACGACGACGAACGCATGATCGCCGGCATCTGGGAGACCATGCTCGGCATCAGGCCTGTCGGCGTGCATGACGACTTCTTCAAGCTGGGCGGACATTCGCTGCTGGCCACGCAATTGATCGCCGAGATCCGCCGCGTCAGCCGCACCGACCTGTCAATGCAGCATCTGTTCGCATCGCCGACGGTTGCCGGACTGGCAAGCCACGTCGCAACGCTGCGCGCGGAAAACGCGGACGTGCAGATCGACGTGATCCCCCAAATCCCGCGCGACGGGCAGTATCAACTGAGCTATCACCAGGAAACCGTGCTCGAATTCGAGCGGGCATTTTCCGGCACCGTCGTCTACAACGGCTTTGTCGGCCTGCGCCTGCGCGGCGAACTGGATCGCGCGGCCCTGGAATTCGCCATCGACGAAATCCTGCGCCGGCACGAAGTGATGCGAACGAGCTACGCGTGGCTCGACGGACGATACAGCATCACCATCCAGCCCCCCCGGCACGTACCGGTCGTCTACCACGACCTGTCCCACCTGCCCGAAGACGACCAGCAAGCCCGGATGATCGACATCGGCAACCAGCTGATCCGCACCACCTTCGACTTCAGCCGCGACCTGTACCTGCGACCGATCGTCATCCGGCTGGGTGCGCGCGAACACATGCTGCTCGTGGCATCGCACTACGTGGCGGTGGACGGCTGGACCATCGGCCTGGTCATCCAGGAACTGGCGTCACATTACGCTGCGCACCGGACGCCGGGCGCCCCCCGCCTGCCCGAGATGCCATTCCAGGGCGTGGACTACGCAGCCTACCAGCGCGCCCGCGTGAACGACGCCTTCATCGCTGGCCACCTGCCCTATTGGCGGCAGCAGCTTGCGGGCATCCCGGCGCAGCATCCGGTCACGCCCGACCGACTGCGCACGCCTCACCCAACCATGACGGGCGCGACCCATCACTTCAAGATCGATCATGTCACGGGCGCCGCGCTGCGCGCCTTTGACAAGGCCAACGGCTCGACCGTCTTCCTGACGTTCCTCACGGCCCTGTACGTGCTGTACCGCGAGGATTCCGGCAACGGCGACATCGTCATCGGCGCCATGACCGGCGAGCGTGAAACCGGCATGGAGTCGTCCTTCGGCGCCTATGTCAATTGCCTGCCGCTGCGCGTGACATTCGATGCCGACCACACATTCTTCGACGTCATGGCCAAGGTCCGCCAGGCCATCACCGGTGGATTCAATCACCAGGTGCCGTTCGACAAGCTGGTGGCCGGCATCGGGGCCGACATGGTGAACGCGCCGCTGTTCCGCTCGGTGTTCGTGCTGCGCAATGTGCCGTGCGTCGCGGACGAGGGCGCCGGGCTGGAAGTGAGCCTGGCCGACCTGCCGATCGACCGCGCCGTCTCGGATTGCGACCTGTCGCTCTACCTGCTGGAGGACGGCGATGGCTTCCGCCTGTACTTCGAGTACAGCGATGCCTTGTTCGACCGGCAGACGATCGCGTCGCTCTCGGCCCGCTTCGTGGACATCCTCACGTTCGCGGTATCGCAGCCGTCCGTTCCGCTGAAGGCACGCGCGCTGTCGTCGTCCGCGCTGTCATCGTCCGATGCCGCCCGGCCGACGCCGGTGCTGATGGCCTGAGCGCGAAGCGGGACACAAGGGGCGTATGTCTGCCGAAAACATCATCCAGCTCAAGCGCCCGGCCACCTGGGGGATCCGCCAGCGGGTGTTCTGCTTTCCCTATGCGGGGGCAGGCGCGAGCCTGTACCGCGATTGGGAAATGCTGAGCCACGCTGGCGTCCAGGTCTGCCCGGTCCAGTTGCCGGGCAGGGAATCCCGCCGGCACGAGGCCGCCATCGAAGACATGGATGCCCTGGCCGATCATCTGCTTGACGATATGACCGGCTGGCTCGGCCAGCCCGAGCCTTTTGCCTTCTTCGGCTACAGCATGGGCGGCATCCTGGCCTATGTGCTCGCGGGCCGCCTGCTGGAGCGGGGTATGCGCCCGCCGTCCGCGGTGTGCGTGGCCGCGTGCCGCCCGCCCCAACTGCTGGGGCGGATGCCACGCCTGCACGGGCTCGGCGATACGGCGTTCATCGAAGCCGTCAAGGATTTCGGCGGCCTGCACGAGACCGTGCTCGCCGAACCCGAGCTGCTTGCATACGTGCTGCCAGCCCTGCGCAGCGATTTTGGCTTGCTGGAATCCTACCGATACACAGAGGCGCCACCGCTGCCGATCCCCCTGATCGTCTACGGCGGCACGCATGACCCGATCGCCGCGCGCGGCGAGCTCTCGCAATGGCGCCGCCACACGAGCGAAACGTTCCAGCTCCGGCTGTTCCAGGGCGGGCATTTCTTTCTGAACGCAATGCGCCCGCAACTATGGCGGACGCTGGTGTCCGATCTCGGCGAGACACGCCAGGCGAACGGTTGAGTTGCGTCGGCTGGAACAGCAAAACGGGGCGGCCCGCCATCGGCGAAGCCGCCCCGCCCATCCCATCCCGGCGCGCTTCAGCGGCCGAGCAGATCGTAGATAACCGGATCGTCCGCGCACATGCCGCCGCCGCACTCAAGGAAGGTGCCGAGGACATTGCCCAGGGTCAGCACGGTCAGCAGGGCCACCGCCGCCAGGGCCACGCGCGACATCGGCGCGCGCTTGGCAAGCCCCTCGTCCGCATCGGGCAAACGCTCCAGCAGCAGCAGGATCGCCGTACCCGCGATCATCGCCGCGAACGCGATGAACGCCAGGGTATAGAGGTGCAGGCCCCATAGCGCTTCACCGTAGGTGCCGGTGCCGGGCACGATATGCAGCAGGATCTGGCGGCCGGCGATGGCGGCACCCGCCAGCGACGCCAGGATCATCAGCGCGTAATGCGCCGGCCGCGCACCGAAGCGCAGATTGAGCGCCAGGCCCACACCCGCGGCGATGAAGCACCCGCGCTGCAGCAGGCACAGCGGACATGGCAGGTCGTGCAGGACGATCTGGTGGACAAAGGCATACAGCAGGACGGCGCTCACGCCGAAAAGACCCACCGTGTTGAGTCGGACCGAAAGCGAGGAAGACATGGGAGATCGGATGCTTGTAATGAATGGAGAATAGGCCGGCTTTTACAGCACGATATTCAAGGTGCTGGTCACGTGCATGCGGAACAGCACCAGGACAGCGGCGATGCCAAGCGCCCACAAGCCGAGTCCAATTCTTTGCTGGCCGCGCAGAATGCCGCATAGCCCGATAAAAAAAATGAGAAAAGGCAATACCATCATGAGTGGATTTTCCTTTAACGAGACATGAATCGAGTGGTCGTCCCGGCGCCATGCCGAATACGGCATGCATGCCGCGAACCCGGTGGATTCCGGCATATGCGAAGCACGCCGGCAAATATCGGGGATGACCGATCGGGTCTACCCCCCAAAAGCGGGGCGAATAGTATCCGTGCCGATTTCCGGTATTTCTCAACAAATCTCAAATCTCATTATTCTTGCAATATCCGCATCCGGCCGCCATTTTTCATGCGATTCAAAAATCACATCATTAATTTGAATCCGGCATATTTACAATGAATTAAGCCGATCAATACATCGCCGGTCTCGGCGCGACCATGCCCGATCTGCGATGGCGGCGCAGCCGAATTCAGTGGGATGGAAATGGGGTACGGCTGGAAGGTGCCGCCACACCGGCGGCGCAGCGTGGCTGGACGCGCCGGGCCGGCGCGCTGCGGGCGGGCGGGGTTACGGCCCGGGCTGCGGCCGTGGCGGGCGCTGCGGCGACGGGGCAGGCCCCGCCGTGGTGATGGTGAATGCGGTTCCGGCGGCCCGCGTCATGCCGGGCCGCCGCTTGCGTCCGATGGGTCTGCGCTCAGCGCTCAGCGCTTGACGCACAGGCGCGCCGTCGCGCGGTCCAGCGCAACGCGATGCACCGCGTCGAGCGACCGCTCCTGCGCCACCTTGCCTGCCGCGATGGCGGCCTGCGCCTGACAATCCGGCGCGCGGCGCAGCGATGCGGTATCGCGCAAGCCCGACAGAATCGAAGCCTGCAGCGTGTCCAGCCGCGGGCGGATGACATCGCGCAGGCTCTGCCGCGGCGCGGACGGCGCCGCGCCGTCACGGCGCCAGCCGTTGAGCAGGGCGTACTGGACGGTCTTGTTGGCTTCCATCTGGTCTGCAAACACGCTGGAGACATCCTCGGCCGTCAGCCCATACGAAGGCGCCAGGCCGGAGACGTTGGCGATCACCTTGGCTTCGCGCTCGGGATCGTAGACGGACTGGCCCGTGTCCCACTTGCTCAGGGCCACCTGGTCGGCCGTGGTGAGGCGATCTGCGAGGCCGCGCACCAGCGGCGCGAAGGCGTTTTCCTGCGCGCCGGCGCCGATGCCGGTCGCCGCGCAGCCCGCGGTCAGCCACAGGGCGCAGGCGAGTGCCGCGGTCTGCCGGATACCGATACCCGGGCACTTGAGAAGGGTCTTCATAGCGAATGCGTGTCGATGGCGGAATGCCATGCTCTGTTTGCGAAGGATGGCAATGATAGCGAGGTCGGTGTGTGCCCGCACCCCCCGGCCTCGCGAGCGCGGGCGCTACACTCGCCACTCCACCATCCATCCTGGGAATCCCGCCATGCCCGAGCTGCGCACCCTCTACCCCGCCATCGAACCGTATGCGACCGGCCAGCTCGATGTCGGCGATGGGCACAGCGTCTACTACGAGCGCGTCGGCACGCCCGGCGCCAAGCCGGCGGTGTTCCTGCACGGCGGGCCGGGCGGCGGCATCTCGGCCGACCATCGCCGGCTGTTCGATCCGGCACGCTACGACGTGCTGCTGTTCGACCAGCGCGGCTGCGGCCGCTCCACGCCGCACGCGGGGCTGGAGGCCAATACCACCTGGCACCTGGTGGACGACATCGAGCGCCTGCGCGCGCTGGCCGGCGTGGAGCGCTGGCTGGTGTTCGGCGGCTCGTGGGGCTCGACGCTGGCGCTCGCGTATGCGCAGAAGCATCCCGAGCACGTCAGCGAACTGGTGCTGCGCGGGATCTACACCGTGTCGCAGGCCGAGCTCGACTGGTACTACCAATACGGCGTGTCGGAGATGTTCCCCGAAAAATGGGCGCACTTCCAGGCGCCCGTCGCGCCAAGCGAGCGCGGCAACATGATTGCCGCCTACCGCAAGCTGCTGACCGACAGCGATCCGCAGAAACAGATCGAGGCCGCCCGCGCATGGAGCGTGTGGGAAGGCGAGACCATCACCCTGCTGCCCGATCCGTCCAACAGCGCCAAGCATGCGGAAGACCATTTCGCGTTGGCCTTCGCGCGGCTGGAGAACCACTACTTCACGCACCGCTGCTGGCTGGAGGACGGACAGCTGCTGCGCGATGCGTACCGCCTGGCCGGCATCCCCGGCGTGATCGTGCACGGCCGATACGACATGCCCTGCCCCGTGCGGTATGCCCATGCGCTGCACCAGGCCTGGCCGGACGCCGCGTTCCATCTGATCGAGGGCGCGGGGCACGCCTGGACCGAGCCCGGCATCCTGGACCAGCTGATCGCGGCGACGGACCGTTTCGCCGAATCGCACGGCGGCTGAACGCACGCACTGGACATGCCGCACGCAAACCCGCCCGACATGGCAGCGGATGGCCGGCCGGTGCCGCCCGGCATGACCCGGGATACGCTCCATGCCTTCCTGACCCGTCGTTTCGACCTGATCACCGACCCCGCCGAGCGGGGCAGCGGCCGCGCGTACTTTCTCGGGACGGCGGTCTGGCACCCTGCATCGGCCACGCGCATCCTGCATGTCACCTGTGGTGCCGACGGGCAGGTCAGCCATATCAAGCTGTGCGATGCATCGGACAACAATCACAGCGTGTTCGTGCCGCTGCCGGTGTCCTGGCCGGAACTGCACCGGATCGTGGCGGACGAGATTGCGCGGTACGGGCGGCGCTCGGCGGCGCGGCAAGCGCGAGGCCACGGCCACGGGCCACGTTGATTGAAGGGTGACGGTGCCCCGGCCCGTGGTGCCTCCACCCCACTTCAAACGCCCGTTCTCCGCCGGTCCGCCGTGCTATCGTCGCCGCCACGCCAATTTCACGCACGTACGCTATGCATGATGTCGTCATCAGCGGCACCGGCCTGTGGGTCGCGCCGGGGGTCATCACCAACGAAGAACTGGTCGCGTCCTTCAACGCCTATGCCCGGCGCTACAACGAAGCGAACGCCGCCGCCATCGCCGCCGGCGAGCTGGCCGCCGTGGCTGAGTCTTCGGTGGAGTTCATCGAGAAGGCATCGGGCATCCGGCAGCGCTACGTGATCGACAAGGCGGGCGTGCTCGACCCGGCGCGCATGCGGCCGCGCCTCGCGCCGCGCGGCGACGACGCCCTGTCGCTGCAGGCCGAGATCGGCGTGGCGGCGGCGCGCGAGGCGCTGGCGGCTGCCGGCCGCGAGGCCGCCGACGTCGACATGCTGATCTGCGCTGCCGCCAACATGCAGCGCCCGTATCCGGCCATGGGCATCGAGATCCAGAACGCCCTGGGCGCCGGCGGCTACGCCTTCGACATGAACGTCGCCTGCTCGTCCGGCACCTTCGGCCTGGAGCAGGCGATCAACGCCGTGCGCACCGGCTCGGCGCGCATGGCGCTGATGGTGAACCCCGAGATCACCTCCGGCCACCTGGCCTGGCAGGACCGCGACTGCCATTTCATCTTCGGCGACGTGTGCACCGCCGTGGTGGTCGAGCGCGCCGACGACGCGCGCGCCCGCGACCAGTGGCACGTGCTGGGCACCCGCATGGCGACCCGCTTCTCCAACAGCATCCGCAACAACGCCGGCTTCCTGTCGCGCAGCGAAGACCGCAACCCCGACGACCGCGACCAGCTCTTCCGCCAGGAAGGCCGCAAGGTGTTCAAGGAAGTCTGCCCGATGGCCGCGGAGCACATCGCCGGCCACCTGCAAGCGCTCGGCCACACGCCGGCGGACGTGCGCCGCTTCTGGCTGCACCAGGCCAACCTGGGCATGAACCAGCTGATCGGCAAGCGCCTGCTGGGCCGCGATGCCACGGCGGACGACGCGCCGGTGATCCTGGACGAATTCGCCAACACCGCCTCGGCCGGTTCCATCATCGCCTTCCACCGGCACCGCGGCGACCTGCAGCCAGGCGATCTGGGCGTGATCTGCTCGTTCGGGGCGGGGTATTCGATCGGGAGCGTGGCGGTGCGCAAGCGCTGACCGGACGGTCGCGGGCAGCGCGGTACACGAGACGAGAGGCGGCCGCGCCGTAACCGCCACATCCATCCATGCGATCGTGCCGGCCCCCGGCCGGCGGCCCGTCACTTGGCTTTGGCTTTGCCCTTGCCCTTCGGCCCCTTGCCTTTGCTCCTGGGCGCCTGGGCGCGCGACGCCTCCGCCAGCGCGGCATCGCGCTCCTGCTGCAAGGTGGCCTGCAGCGCTTCCAATCGACCGAACAGCGTCTCCCGGGTCCGCGCGAGGTCGACATCCCCAGCAAGACGTCCCGTCTGGCGTGGTCCATGCGGGCGGCGGCCGCGTCGAGGCTCATGCGCATCCACGCACGCTGCACCCTGTCCGTCTCGAGGATGGCGCGCCATCACTGCAGACTGCGTTCCGCGTCAGCGCGTTCGGCGCTTGCTCCGCGGTGACGGTGAAGGGCCGGCTGTGACGCCTGGCGTGTGCCAACCCGGACGCACGATGGGAGCCTTCACTCCCACTACGCCCGGCAGCTTGTCGACGAGCGTGTCGATGGCAAGGCGTGCCCGTAGCGGCATGTAATCCGCCGCCGGCCAGATGGCATGGCTGTCCATGGAAGCCGCAGGCCGCTTCTCCCACAACGCAACGAGCGCGCCGGCCCGAATTCGATCCCGTACGAGCCAATGCGGCAACCATGCGATGCCCATGCCCGCCACTGCCGCGTCGGCGGTAACTTCCAGATCGTCGAACCGCAGGCGCGAAGCGAGCCTGACTTCGGTCAACCGGCCATCCGCGTCGGGCAACAGCCACGGGTATGGAAAGCCGGTTCGCCAGTGAATCAGCACATCGTGCGCGGCCAGGGTTTCAATCGTGTCGGGCTCGCCGTGAGCCTTGAGGTAACCAGGGGCGGCACACAGCACTTTGGGCTGCGTTGCCAATGGGCGCGCGCAAAGTCCGGTGGCTTCACCCAATGCGCCGCTTCGAATGCCGAGGTCGAAACCTTCCGCGATCATGTCGACCGGCCTGTCACTGAAACTCAGCTCGAGCTCCAGCTTGGGATGCTGGCGCGCAAAGTCCAGCAGAATCGGCGCGATGCAGTAGCGGCCGAACAAGACCGGCATGGTGATCCGCAACCGTCCGGCAACTTCCTGCTTGCCGGATTCCAGCAGGGATTCGGCGGTCCGCAGTTCTTCGATCGCCCGCAAGCAGCGCTCGTAGTAGATCTGGCCATCCTCGGTCAGGTTCTGGGTTCGCGTCGTGCGATGAAAGAGCCGTACACCAAGGCGTGTTTCCAGGCGTGCGATCGCCTTGCCCACTGCCGATCGCGATAGCGCCAGGCGTTCGGCCGCGCGGGAAAAGCCGCCAGCCTCCACCGCTTCGACGAAGACCGCCACGCCGTCCAGACGGCCTCGCATGTCCGTTTTCATGAATGCATCCCTCATTGGAAAGACGTGCGCACGCGCCTTGGCAACGGGCAAGTGCTTCTTTGCCGGACCGCTCGCGTATCGCAGTTGTCCGTGCAAACCATAGCGGCTTAAGCAGGACGCTTCGTAGCCTTTGATTCTACAAAGATGGGAAAAACCATCGCCACTAGCGCGCACTTTTCTACAGTAGCATCTTCTCCAGCCAACGCGATCGCAACATTCGCATCAGCGCCGAGCGGTCTGTCATGACTTGCGCTGCCGTTTCCAATCCCGTTGTCTTCTCGTCGAGACCATCCCGATGCAGATTCCGATCATCGATGACAGCGGCGATGGCCATACGGCCAAGCAGGCCCAACGCGTGGCGGAGGGTGTGCGCCGCGTGGCGGACGTCGAGGCACGACGGATTCCTGTGTCGGAAGGACACGCGCGCCGGCTCCAACCCGTTTGATCCAGCCTTCTCTCCGACCAAGGAGCCTCACCGATGAAATTGCTCTGTCTCGACATTCCCCAGCCCGGTGCCAGGCTGGAACAGTACCAGTCGCATATGGTGGCCGAAGCGCGTCACGCATGGCAGCTCTACCAAGGCGGCATCGTGCGCGATTTCTATTTCCGCCAGGACCGCCCCGGTGTCGCCCTCATCGCCGAGTGCGACTCGGTGGAAGCGGCCAGGCAAGCCCTGCGCGAATTTCCGCTGGCCAAGGCAGGGCTCATTGACTGGCAAATCATCCCGCTCGGTCCGTTCGTGAACTGGGAGTTGCTGTTCGCTCCAGGCAATGCCTGATTGATACCTCCGGCCCCTCACTGCTCAGGAGCGGCGCGCTCGGCGTGGCCGAGCCTCTCAAGGAATGCAGATCATGAATGTCTCAAGCTATGCCGCTCAGTCGGCCGCCGGCGCGCTGGAACCGTTCGCCTTCAAGCGGCGCGAGCCCCGGCCGAATGATGTCGTCATCGACATCCTGTTTTGCGGGGTTTGCCACACGGACCTGCACCTGGCTCGCAACCACGGTGGCTTCACGCGCTATCCCATCGTTCCCGGCCACGAGATCATCGGAAAGGTTCGACAGGTCGGCGAGAAGGTCAGCGGCTTCAAGGCGGGCGATCTGGTTGGCGTCGGCTGCATGGTCGACTCCTGCCAGCACTGCCAGCCTTGCCTGAAAGGCTGGGAGCAGGACTGCGCCGAAGGTGCGACCTTCACCTACGGCAGCACCGACAGGCATGACGGCACGGTGACCCATGGCGGCTATTCGGACTCGATCGTCGTCAGGGACACGTTTGTGCTGTCCATTCCCCACGGGCTCGATCCGGCCGGCGCTGCGCCGCTTCTGTGCGCGGGCATCACGACCTGGTCGCCACTGCACCGCTGGGAGGTTGGCCAGGGCAGCAAGGTCGCGGTGATTGGCCTGGGCGGACTCGGCCACATGGCGTTGAAGCTGGCGAAAGCGCTGGGTGCCGACGTGACCCTGTTGACGCGCTCATCCGGCAAGGAAGCGGATGCCTTCCGCCTGGGTGCCGACCATGTGGTGCTGTCGAGCGATCCGGCGCAGATGGCGGCTGTCGCCGGGCGCTTCGACTTGATCGTCGACACGGTGCCCTATGACCACGACGTCAACCCGTATCTGCCGACGCTGGCACTCGAAGGCGTACTCGTGCTGGTCGGTTACATGGGGCCGCTCGGCACGCCGGTGAACGCCGGCGGCGTCGTGCGGGGCCGCAGGGCCATCTCGGGTTCGTTCATCGGCGGTGTGCCCGAAACCCAGCGGATGCTCGATTTCTGCGGCAAACACGGCATCGTCTCGGATGTCGAGATCATCCCGATCCAACAGATCAATGACGCCTACGAACGCATGCTGAAGAGCGATGTGAAGTATCGCTTCGTCATCGACATGGTCTCCCTCAAATCCCAAGGAGCAGATTGATGGCAGATCACGTCAAGCCCGTCCTGTGCGTCGTCACCAGCCACCCGATCCGGGGCGACACCGGTGAGCCTACCGGCTTTGCCATGGTCGAACTCACCCATCCGCTCGATGTCTTCCGTCAGGCCGGCATCCCGACCGAGATCGCCTCGATCCGTGGCGGACACCCGCCGATTGACTTCTTCGACCTCAACGACCCGGTCAACGATCGCTTCTGGCACGACGCCGGGTTTCGCGAGGCACTCGCGCATTCGCGGGTCCTCGGCGAGGTCGATCCCGCACGCTATTCGGCGGTGTTCTTCGCAGGCGGCCATGGCACGATGTGGGACTTCGCCGACAGCCCGGCCGTACAGCGCGTCATCCGAGCAATCTATGAAGCCGGCGGCATCGTGTCTGCGGTCTGCCACGGCCCGGCCGCGCTGGTGAATGCGACGCTTTCCGACGGTAGCCATCTCGTTGCCGGCAAGAAGGTTGCCGCCTTTACCGACGAGGAGGAAGCGGAGGTCAACTACACGCACGTCGTGCCTTACCTGCTCGCGACCACCCTTAAGCAGCGGGGCGCTCTGCACCAGCCCGCGCCCAACTGGGCAGCGAACGTGGTGGTGGATGGCCGTCTGATCACCGGCCAGAACCCGGCCTCGGCCCACGGCGTCGGCGAAGCCGTCGTCAAGCACCTCCTCGCGAAGCCCTGACCCGCCGGGAACCCGGACATTCGATGCTGTCCTCAATCCGCTCTGTTCCGCTCATGCCACGTCCGCGATCAGGGGAATGCCACCGATGAAGATCATCGCAATCGAAGAGCACGTTCTGCCTGAGATGGTGAGACAGGCGTGGGCCGCGAGCCCCGGCGCGGAAGACGGGACACTCGCGCTGAATGCGGGCGTGCTCGGCGAACGTCTGGCCGATCTCGCCGAGCAGCGATTGGCGCTGATGGACGAAACCGGCGTCGATGTGCAGGTTCTCTCACTGACAACCCCGGGCCTCAACAACCTGGGGCATCACGGTATGGATCTGGCCCGCCGCGTCAACGATCTGCTGGCCGAAACCGTCGCGGCAAAGCCATCCCGCTTTCAGGCACTGGCGGTACTGCCGTCCGCGGACGGCGACGCTGCGGCGCAAGAGCTGCGGCGGTGCGTCGAGACACTCGGCTGCAAGGGCGCCATCCTTTATGGCCGCGTCGGCGACAAGCCTCTCGATCATCCGATGTTTGAGCCCACCTTTGCCTGCGCTGCTGAACTAGGCGTACCACTGCTGATTCACCCACAGATTCCGCAGGCGAGCGTTCGCGATGCCTACTATGCGGGGTTCGGCGCACCGATCGATCTCGCGCTGTCGACCTTCGGTCTCGGATGGCATTACGAAGCCGGTATCCAGTTCGTACGCATCGTCCTGGCCGGTGTATTCGACCGGCATCCGAATCTTCAGGTGATCCTCGGCCACTGGGGAGAACTGGTGATGTTCTATCTCGAGCGCCTTGCCATGCTCGATCGGGTGTCGAAGCTGCGGCGCCCCTTCGTCGACTACGTCCGGAACCATCTCTATCTGACCGCCAGCGGCATGTTCAGCCCGGCCTATCTGCGTCAAGCGATCGAAGCGGTCGGGCCCGAGCGCGTACTGTTTTCAACGGATTACCCCTACCAGTACCGGCCAGGCGGGGACGCCCGGCGCTTTCTTGCAACGCTGCAAATGCATGACGACGACAAGCGGAAATTCGCGCACGCCAATTGGGAAAGACTGACCGGAAAAGGTGGCCTGTGACTGCGCCGCTATCCGCGCGATCGACCTTACGCATCGTGTTGACCTTGCTGGGGTGCTTGTTTGCACAGATCAGCGCCGCTCAAACCATCCAGAAGCCAGCAGGAAACGGAACCATGCCAACCTTGGAACCCTGGACTTCGACCGGCGGCGGGCAGCAGGCTGCCGTGCCGTATGTGCGCATCGCGCAATTGGATGTCGATCCGCAGCGACTTGCGGAATTCAAGGCGGTGCTTCAGGAGAGCGTCTCCACGTCCGTGCGGGTTGAGCCTGGCGTGTTCGCCTTGTATGCGGTCGCGCTCAAGGAGAACCCCCATCGATTCCTGGTCTTCGAGATGTACAAGGACGAGGCGACGTACAACGCGCACCGTGAGACGCCGCATTTCCGGAAGTTCTTCGACAGCACGCAGCAAATGGTGACGTCGCGAACGTTTCTGGACGTCGATCCCGTCGTGCTGGGCGCCAAGGCGCACTGGGAACGCCCTGGCCACTGACACGGAGCCGCTCGCACTGAACGGAAAAGCGATGCACCACGGATTCGGGGAAAAACGGCTCGTGAAATTTCCAGCCATCCTGGCATCAATCACTGTAAGAAAGGACGTTCGACTATGAACCTGACGGAAAACACCATTCTCATTACGGGCGGCGCAACGGGCATCGGGTTCGCGCTTGCACGGCAACTGTCGGAACGCGGTAACCGCGTCATCATTTGCGGGCGAAGCGCGGAAGCGCTTCAGAAGGCGCAGGCAGTGGTGCCCGCACTTGTCACGCGTGTTTGCGATGTCGCCGACGCGGAAAGCCGTCGTTCGATGGTGGAATGGCTGAATGCCGCACACCCGGCGCTCAACGTGTTGGTCAACAATGCCGGCGTTCAATATCACCGTTCATTCGAAGACGTTTCGGCGCTCGACGCGCTTGAGACCGAAGTGGCCATCAATTTCACCGCGCCGATCCGGCTCATCGGTGAAATCCTGCCCTTGCTGAAACAGCAGCAACAGGCAACCGTCGTGAACGTCAGCTCCGGCCTTGCATTCGTGCCCATGGCGGACGTGCCTGTCTACTGCGCGACCAAGGCAGCCATTCACTCCTTCACGCTCAGCCTGCGACACCAGCTAGGAAAGACCGGTATCAGGGTCGTGGAGGTGGTCCCGCCCATCGTCGGTACCGATCTGGGTAGCGGAACCCGCAGCAAGGGCACAGCCAGTCGCGCCATGATGTCCCCGGAAGCGTTCGCCTCGGAAGCGTTGGACCAGTTGGAGAATGACCATGAAGAAATTCTGGTCGGCATGTCGGTCAACACGCGTCATCAGGGCGAGGCGTTGTTCGAGCGAATGAACGGCGCCTGATCATTCGCGGCGAAGTGCATTCCCGCACGGCTGGATGACCGGGCGGACGACCTGTCGTCGAGGGCATCGCCCCTTCGAATCCCAGCGATGCCAGTTCGAGCGCTGCAACGGACGCGTCCAGGATCCTGACGGGTGTCTCCTCGGCGATGCAGTCATCGAGGCATGCTGGAATGCAGCGCGACCTGCTTGCGGCCTTCGCCGTCTATGACCCGGTTCATCCGGTCACCCACCCTGAACGCGATGATCCAGTCCGGCGCTCAAGGCGTTTTCACACCCCCTCGGTCGATGGCGACCCGGGTTCTCCCGGAAATCGCCCCAAAAACGCCCTTCACATCAAGAGCACCTTCTTCGGGCCGACCGGAATCGCTACCCCTCCACCAGCATCGCCACCGCCGCCCCCACCAGCACCGCGCAGAACACCAGCCGCAGCCGCATCGGCGAGAACCGGTGCGCCAGCGCCACGCCCCACGACACGCTAGCCATGCCGCCGAGCGCCAGCGGAATGCCTGTGCCCCAGCTGACATGGCCGGCATGGGCGTAGGTGGCGAGCGCGATCAGCGAGCCCGGCACCACCAGCGCCAGCGCCATGCCCTGGGCGCGCGTCTGCGACATGCCGAACAGCGTCACCAGCGCCGGCACCACGACCAGCCCGCCGCCCACCGTGAAGATGCCCGACATGCCGCCGCTGGCGATGCCCAGCAGCGCGATCGCGGCGGGCGGCATGGCGCGGGGCGCCCCGGGTTCGGGTTGGGCGGCGGCCGGCGCCGGGTGGGGCCGGTCCCGGAGCTGCGAGGCGAAATAGACCGCCAGGACAATCAGGAACCAGGCGAAGGCCGTGCGCAGGTGATCGGCATCAAGCCCCGCCGCGAATCGCGCGGCCACGTAGGTCGATACCATCGCGAACGCGCACAGGGTCGCCACCGAGCGCAGATGCACCGGATGCCGCTGGTGGTAGCGCAGGAAGCCGATCAGCACATTGGGAGCGATCATCACCAGGGCCGTCCCCTGGGCCAGGTGCTGATCCATCCCGTACAGATAGCCGAGGATGGGGATCGCGATCAGGCCCCCGCCGATGCCGAGCAGGCCGCCGGCCACGCCCAGGCCCAGTCCGAGCAGCAGATTTGTCAGGACCGTCAGGACCAGGTGATGCGCCATACCAACAGACAGGCCCGCGCCCTGGCGCCGACCCGATTTGATGACAAAAGAGCGCAGCATTGTAGCGCCGCCCTCGCCCGCCCGCTCGTGCCCGCCTCCGCCCTGCGGGCCGCGCGGCCAGGCATCCGGACGGCAGACGGGCCATCGCCGGCGGCGGCTCGGCATGCCATGCGCGGACCCGCCGAACACCTTGGAAAACCGGCAGCCGACCCCGTGGCAGTGTCGCGCGCGCCCCAATAATCCCGACTTTCTGGGTCGAAAAAACACGTCTTGACACTTTGGTGCGCCCGTTTTAGGTAAGATTGCCAGCGCAAATTCATTGATGCCGAGTTCATCGGCACGTCAAAAGAACGGGGAATGAAGGGTGAGGGTGAGCCAATTTCGGCAGAGAGAGTCGTTCCATCGCAGTCCTCGCTGGCCGGCCGTCGCGATCGCCGTGGCAATCCTGCTGCTGGTCCAGCCCACCGTGCACGCGGCCGGCTTCGGCGCTTTGCGCGTGCGTTCCAATCTCGGACAGCCGCTGCAGGCCGAGATCGAGCTGATCAACGTCACCGACGAAGAAGGCCAGCATCTGGCTGCCAGGCTGGCCTCGCCTGAGGCATATCAGCGCGCCGGCCTGACCTACAACCCGATCGTCTCGACGCTGCGGACCTCGCTGGTGCACCAGCCCGACGGCAGCTACCTGGTGCGGGTGCGTTCCGTCCAGCCCATCGGCGAGCCGATCGTCGACATCCTGGTCGACCTGGGCTGGGGCGCCGGCCGGCTCTCCCGCGCCTATACCTTCCTGCTGGACCCGGCGAGCTCCGGCAATGCTGTCCAGAATGCCGCGCCGATACAAGTACCGCAGGCGATAACGCCGAAGGTGCCCGAACCCACGTCGGCGCCGGCCGCCGCACCGCGAGCCCGGGTCGCGGCGCTGGCGCCAGCACCGGCGCCGCAGCACGCCGCCCGTCCGGCACGCCAGGCCGCCCGCCCGCGGCCCGCCCCGGTCGCAACGGATGCCGGGCCCGGCAGGACATACACCGTGCGGCCCGGCGACAGCCTCTCCGACATCGCATCGAACGCCGCGCCGGGCCAGGACGCCGCGTCGCGGGGCCAGATGGTGCTGGCGCTGTACCGCAACAATCCCGACGCGTTCATCGGCGGCAACATCAATCGCCTGCGCGTCGGCTCCGTATTGAAGATGCCGCCGGCTGGCAACACGCTGGTCCTGACGATGAGCGACGGCATCGGGCAGACCGCCGGTTCTGCCGGCCCCGACACCGACCGCAGCCGGCCGGCCCCGGCCGACGCGGCACCGGTGGCCAACGACCGCGCGCTCAAGGCCATGGAATCACGCGTGGCCGAGCTCGAGAAGAGCCTCGCCGAGATGCAGCAACAGCTCGCGCTGAAGAACGCGGAGCTCGCCAGGGCCGCCGCCAGCGCGCCGCCCATGCCAGCCGCCAGTGCGCCGGCGCCGCAAGCCGAGACGCGGCCGTCGGCCCCGGCAATGCAGGCGCAAACGCCGGCCGCTCCGGCTGCGCCGATCGAGACGGCGGCCAGCGCGTCTCCACCGGTGGCCGAGGCTTCGGCGCCTGCCGCCGCACCCGAACAGGCACCGGTGGCCGCCGTCGCGCAGCCACAGGCCCGGAAGGCATCGTGGCTCTCGTCGCTGCCGGTCGTCTCGCTGGCGCTGGGCCTGGTGGCGCTGCTGGGCGGCTGGGTGGTGTATCGCCGGCTCCAGCAGACGCCGGTGCGCCCGCACGGCTTCCAGAACAGCCTGCTGTCGCGGGAAAACACCGTGATCGCCGATGCCAACTCGCTGTTCGGCCCGGCCGGCAGCCAGAACATCAACCCGTCGCAGCACAGCGTGTTCGGGACCGATTTCCGCGTCGGCGGCGGCAACGACAACAACGACGTCGATCCGATCGCGGAAGCCGATGTCTACATCGCCTACGGCCGCGACGTGCAGGCCGAGGAAATCCTGCGCGAGACGCTCGAGCAGCATCCGGAACGCCAGGCCATCCGCCTCAAGCTGATGGAGATCTTCGCCAACCGCCAGGATGCGCAGGGCTTCCAGGGCATCGCCGAAGACATGCTGGCGCGGGTCGGCGCCGCCTCTCCCGAATGGGCCGAGGCCGCCGCGCTGGGCCGCACGTTCGACCCGGACAATCCGCTGTACCTGACGGTGCAGGGCGATGGCCCGAATGCGGACGCGGCAGCGGTGCCCGTCGTGCTCGTCGCGCCCCCTCCTCCCGCGGAAGCTGCGGACGCCGCTGCCGCCGAGCCGGCCGAGGTACCCGAAGCGCCCGAGATACCCGAAGCGCTGGCCACGGCAGACGACCTGCCCCGCCACAGCCTGGAGCTGCTGGCCGCGCCGGAGCAAGACCCCGCGACGCCGCCCAAGGCGCCACAGTTGCCTGACCTGGAACTGCTGCCCTAACGCACGCCATCGATCGTGCGCCGATGCCGGGCACGACCAAGCCGCATCGGCTCCAGGAAAACGGCGGCACGGCCGCCGTGGCGCTGACGCCAGCAGATCTGCCCGCCATCAAGGCGGCGCTGGCGCAGATCATCGTGGCGGGCGACCGCTACCCCGCGCATTCGCAGCAGCGCATCGGCCGGTGACCGGCACGATGCCGGCGGCCGCTGGCCGCACGGCCCATCAGGGCCGAGGCCGCGACCGGCAAGCCATGGCAGCACAGTCGCGCGTTGGTGGCGAACTTGTCGTCGGCGTCCTGCTGCCAAGCGGGGCTCTGGCCGACTACCCAGACCTCGCCGGCGCGGCGCTCGAGCGGATGGCCGGGCTGGCTGCCGATGCCGATGCCGGGGCGGTGCAATCGTTCATGGCGTCACCTGCTGGTGCTCGAACACGGTCTCAAATCACGGCCGCCGGCGCGATCGACACGCCGGTCACGCCGTGCCGCTGCAGCGCGCGCTCGACGAAGCCGCTCGCCTTCATCTCTTCGACAAAGCGCGCCACATACTGCGCGGCGCGCGGCCCCCGCCCGGCGGGCACCCCCATCGCCTGGCGGATCACTATGAAGCGCTCATCCAGCAGCCGCAGCCCCGGCCGGTGCGCCGCATCGGCCTCGAGCTGCTGCCTGACGCCGGCGGCGACCTCGCACTGCGTGTCCAGGAAGGTCTGCACCACGGCGGGCGAGGTCGGCGCGCGAACGATCTCCGCGTGCCGCAGTTCGCGCGTGAGGAACAGGTCGTAGGCGCTGCCCTGGCCGACCACCACGCGGTTGCCGGCGCGGTCCACCTCGGCGTTGCCGCGGATGGGCGAGTCCGCGCGGACCAGGTACCAGCCCTCGATCAGGACATAGGGCTCGGTGAAGCGGATGCTGGCCGCGCGGCGCGGATCGATCGCAAAGAAGCCGACATCGGCCTGCTCCTGCGACACCACATCGACCGATTTGCCGGCGGCATCGACCACCACCAGCTCCAGCGCCACGCCGAGCCGCTGCGCCAGGGCGTTCGCCAGATCGACGGAGACGCCGGCCGGCTGCCGCTGCGCATCCAGGCCGGCCAGGATGGGGTTGCCCAGGTTGATGGAGGCGCGCAAGGCGCCCGTGGGTGCGAGATCGGCAAGCAGGGTCGGTTCGAGGGTCATGCTGGCTAGGGTTCGAGAATGCTGGCGATGTGGGTGATGGCATCGAGCGTGTGGCGCAGGTGCGCGCGCATCATGTCCGAGGCCGCTTCGTTGCGCTCGCGCGCGGGCAGGTCGAGGATGTGGAGGTGCTGGCGGGCGTGTTCCGGATAGTATCGATGAAGAACGCGTTGCCCGAGGCCTCCACCAGCGACTCGTGGAAGCGCACGCGCCCGACCGACCGCAGGGCCGCTGAGCGCCCACTGCCTAGTGTCATGAGTTAGAAATTCATTGAATAATGTGCTGCCTGTAGTACCGTGAAGTGAATGCCACGGACACGAAGAGGCGGCGATGAGCGGAAGACCCAAGGCGGAACTTGTGTTGAGCGAAACGGAGCGCGAGCAACTCACGGCGCTGACGATGCGCCGCAAGACAGCGCAGGCGGTGGCATTGCGAGCGCGGATTGTGCTGACCTGCGCCGACGGCATCGACAACAAGACAGTCGCGGCGAAACTGCGGGTCACCCAGCAAACGGTATCGAAATGGCGTGCACGCTACGTGGCACATCGGCTCGACGGTCTGCTCGATGCGCCGCGTCCCGGTGCGCCCAGAACGATTGACGATGCGCGTGTCGATGCCGTTATTGCGAAGACGCTCGAATCGGTACCTGCGGGAGCGACGCACTGGAGTACGCGCACGATGGCCCGGGAGATGGAACTCTCGCAGACAGCCGTGTCGCGAATCTGGCGAGCCTTCGGTCTGCAGCCGCATCGGCAAGAGACCTTTAAGCTCTCGAGCGATCCGTTGTTCGTCGACAAGGTTCGCGATATCGTCGGCCTGTACCTGGATCCGCCCCTCAAGGCAATGGTGTTGTGCGTGGATGAGAAGAGCCAGATCCAAGCGTTGGACCGCACGCAGCCCATACTGCCATTGGCCCACGGCATTCCTGAGCGCCGTACTCACGACTACATGCGCCACGGCACCACCACGCTGTTCGCTGCGCTGGACATCGCCACAGGCGAAGTCATCGGTGAATTGCATCGGCGCCATCGCAGCAGCGAATTCCTGCAGTTCCTGCGCACGATTGACGCCAGCGTGCCTGCCGAAATGGATGTGCATCTGGTAATGGACAACTACGGTACGCACAAGACGCCTTCAATTAAGAGCTGGTTTGCACGTCGCCCGCGCTTCCATGTTCACTTCACGCCGACTTCTGCGTCGTGGCTCAATCAGGTCGAACGTTGGTTCGCTACGCTCACCGAGAAATACATTCGACGTGGCACGCATCGCTCGACACGGCAACTTGAAGAAGCGATCCGGCATTACCTCGATGTCTATAACGCGAATCCTCGGCCGTTCGCCTGGAGCAAATCGGCTGATGACATTCTCGCGAGCCTCGAGCGGTTTTGCGCTCGGGTCCAAAGAGCCTCGGAATGAACACCATGAACATCGACACTGCTGCCATCGACGATGCCGTCCTCGCGCTTCTCTACTTGACCCTGCATGATCACAACCGTGCCTGGAAAAGCTTCGATTGGGATACGCTTAACCGACTTCATGAACGTGGCCTCATCGGCGATCCCATCAATAAAGCGAAATCCGTGATCCTCACTGAAGAGGGGCTACGCGAATCCGAGCGCCTCTTCCAGCAGCGTTTCGTCACCACCGGCAGCAAAAACAATGATGAAACGAATTTCTAACTCACGACACTAGCCTGATGGGCACTGCCAGTACACCAACACGCGAACACCGCCGAACCCGCCGGGCAGGGCACCGTCCGGCAGGCCGGCGGCCCGCGCCCTGAACCGCAACGGCTCGGCGCTCGCGCTGGGCAGCGGCGGCACAGTCGTGGCCGGGAGCGGACGGACCGCCGCGCTCGCGGGTGTCCGGCACAAGTTCTGACGTGCCAGAATACGGGCGATCCGCAACGCGACGCCCGCTCGCCCCACCCGCGCAGACGATGACAGAACCCGCAGCCATCCGCCTCACCCGCACGCTCCCGCATTCGCCCGCCGAGGTCTGGGCCGCCCTGACTGACCCGGCGCTCCACGCAACGTGGTGGGCTGCGGGCGATGTCCGCCCCGTCGTCGGGCACCGCTTCACGCTCGACATGGGCAAATGGGGAATGCAGCCCTGCGAGGTGCTCGCGGCCGAGGCAGCGCGCCGGCTGTCCTACGCGTTCGCGCCGGGCGTGCTGAACACCGTCATCACCTGGTCCCTCGCGCCGGAAGGCGACGGCACGCGGCTGTCGCTCGAACACGCGGGCTTTGATCTGGAGACGCCGATGGGCAAGACGGCGTTCGAGGGCATGCGCGCCGGGTGGCCGATGGTGATCGACCGGCTGGCGGCGGTGCTGGCGGCGTAGGGCAAATCGGGCGCGCACCGGCACTGAACCGTTCCATCAGACAGGTCTGCCACGCCCGCCGAGCTATCGTGCATTGTGGCCTGCAGCGGCGGATCGAGGCGCAGCGTCCCGGATGCCGCCATGCGGTCTTTCGCCCCAGCGGCGAAGCGCCATGCGGCGTAAGGCTCATACGGCGACAGCACTTGTCGAGGCGGTCCGCCAGCGGCCGGTTCCGGAACACCTGGCTGTGCCGTTGCTGGGTGGCACGCCGGAACCACAGCACCACGGTCAGGCGATAGCGCGCCAGGCTGCCATCGGCAGCCCAACTGCTCAGCCTGCCGGATCAGGCCGGTGCGCCGGACCGGCATGTTGTCGGTCAGTGTGCAGTCAGCTCACGCACAGGCCAAAGCAACCCTGTTCGCCCCGGACGGATGGCAGCCAAATCGACACTCCCCTGTCAAGTCCTGATATAGGTTGACACGCAGTTCAGCCACTAGACGCCCGATGCACCGCATCGGGCGTTTTGTATTCCAGGGACTGGTGTGGCCGTTCGTGGTTATAGATGTGCAAGGACTGCGCCACCATGCGCGCGGCCTGTTCCAGGTTGGCCGGACGACTGAGCAGGAACTCCCCCTTGAGAATCCCGTTGACCCGTTCGGCCAAGGCGTTCTGGTAGCAGTCGTAGCCATCGGTCATGGAGCACGTCAGGCCGTGCCGTTTGTGGATGCGCTGATATTCGCCCGAGCAGTATTGGATGCCGCGATCCGAGTGGTGCACCAACCGCTGCTTGGTTTGGCGCGTCTTGAGCGCCATCTTCAGCGCTCGGCTGACCGACTCGGCATGCAGGCTGTCATGGACGTGGTAACCAACGATTTTGCGTGAGTACGCGTCCGTCACCAGGCTCAGGTACACGCAGCGCCCCGCAGTCGGCAAGTAGGTGATGTCGGCCACCCACACCTGCTCCGGGCCAGTGGGGACGACTTGGTCCGGACCGTCCTTGAGCAGGTTCGGGTGTCGCCGGAAGCGATGGTGGCTGTGCGTGGTCTTGTGATACGCACGTTGCGTGGGAACCAGCAGGCGCGCGGCGCGCAGCAAGTCGAACAACCGGTCTCGCCCCAGCGCAATGCCCGCCTGGGTCAACTTCGGCGCGAGCAAGTGGTGCAGCTTGCGCGTGCCCAGGCGTGGCTGGCGCATGCGCACTTGCCGCACCAGCGTGGTGACCTGCTCGGTTTGGGCGCTGCAGGTGCGTTCGCGCGCGCAACGCTTGTAATACGCTTGGCGGCTGATGCCGATATATCGGCAGGCCCGCTCGACACTCAGCCCTGGGACGAGCCTTTGCGAGATGACCTGCCCGAGGGCTTTTTTACCACCACCCCATAGTCGCGGCGCATGATGTCGACCACCGCCTCGAACAGCGCGGCCTTCTCCTTCGCCTCCTTGAGCTGCACTTCCAGCTCCTTGATGCGCTGCTCGGGGGTGAGGGCTTTGGGTTCCTTCTCTGACATAACTGAACTCGTTCTCTGACGACCGGACGGGCTCCCCCAGTCCTGCAAACCGTGTTTGCGACACCATACCAGCACCGTCGAGCGTCCCTGGATTCCGTACCGCTGCTGCGCTTGCCTGTAGCTCAGTTCCCCTCTTTCGACCTGCTCCACCACCGACAGCTTAAAAGCCAGACTGTAGTCCCGCTGCGTTCGCTTCTTTGCCGCTTCCATCCTCGTTCCACCTTCTCCACTCGGGAAAAGTGTCAACCTTATTCAGGACGGGTCACCCCCAAAAAAAAAAAGCGCCCACCATTGCGGCGGGCGTCTGAATGCATAGGCTGATGCGAGCAGGGAAACTCGACCAGCACGGCTAGAGTAGCGGGTTCCGGTCTTGCGCAGTGGGGTTCACATTTTGAAATTTCAGGCCCACCCGTCGCTTGTGCATGCCCAGGCAATCAAATGCCTAAAATACCCGCCCAGACAAGGTATCGAAGACAAAATCCCAGGTCGCCAGCGGGAACGTTTGCCCGTCCCGGGTTTGACGTTATCCCGCCACGCTCCGCAGCGCGCCCATCAAGGCGCCGAACTGCAGCATGAGCGCATCACTGAACGCCTCCGGCATCGACGATTCCACCGCCGACTCCAGCTGCGCTGCGATCAGGCGCCGGAAGGCACCTTCCAGATCGGCCCGCTGCTCGGCCGGAATGTACGACAGCGCACAGGACGCGAAGCCGCTCAGCGCCACCACCCGGCCGCCCAGATCGGCCACGCTGGCGTGGGTGGACGCAAACACCTCCTCGATGACTTCACACGGTTCCAGATAGTTGTGCGTCATGGTGCCCCCGACCGATTTGGAATTGTTGTTGAGGCTAACGACAGCGGAGCGGGATAGCTTGAGGGAGCGCCGGGACGGCGGAATGGCTTGCCGGATCTCCGAGCGCTTCCGAGCAGATATCTGCCTGGGCAGCATCGGTCCGAAACCCCTGACGATAAGCGCCCAGGCCATGCAAGCCTTGCCCTCTTCCCGTCCGCCCGCGAAGCCGGGGCCGACGGAGCGAACGACTATGCAACAATCCAACCGCTTTCGGCCGCACCGTGCAATGGCAAATTCGGCAGGCGGCACGCCGCCATGGATGCGCGAACGGGAACATTGCGGGCGCCGCAAAACACATCATTCACTCGGTCCATCTCACATGGTTTTTCTCGCCATCACGCCGCAGGGCTTGCAAGACGCACTGCACTCAAAACAGGGCATGCCGATCTGGTGCGGCGCGGATGCCATCAGCGGCGACGGCTACCGCGAACTGGCCAGCCGGCAAGTTTCGCGATTCACCTATACGTTGGGCGACGCATCACCCGATGTTCTGCAAGACGCCCTTCAAACGATCCAGGAACACCATCCTGGCGAACTCGTGTGGGTGGAATACGTTGCGCCACCTCACCCATGAAGCGGCCCCGCGCATTCACCTTCCGCATCGACCCGCAGCCATTCGCGATCCAGCCAGGCTGGTGCTAGCAGTGCACCGGCCAACTCACGCGCTCCATTGACACCCGCATCCCTCATGAAAAAGCCGGTACTGCCCACCATCGCCGCCTACTTCCTGCTGCTGACCGCGGCCTCGGCGTTCCTGACGCTGTACCGGATGCGCGTTGCCGGCTATGCGTGGACGACGCCGCTGATCCCGCATTCCAGCCTGTCGGTCAAGGGCCAGTGGCTTTGGGTGGCGGGCGCGGCCGCCGCCAATGTCGGGATTGCGATCGCGCTCATGCGCGGCTGGTCTTGGGCAAAGCCGCTGCTCTTCGCATCGCTGGCCGTGAACGAGGGCGTGGGCCTCTTCACATCCGAGATCGACGTCTTGTCGATCCTGCTCGGTCTGGCATTCGCGGCCGCGCCGGTGATCATGGTTGTGCTATCTCGACCCGAAGCGTCTTCCCCGGGTACCGCGCGCATCGGCCACCGGGCAGCGGCCAGGCGGGCAATCGGGCTCGGCTTCTATTGGGCGGCGGCGTTCGTGCTGTTCGTGGTGCTGACCGCGTTGTTCGGTGCGAACACGCCGCCGCGGGCGACCGGGTCGGAAGCCGGCGCGGGCCTGTTCGTCATCGCGGCGCTGGCCATCATGCTGGCCGGCGGCGCGGTCATCGGCACGTTCGCGGTGGCGGCCCGGGAGGCCGCGCTGGTGCTGATCTCGCTGCCGTCGTACCTGATCGTCTACTGCATCTGGACGTACTTGTCGCTGAAGCTGGTCTACCCGAAACATCCGTGGCACTTCCAGTGGGATGCCACGGGGATGTGGCTGGCGATGCTCGGCATGGGCGGATTCGGGCTGATGGCGATGGCGGAGTGGCGGGAAGCCACCTAGCGCACCGCCGTCGTTTCTACAGACGGATGGTGAGGCGATTGCGCGCCGCCAGCGCCTTCAGTTGCGGCACGGCCGCTTGCAGCGCGCGCTCGATGGTCGCGCTGTAGCCGTTTGCCCTGATGTCGAGCACCGCCAGTGTCGTGCTGGCGGCCAACGCTTTCACACCTTTGACGGTGAGCGCGTTGTAGCAGATGTTCAGCACCTTCAGCACGGTGTTGGCGGCCAGCGCCAGCGCGCCTTCGTCTTCGATGCCGTTGTGGCTGACGTCCAGCGAGGTGAGCGTGCTGTTGGCAGCCAGGACCTTTGCGCCCTGAGCGGTGATCCTGTTGTCGCTGACATTGAGCGTGCGCAGCGTGGCATTGGTGGCCAGGACGCGCAGACCGCTGTCGGTGACCTTGCAGCCCTTGAGATTCAGCGAGCGCAGTGTGGCGTTATCGGCAAAGGCTACCGCCCCTGCGTCGCCGATCGGGTTCTTCTCCAGATTCAGCTGCTTGAGCGTGGCATGGCGGGCCAAGGCCTGCGCGCCCTCCGCGCCGATCCCGTTGTCGCCCGCATCCAATGACACCAGCCTGGTATTGGCCGCCAGGGCCTGCGCACCCGCGGTGCCGATCTCGCAGTCGGCGATGCGCAGTTCGGTCAGCGTGGTGTTGGCCGCCACTGCCTGCACCCCCGCTTCGCTGATCCGGTTGTCGCTGATATCGAGTCGCCTGAGCCGGGTATTGGCAGCGATCGCCTGTACCCCAGCGTCACCGAAATGGTTGCCGCTGATGTCGAGCGAGGTGAGGCTCTCGCTGCCGGCCAGTGCCTGCGCGCCCGCATCGCTGATCTGGTTGCAACTGGTGCTCAGTGCGGTGAGCGTGGTGTTGGCGGCCAGTGCCAGTGCGCCGGCGTCGCCAATGTGGTTGGAGCTGATGTTCAGTGTCTTGAGCGTCGCGTTGTCCGCCAGCGCTTGCACGCCCTCGCCGCCGATCTCGTTGAAGCTGATATCGAGCGACTCGAGCCTGGTGTTGGCGGCCAGGGCTTGCGCGCCCGCATCGCCAATCCCGTTGCTCGCCACGTTCAGCGTGGTGAGGGTGGGATGGGCGGCCAGCAACCGTGCGCCCTCGTCGTCGATCCGGTTGTTGCGCACATTCAGTTCGGCCAGGGGCAGCTCGTTCAAATGCGCGATCCCGGCCGCGGTGATCTGGCGACCGCACCGGCTCAGGTCCAGTGCCTTCAGCGCAGCCGGCAGCGCCGCCAGATCCTCGTCGGTGAAAGACCCCTGCAGCGTCAACGACTCCAGCGCGGCGTAGCCCTCGGTGTCCCGCAGTGCCCGAAGCTCGTCGCTGCTCCTGACCGTGAGCTTGACCGGCGGTTTCGTGACGGCAGCGGCGGCTTCAGCCGCAGCCTTCAATGTCTTGCTGACGGCGCGCATGGTTTGGAGCGCTTGGGGGCTGGTGTGGCTCGCGATCTCCGTCCACAACTCCTGCGGCAGCGCGGAGACCGCTATGGGCGGGGCGGCAGCCACCTCGCCCCGGCGCTCCAGGCCCTGCAGCGAGCCGGAAGCGGTACGGGCTCGAAGCGGAGCTTGCTCGTTGTGCTCGTTGGACGCCTCCGTGCTGGCCGGGGACGCCGAACCCGTTTGCTCGACAGCAGCCTGCGGGTACCACCACTGGTACCACCGATTGATTGAAAAGAGATTTCCCATTGAACCGTCCGGTGCCGCACGGCATCGCGCGGGACGGCACAGCCCGGCACGCGATGCACGGCGTGCTCATGAAAAAAAAGATTGCCTAGTCTATTTGCGGCGCGGCCACCGCCCCATCGCTCTGCGCGAAGGACGGCATCGCTTGCCGAACGGGATGGGTGCGTGGCGGCGCAACTGCGGTTGGGCCCACGGCTGCGGCACGAAAGACATCGGCGCCCGGTCAAGCGCCCGTCTGCGCATGGCAGCGCAAAACGTCAACCGCCCGAAGCGCGGCGTTCCAGCGCGCTTCGGGCGGCGTTCCCCAGGAAACCGGAAAGTGTCGCGGGTGGCGGTTACCCGCGCACGCGCTTCACTTGCTTTACTTGCACATCGCGATCATCTGCGAAGCCGGCGTGCAGTTGGGGTTGCTGTTGCTCTCCGGATTGGACAGCTGGTTGGTGCCGTTCACCGTGATGCCGTAGTTGCAGCCCACCGGTCCGATCGCGCTGGCCGAGCCGACCCAGGTGCAGGTCTTGCCGGCGAGCGCCAGAACGATTTGCTTGGTGCCAACGAAAGAGGCCACCCCCTTCGACACGACCGACTGCGTCGACGGATCGCTCAGATTCGTCACGGACGTCACGGCCACCGTATCGGCCTGTGCGCCGGTAGCGGCAAAGAAACCCGTAGCGGCCAGCAGCGCGAGCAGCGTCTTCATTTCATGCTTCATGCATGATCTCCCTAGCAATGCGTTGATCGAAAAGCGTCTTGGTCGTCCCATCTACAGGGCGACTCAAAGCAGGCTAGTGGAGGGCGAACGCGATTTCTCCTGAAGTCTCTCGAACTCTGATCTGCGTGGTTTTGTGTCGCTGCATGCAACGGCGTTCATGCGGGAAGGGGCATGGCTGCTCGCACCGCAGGCGGTTTGCATGGGCTTCGTCGTCGGCGCAAGACCGCGTGCTAGATGAGCCGGCAGAATTTTCCATACGGCGTCCGATCCGTGATCGACTGCTTGCCCGGATGGTCGCCCCGCAGCGCATCGGCCCGATCGAGCACGGTGCTCGCCTCGGTGGAGCGCTCCGCGCCGGTCAGTGCCTGCGCATATTCGTCGAGGATATCGGCATAGGCCGCGGGCGCCTTGGCGGCGGCGCCCGCCGCGTCCAGGGCCGGCAGCGCGCGCTCGAAATACGTGGTGGACTGCGCGAACTTCTGCTGATCGAGCATCAGCCGCGCCAGCTCGACCAGCGACAGGTAGACGGGGTGGCCCGCCCGCTGGTCCAGTTCGTAGGCGGTGTGCAGTTCGCGCTCGGACTGCTCGAAGAAGCAGGTGGCGCCCAATGACCGGCCGTATTCGTAATGCACGATGGCGCGCCGGTCGGCGGGCAGCCCGGCCTGGTCGGCATTGAGCGTCGCCTTCGCGTAGGCGCGCCGCGCGGCGGACCAGTCGCCCTGTTCCTGGGCCTCGGCGCCCAGCCGCGTGTAGTTGGCAGAGACGCGCTCACTGACGGCCGACACACAGCCGGCAAGGACGGGAATCAGGACAAGCGCTGTCAGTCGTTTCATGTTCTTTGATCGGTATTCGCGGAAAGGGGTCATCCGAAACGCGTGACGCGTGTAAAAAAAAAATACCGCGGCATGGCGACCCTGGCGACGCGCATCTTACGTGGACTTGCGGTGCAATGGACTCCCATGCGCCACCGGTGCGACAAGCGGCCACTGCCGCACCGCTTTCCGCCGCCCGCAAAGCACCGGTCCGCGCGCGGCGCGCCAAGGCCGGCGCCGCCTTCCGACACACGCTGTCATGCGCGGCATTTGACGATCGGTCTCGCCGCACCTCTGCACATTGCTACGCAATTGCGCACACCGCGCCGCCAATTTTTTACGAGATGGTCACATCCCGAGGGCCATGCCCCATTCAGGCGATGCAACGCCCGCATCTGTGAGGATTTTTGAAAGAAGCACGCGAATTCGGGTGTTTTGGCCGACATAGAATCCACCTCGTTTCGGAATTGCAATTTATTTCATAAAACATTGCGCAGTGTCCACCACCACCACTCCACACCCGGCGCCCTACCCGACATGACCGCGACATTCCATTTCATTGCCGGCCTGCCCCGGTCCGGCTCGACGCTGCTCGCCGCGCTGCTGCGACAGAATCCGCGCTTCCACGCCAGCATGAGCAGCCCGCTTGCGCGCATGACGTCTGCGCTGCTCGTCGAGATGACGGGCGAGGATGGGCCGCTGGTACCGCAGGACAAGCGGCGCCGCATGCTGCGCGGGCTGTTCGATGCCTACTACGCGCAAGAGTGCGCGGCACGGGACGTCGTCTTCGATACCAACCGGGGCTGGGGCACGCGCTTGCCGCTGCTGGCCGAACTGTTCGGCGACGTGAAGATGATCTGCATGGTGCGCGACGTGGCCAGGGTCATAGACAGCTTCGAGGTGCTGGTGCGCAAGAACGTCTTCGAGCGCTCCGGCCTGTTCCTGGACGAGCGCGAGCGCGCCACCCTCGATTCGCGCGCCGATGCGCTGCTGCTGCCGAACCGCACGATCGGCTACGCGCTGGCCTCGTTCAAGGAGGCGTTCTACGGCGAGCACGCGCGCTCGCTGCTGGTGGTCGAATACGACCACCTCGTCCAGTTCCCCGCGCAGACGCTGGCGCTGATCTATCGGTTCCTGGGGGAGCCGCTGTTCGAGCACAGCCTCGACACCCTGCAGTACGACGAGCCCGGCTTCGACAACGGCATCTCGACACCGGGCCTGCACCTGGTCAGGCCGTCGGTCCAGACCGTTGCCCGCCAGACCGTGCTGCCGCCGGACCTGCACGCGCGGCTGTCGCAGCTGAACTTCTGGCGCCAGCCCGGCTATAGCCGGGCCCATCTCGTGCGTCAGGTCGATGCCGGCGCGGGCGACAGCGATGGCGCGGCAAGGCTGGCCATCGTGACCGCCGATGACGTGAGCGAGCCCGATCCGCTTCCCGCGCTGCCCAGCCTGCCCTGACGCGCCCAGCACCCCGCGGCCCGCAGCGAACGCCCCACCCAGCCCGCCTTTCGCCCGCCCATCATGCACGCATCGATACCGGTCTCTCCGTCCTTGCCGGACACGCAGCGGTTTGCGCTCGCGCCGTCCGAAGCCTTCACGATCTGGATGACGGGCCTGTCCGGCGCCGGCAAGTCCACCCTGGCCCAGGAGATGCGATCCCGCCTGCGGCAGCACGGGCGCGCCTGCTACGTGCTGGACGGCGATGTGCTGCGCGACGGGCTGAGCCGCGATCTCGGCTTCAGCCGCGAAGACCGCTGCGAACAGGTGCGCCGCGTGGCGCACGTGGCGCGGATCCTGAACGAAGCCGGCGTGGTCGCGATCGTCGCGCTGGTGTCGCCGTATCGCGCGGATCGGCAGCTCGCGCGCGAGATCATCGGCGCGGGCGCCATGCATGAAGTCTGGGTCTGCACACCGCTGCAGGTGTGCCAGGCGCGCGATCCCAAGGGCTTGTACCAGCGGGCGAGCGCGGGGCTGCTGCCGGCCATGACCGGCGTGGCCGCCCCATACGAGCCGCCGCCGGAGAGCACGCTGCGAATCGACACCAGCGGCCACGACGTCTCCACCTGCGCGAACCGCATTCTCGATGCGGTCGACGCCTATTCATGCATGAACCGGAGCCACCACGATGTTCGTCGCTGATGATGCGCCGCTGCTGCACGGCGCCGATGAAGCCATGAGGCAGCCGATGAGTGAACCGTCGATCCCGACGCTATTTGAACAGCAGGTCGCGCGCGACCCCGAGGCCATCGCCGTCACCTTCGGCCCGACACAACTGTCCTACGCCGCACTCAATGCGCGCGCCAACCAACTCGCGCATCACCTCCTCGCCCTCGGCGTGCAGCCCGAGGACCGCGTTGCCGTCGCACTGCACCGCTGCATCGACCTCCCCGTCGCCATGCTGGCCATCGTCAAGGCCGGCGCCGTCTACCTGCCCGTCGATCCCAACTACCCCGCCGAGCGGGTTGCCTTCATGCTCGACGATGCGCGGCCGGCGCTGCTGCTGACGGCTTCGGCTACCGGTGCAGGGCTGCATGCTCCCGGCCTCCGGCAACTGTGCCTGGGTGACCTTGCGCTGGATGGCCTCCCGGCTCACAACCCCGGCCTGCCCATCACGCCCCAGCACGCCGCCTACCTCATCTACACCTCCGGCTCCACCGGCAAACCCAAGGGTGTGCTCGTCAGCCATCGAGGCGTGCCGCATCTCGTCAGCACCCACATGCGCCGCTGCGAACTCGGCCCCGGCTGCCGCGTCCTGCAGTTCGCTTCCCCCAGCTTCGATGCCGCGCTCTCCGAGCTGCTGCGGCCGCTGCTTTCCGGCGCCACCTCCGTGATGGCGCCGCCCGATGACCTCGTGCCCGGTGCGCCGCTAGCCGCCCTGCTGCAACGCGAGCGCATCACCCACGTCACCCTGCCGCCGGCCGTGCTCGCCGTCATGCCCGAGCACAGCCTGGCCTCGGTGCGCTATCTGATCGTGGCCGGTGAGGCTGTCTCGCCGGCATTGGTCGAGCGCTGGCACCAAGGCCGACGCATGATCAACGCCTATGGGCCTACCGAGGCCACCGTGCTCGCTTCGATGAGCGCGCCCATGGCTGGCGCCGACGATCTGTCCATCGGCACGCCCATCGACAATGCGCAGATTCACCTGCTCGATGCGATGCTGCGGCCGGTGCCGATCGGCGCGGCGGGCGAACTCTGCATCGGTGGCCCCGGCGTCGCGCGCGGCTACCTGAACCGCCCCGGCCTGACCGCTGAACGCTTCGTCGCCGATCCGTTCGGAGCGCCCGGCGCGCGGCTCTATCGCTCCGGTGACTTGGGCCGCTGGCGCCACGATGGCACCCTTGAATTCCTCGGCCGCATCGACGAGCAGGTCAAGATCCGCGGCTTCCGCATCGAGCCGGGTGAAGTGCAGGCCGTGCTGGAGCAGCATCCCGAGGTGGCACAGGCCACCGTGATTGCACGCGAGGATCAGCCGGGCAATCGGCAACTGGTCGGCTATGTGGTCGCCGCAGAGAACACTCAGCCGGAGCCGGCCGCACTGCGCCGTTATCTGGCCGAGCGCCTGCCCGACTACATGGTGCCCGCCGCCGTGGTGATGCTCGATGCGCTGCCGCTCACCCCCAACGGCAAGATCGATCGCAAGGCATTGCCCGCGCCGGACTTCACCGCGCAGTCCTCCGCCCGCGAAGCGCAGACGCCGAACGAGCGCGCGCTGGCGGGCCTGTTCGCGGAGGTGCTCGGGCTGCCGCG
The DNA here is from genome assembly GCF_024925465.1 of Ralstonia pseudosolanacearum. Lineage (NCBI taxonomy): Bacteria > Pseudomonadati > Pseudomonadota > Betaproteobacteria > Burkholderiales > Burkholderiaceae > Ralstonia > Ralstonia pseudosolanacearum. The sequence goes on along the minus strand of NZ_CP103851.1, from coordinate 1,166,348 downwards.
TGTCGGCATCGACGACGATTTCTTTGCGCTGGGCGGGCACTCGCTGCTGGCGACGCAACTGGTCAGCCGGATCCGCGCGACGCTGCAGGTCGGGCTGTCGGTGCACGCGCTGTTCGAGGCGCCCAGCGTGGCGCGACTGGCCGCGCGCCTGGAGCGGGCCGATGCGGCGGCCGCCCTGCAGCCGGGGCTGACCGCCCTGCCGCGGCCCGACACGCTGCCCCTGTCCTTCGCCCAGCAGCGGCTGTGGTTCCTGCACCGGTTCGAGGGCCCGAGCGCGTCGTACAACATTCCGTCGTGCTGGCGGCTGCACGGCGCCATCGACTGTGCAGCGCTCGAAGCGGCACTGGCCGACCTGGCCGCGCGGCACGAGAGCTTGCGCACGGTGTTTCCCGAAACGGCCAGCGGGCCGTGCCAACGGATTCTCGACGGCGTGGACGCCCGACCCGCGCTGGAGCGCGTGCGCCTGGACGACCGGCCCGAGCCCGAGGCCGCGCTGCAGGACGCGCTGCGGGAAGCCGTCCGATACGGTTTCGATCTGGCCACGCAGCTTCCGCTGCGCGCCACGCTGTTCACGCTCGGCCCCGATGCGCACGTGCTGCTGCTCCTGCTGCACCACATCGCCGCCGATGGCGAATCCGTCGCCCCGCTAATGGCCGACCTGGCCGTCGCCTATGCCGCGCGGCGCGGTGGGCACGCGCCCGGCTGGGCGCCGCTGCCGCTCCAGTACGCGGACTACACCCTCTGGCAACACGCGCTGCTGGCCCGCCCTGACGATCCGGCCAGCCATGCCGGGCGCCAGCTCGCCTACTGGCACGGGGCGCTGGCGGGCACGCCCGAGCTGTGCTCGCCGCTCCCGGACCGCCCCCGGCCCGCCGTCTCCGGCCACCGCAACGCCGCCTTCCGGCTCGACCTGCCGCCCGCGCTGCACCGCGCGCTGGTGGTGGCCGGCCAGCGGCACGGCGCCAGCCTCTTCATGGTGCTGCACGCGGCGCTCGCCATCCTGCTCAGCCGCCTGGGTGCTGGTGCCGACATCGTCGTCGGCTCGCCCATCGCCGGGCGCACCGATGCCGCGCTCGATCCGCTGGTCGGGTTCTTCGTCAACACGCTGGCGCTGCGGACCGATACCTCGGGCGATCCCGACATCGCCACGCTGCTGCGCCAGGTGCGCGAGCGCTGCCTGGCCGCCTACGCGCACCAGGACCTGCCGTTCGAGCGCGTGATCGAAGCGCTCAACCCGACCCGCACGCTGTCGGCGCATCCGCTGTTCCAGGTCATGCTCGGCTTGCAGGGCGCGGGGCAACAGCCGCGGCTGGACCTGGCCTGCCTGCGCGCCACGCACCTGCCGGTGCACGTGCCGGTCGTGAAATGCGACCTGGTCTTCAACATGTGGGAATCGGTCGATGCGGCCGATGCGCAGAACACGCCGGCCGGCCTGCACGGCCACATCGAATACGCCGTCGACCTGTTCGACGCACCGACCATCGCGCGCCTGGTGCGGCAATGGCAGCGGGTGCTCGAGGCCATCGTCGCCGTGCCCGGGCGCCGCATCAGCGAGATCGACCTGCTGGACGACGACCGGCGCCTGCTGCAAGGCTGGAATGCGACCGCGCAGCCGGTGCCGGACCGATCGATCCCGGCGCTGTTCGAGCAGCAGGTCGCGCGCGACCCCGAGGCCATCGCCATCGTCTGCGGCGACCACCGCTTCACCTATGCCGACCTGAATGCCCGCGCCAACCGGCTCGCGCATCACCTCATCGGACTCGGCGTGCGGACCGAAGACCGCATCGCCGTGCTGCTGGACGATTCGACCGATTTCGTCGTCGCCATCGCCGCCGTGCTCAAGGCGGGCGCGGTGTACACGCCGCTGTCGTCCCGCTACCCCGATGAGCGCAAGCAGTGGATCATGGCCGATGCCGCCGCCGGCGTGCTGCTGGTCAAAGGCGAGACTCCGGAGGGCCTGCGCGGCATGCCGGGCCGCGTGATCGACCTCGACGATCCCGCGCTGGCGCGGCAACCCGCCACCAACCCGGACCGCGCGATCGCCCCGGACCAGTTGGCCTACGTGATCTACACCTCGGGCTCGACCGGCCGCCCCAAGGGCGTGGCCGTCACGCACGCCAACATCGCCAGCTTCGCCGCCGACCGGCGCTGGCGCAACGGCGACCACGCGCGCGTGCTGGCGCATTCGCCGCATGCGTTCGATGCGTCGACCTATGAACTGTGGGTGCCGCTGCTGACGGGCGGGCAGATCGTCGCGGCGCCGCCGGGCAACCTGGAGCCGGCCGCGCTGCGGCAGCTGATCGACACGGCGGGCGTGACCGCCGTCTTCATGACGACCGCGATGTTCCGGCTGGCGATGGACACCGACCCCGCCTGCCTGCGCGGATTGCGCACGCTGTGGACCGGCGGCGAGCGCGCTTCGGCGGCGGCATTCGAGCGCATGCGCGCGGGCTGCCCGGACACGGCGGTCGTGCACGTCTACGGCCCCACCGAGACCACGACATACGCCATCGCGTATCCGGTGCCGGCCCAGGGCGACATGGCGGAAAACGTGCCGCTCGGCGGCCCGCTGGACAATACGCAGATCCACCTGCTCGACGCGATGCTGCAGCCGGTGCCGATCGGCGCGGCGGGCGAACTCTGCATCGGTGGCCCCGGCGTCGCGCGCGGCTACCTGAACCGCCCCGGCCTGACCGCCGAACGCTTCGTCGCCGATCCGTTCGGCCCTCCGGGCGCGCGGCTCTATCGCTCCGGTGACCTGGGCCGCTGGCGCCACGACGGCACCATCGAGTTCCTCGGCCGCATCGACGAGCAGGTTAAGATTCGCGGCTTCCGCATCGAGCCGGGTGAAGTGCAAGCCGTACTGGAGCAGCATCCCGACGTGGCCCAGGCCACCGTGATTGCGCGCGAGGATCAGCCGGGCAATCGGCAGTTGGTCGGCTACGTGGTCGCCGCAGAGCACACGCAGCCGGAGCCGGCGGCACTGCGCCGTTATCTGGCCGAGCACCTGCCCGACTACATGGTGCCCGCCGCCGTGGTGATGCTCGATGCGCTGCCGCTCACGCCCAACGGCAAGATCGACCGCAAGGCGCTGCCCGCGCCGGACTTCACTGCGCAATCGGCCTCCCGCACGCCACGAACGCCCGTGGAGCATGCGCTGGCCACGCTGTTCGCCAACACGCTGGGGCTGGAGAAAGTCGGGATCGACGACAGCTTCTTCGATCTCGGTGGCCATTCGCTGCTGGCCACGCGGCTGGCCAGCCGCATCCGCTCGATGCTGAGCGTCGAGTTGCCGGTGCGCACGCTGTTCGAGGCGCCCACCGTCGCCCTGCTCGCGCAGCGGGTGACGTCCGGTCAGGCGAGCGCCATCGAAGACCCGGTGCTGGCGCCGGTGCCGCGCCCCGATGCCATTCCGCTGTCGTTTGCGCAGCAGCGCCTGTGGTTCCTGCATCGCCTCGAAGGGCCGAGCCCGACCTACAACGTGCCGTCGTGCTGGCGCTTGCGCGGCCCGCTGCAAGCCGATGCGCTCGACGCCGCGCTCGCCGATGTGGTCGCGCGCCATGAGAGCCTGCGCACGATCTTCCCCGAGACGGGCGAGACACCGTGCCAGCAAATCCTGGACGCAGCGCACGCCCGGCCCGCGCTGGAATGCGTGCGCCTGGACGACCGGCCCGAGCCCGAGGCAGCGCTGCACGATGCGCTGCAAGCGGCCGTCCAGTACAGCTTCGACCTCGCTGCGCAGCTTCCGCTGCGCGCCACGCTGTTCACGCTCGGCCCCGATGCGCATGTGCTGCTGCTCCTGCTGCACCACATCGCCGCCGACGGCGAGTCGATCGGCCCGCTGATGGCCGATCTGGCCGTCGCCTATGCCGCGCGGCGCAGCGGACGCGCGCCCGCCTGGGCGCCGCTGGCGGTCCAGTACGTGGACTACACGGTCTGGCAGCACGCGCTGCTGGCCCGGCCCGACGATCCGGCCAGCCGCGCCGGACGCCAGCTCGCCTACTGGCGCGAGACGCTCACCGGCGCCCCCGAGCTGTGCACCTTCCCGCCCGACCGGGCACGCCCGGCCGCCCCCAGCCATCGGGGCGCGGCCGTGCCGCTGCACATCGCGCCGGCCCTGCACCGCGAGTTGGTGGCGGTCGGCCAGCGGCATGGCGCCAGCCTCTTCATGGTGCTGCACGCGGCGCTCGCCATCCTGCTCAGCCGCCTGGGTGCCGGCACCGACATCGTGGTCGGCTCGCCCATCGCCGGGCGCACCGAGGCCACGCTCGATCCGCTGGTCGGGTTCTTCGTCAACACGCTGGCGCTGCGGACCGATACCTCGGGCGATCCCGACGTCGCCACGCTGCTGGGCCAGGTGCGCGAGCACTGCCTGGCCGCCTATGCGCACCAGGACTTGCCGTTCGAGCGCGTGATCGAGGCGCTTAACCCGGCCCGCACGCTGTCGGCGCATCCGCTGTTCCAGGTCATGCTGGGGCTGCAGAACGCAAGCCAGCAACCGCGGCTCGACCTGGCCGACCTGCGGACCGCGCACCAGCCGGTGCACGTGCCGGTCGTCAAGTTCGACCTGGTCTTCAACCTGCGGGAATGGGCCGACACGCAGAGCGCGCCCGAGGGCCTGCAAGGCCATATCGAATACGCGGTGGACCTGTTCGATGCGCCCACCGTCGAGCGCCTGGCGCGGCAATGGCAGCAAGTGCTCGAAGCCATCGCCGCCGCGCCCGGGTGCCGCATCAGCGAGATCGATCTGCTGGACGACGACGACCGGCGCCTGCTGCAAGGCTGGAATGCGACCGCGCAACCGGTGCCGGACCAGTCGATCCCGGCGCTGTTCGAACGGCAGGTCGCGCGCGACCCCGAGGCCATCGCCGTCACCTTCGGCCCGACACAGCTGTCCTACGCCGCACTCAACGCGCGCGCCAACCAGCTCGCGCATCACCTGCTCGCCCTCGGCGTGCAGCCCGAGGACCGCGTTGCCGTCGCACTGCGCCGCTGCATCGACCTCCCTGTCGCCATGCTGGCCATCTTCAAGGCCGGTGCCGTCTACCTGCCCGTCGATCCCAACTACCCTGCCGAGCGGGTTGCCTTCATGCTCGACGATGCGCGGCCAGCGCTGCTGCTGACGGCTTCGGCTACCGGTGCAGGGCTGCATGCTCCCGGTCTCCGGCAGCTGTGCGTGGATGACCTTGCGCTGGATGGCCTGCCGGCTCACAACCCCGGCCGGACCATCCCGCCCCAGCAGGCCGCCTACCTCATCTACACCTCAGGCTCCACCGGCAAACCCAAGGGTGTGCTCGTCAGCCATCGCGGTGTGCCGCACCTTGTCAGCACCCATATGCGCCGCTGCGAACTCGGACCCGGCTGCCGCGTTCTGCAGTTCGCTTCGCCCAGCTTCGATGCCGCGCTCTCCGAGCTGCTGCGGCCGCTGCTCTCCGGCGCCACCTCCGTGATGGCGCCGCCCGATGATCTCGTGCCCGGTGCGCCGCTGGCCGCCCTGCTGCTGCGCGAGCGCGTCACCCACGTCACCCTGCCGCCGGCCGTGCTCGCCGTCATGCCCGAGGACAGTCTGGCCTCGGTGCGCTATCTGATCGTGGCGGGCGAAGCCGTCTCGCCCGCGTTGGTCGAGCGCTGGCACCAAGGCCGACGCATGATCAACGCCTATGGGCCTACCGAGGCCACCGTGCTCGCGTCGATGAGCGCGCCCATGGCCGGCGCCGACGATCTGTCCATCGGCACGCCCATCGACAACACGCAGATTCACCTGCTCGATGCGATGCTGCAGCCGGTGCCGATCGGCGCGGCGGGCGAGCTCTGCATCGGCGGCCCCGGTGTTGCGCGCGGCTACCTCAACCGACCCGGCTTGACCGCTGAACGCTTCGTCGCCGATCCGTTCGGAGCACCCGGCTCGCGGCTCTACCGCTCCGGCGATCTCGGCCGCTGGCGCCATGACGGCACCATCGAGTTCCTCGGCCGCATCGACGAGCAGGTCAAGATCCGCGGCTTCCGCATCGAGCCGGGTGAAGTGCAAGCCGTGTTGGAGCAGCATCCCGACGTGGCACAAGCCGCCGTGATTGCACGCGAGGATCAGCCGGGCAATCGGCAACTGGTCGGCTACGTGGTCGCCGCAGAGCACACGCGGCCGGAGCCGGCGGCACTGCGCCGTTATCTGGCCGAGCACCTGCCCGACTACATGGTGCCCGCCACCGTCGTCATGCTCGGTGCGCTGCCGCTCACCCCCAACGGCAAGATCGACCGCAAGGTGCTGCCCGCGCCCGAAGCCGGCGCTGACGCCAGCCAAGCCTACGAAGCGCCCCAGGGCGAGGCCGAAACGGCACTGGCCCGTATCTGGGGCGAGATCCTCAAGCGCGACCGCATCAGCCGGACCGATCAGTTCTTCGAGCTCGGCGGCCACTCCCTGCTCGCCGTGCGGACGGTGACCGCCATGCGGCAGGCGTTCGGCGTGGACGTCGCCGTACGCGACCTGTTCGCCTGGCCGGTGCTCAAGGACCTCGCCGAGCATCTGCGGCAAGCGACCCGCGCTGACCTGCCCGCCATCTCAGCCGTCGAGCGCGGCGCGCAGGTGCCGATGTCGTTCGCCCAGCGGGCGCTGTGGTTCCTGGCGCAGATCGACGGCATCACCCAGGTCCACCTCGTGCCGATCGGCATGCAGCTGCGCGGCCACCTGGACCACGATGCACTGCGCCGCGCGCTGGACCGCATCGTCGCCCGCCACGAAGCGTTGCGCACGACCTTCGCCGTGGCCGACGGGCAGCCCGTCCAGTGCATCCTGCCCGCGCATGCGGCACGCTTGCGCCTGGACGAAACGGACCTGCGCCGGCACGGCCATCCGCACGACGCACTGGAACGACTCATCGCGCTGGAGTGCGAGACGCCCTTCGACCTGGGCACCGACCCGGCGATCCGCGGCCGGCTGATCCGGCAGGCCGACGATGCGTACACGCTGCTGGTCACCCTGCACCATATCGCCACGGACGGCTGGTCGGTGGGGGTGTTCCTGCGCGAGCTCGGCGCGCTGTACAACGCCTTCACGCAAGCGCAGGACGACCCGCTGCCGGCCCTCGCGCTGCAGTACGCGGACTACAGCCTCTGGCAGCAGCGCTGGATGGCAAGCGACGCGCCGCAACGGCAGGCCGCCTACTGGAAGACGATGCTGGCGGACGCGCCCGAGCAGCTGGAGCTGCCCACCGACCACCCGCGTCCGCTGCGGCGGGCTTACGCCGGCGCGCTGCTGGACGTGACGCTGGACGCCACCCTGACGGCCGGCCTGAAAGCCTTGAGCCACCGGCACGGTACCACCCTGTTCATGACGCTGCTGACGGGCTGGGCCAGCCTGCTGTCCAGGCTGTCCCGCCAGCGGGATGTGGTGATCGGCACCGCGGTCGCCAACCGCGGGCATGCGGAGGTCGAGCCGCTGATCGGCTTCTTCGCCAACATGCTGGCCCTGCGTGTCGATCTCGACGATGCGCCGACCGTCGGCCAGCTGCTCCGGCAGGTGAAGGCACGCGCCATCGCCGCGCAGCAGCATGAGGCCCTGCCGTTCGAGCACGTGGTCGAGCTGACCCGCCCGGCGCGCAGCCTGGCGCGCAATCCGCTGTTCCAGGTCGTCTTCGTCTGGCAGAACACGCCCGAGGAAGCACTGGCGCTGAACGGACTGACGGCGACGCCGCTGCGCATGGAGACGCGCACCACGGCCAAGTTCGACCTCACCCTGGCCCTGCAGGAAACCGGTGACCGGATCAGCGGCGGCATCGAGTACGCCACGGCCCTGTTCGAGCCGGGCACCATCGAGCGCTTCGCCGGTTACCTGCGCACCCTGCTGCAAGCCATGGTGGACGACGACGCGCGCCCGGTCGACCGCCTGCCCATGCTGCCGGCCGCCGAGCGGCAACGCCTGCTCGCCGGCGCCGAGGCCGAGGCCCACGCGGGGTCCGAGGCCACGCTGCCGCAGCTGTTCGAGCGGCAGGCCGCGCAGACGCCGGAGGCCGTCGCCGTGGTGTTCGAGGCGCAGTCGCTGACCTACGCCGAGCTCAACCGCCGCGCGAACCGATTGGCGCACGGCCTCATCGCGCAAGGGATCGGGCCCGGGCAGTTCGTCGGCATCGCCCTGCCGCGCGGGCTCGACCTGCTGGTGGCGCTGCTCGCGGTGCTCAAGGCCGGCGCGGCCTATCTGCCGCTCGACCCCGACTACCCGCAGGACCGGCTCGCCTTCATGATCGAAGACGCGCAGCCCACGCTGGTGATCACCCACACGGCTGTCGCCGGCCGCCTGCCCGGCGGCGCGCCGCACTGGACGCTGGATGCGCAGGACACCGAGGCGCGCCTGTCCCGCATGCCGGCCGCCGACCCGACCGACGCGCACCGCGCGCGGCCGCTGCTGCCGTCGCATCCGGTCTACGTGATCTACACCTCCGGCTCGACCGGCCGGCCCAAGGGCGTGGTGATCGAGCACCGCAATGTCGCGCGCCTGCTGCGCGTCACCGAGCACCCATTCCGCTTCGACCACACCGATGTGTGGACGCTGTTCCACTCGTTCGCGTTCGACTTCTCGGTCTGGGAGATCTGGGGCGCGCTGGCCTACGGCGGCCGGCTGGTGGTGGTGCCCGCACTGTGCGCGCGCGCGCCCGACGCGTTCTACGCGCTGCTGTGCCGCGAGGGCGTAACGGTGCTCAACCAGACCCCCAGCGCCTTCCAGCAGCTGATCGCGGCACAGGCGCGCAGCGACGCCGCGCACCGGCTGCGCTGCATCGTGTTCGGCGGCGAGGCGCTGGAGCTGCACACGCTGCTGCCGTGGATCCGGCGCAACGACCCCGAGCACACGCGCCTGATCAACATGTACGGGATCACCGAGATCACCGTGCACGCCACCTTCTGCCCGATCGGGCGCGCCGACATCGAAGCCGGCGCGGGCAGCCGCATCGGCACACCGCTGGCGGACCTGCGGCTCCATCTGCTGGACGCGGCGCTGGAGCCGGTGCCGGTGGGCGTGCTGGGCGAGCTGTACATCGGCGGGCCGGGCCTGGCGCGCGGCTACCTGAACCGGCCCGCGCTGACGGCCGAGCGCTTCATCGCCAGTCCGTTCGGCCCGCCCGGCGCACGCCTCTACAAGAGCGGGGACGTCGGCAGGCGGCTGCCCGACGGCACCTTCGAATTCCTCGGGCGCAACGACGACCAGGTCAAGATCCGGGGCTTCCGCATCGAGCTGGGCGAGATCGAGGCCAAGCTGGCCGCGCAGCCGGGCGTGCGCGATGCCGTGGTGCTGGCGCGCGAGGACCGGGCCGGCGACAAGCAACTGGTCGCCTATCTCGTGCCCGAGGCCGGCGGCACGCTGCATGCCGCGACGCTGCGCGACAGCCTGGCCAGGGAACTGGCCGACTACATGCTGCCGAGCGCCTACGTGATGCTCGACGCGCTGCCGCTGACGGTCAACGGCAAGCTCGACCGCAAGGCGCTGCCGGCGCCGCAGGGCGATGCCTATGTCCGCCGTGGCGACGCGGCACCGCAGGGCACGATGGAGACCGCGCTGGCGGCGATCTGGTCGGCGGTGCTGCAGCGCGAGTCGATCGGCCGCCACGACAACTTCTTCGAGCTCGGCGGGCATTCGCTGCTGGCGGTGCGCCTGCTGTCGCAGATTCGCGATGCGCTGCAGCTCGAGATGCCGTTGAGCGCCCTGTTCAGCCATCCCAGCCTGGCCGGCTTTGCCACGGCGGCGGAGCAGACCGGCCGGACCACCGTGACGGCCATCCCGCCGGCCGACCGTGGCGCGCCGCTGGCGTTGTCGTTCGCCCAGCAACGGCTGTGGTTCCTGGCGCAGATGGAAGGCACGCGGGTCAGCGAGGCGTATCACATCCCGGGCACCTTCCGGCTCGAAGGCACGCTCGATCCGGCGGCCCTGGGCGCGGCCCTCGACCGCATCGTCGCGCGGCACGAAGCACTGCGCACCACGTTCGGCGAGCACGATGGCGTCGCGGTCCAGGTCATCGCGCCGCCGGACATCGGCCTGGCCTTGCAAACGCACGATCTGAGCGGCATCGACGACCCGCAGGCACGCGAAGCGCAACTGCGCCAGCACCTGGCGCAGCAAGCGCGCGCGCCGTTCGACCTGGCGCGCGGCCCGCTGATGCGCGCGAGCCTGTTCCGGCTGGCGCCGCAAGAGCACGTCCTGTTCCTCTGCCTGCATCACATCGTCTTCGACGGCTGGTCGATGGGCGTTCTGCTGCATGAACTGAGCGCGCTGTACGCCGCCTTGCACGAGACCGGCGCCGACGCACACGACCCGCTGCCGCCGCTGCCCATCCAGTACCCCGACTACGCCCAGTGGCAGCGCAACTGGATCGGCGGCGAACGCCAGCGGCACCAGGCCGACTACTGGCGGCAGGCCCTGACCGGCGCCCCCTCGGTGATCGCCCTGCCGACCGACCGGCCGCGCCCGCCACGGCAGGACTACGCCGGCGCCCAGTGCCCGGTGGTGCTCGATGCCGCGCTCAGCCGCCGGCTCAGCACCTTGAGCCAGCGCCACGGCGTGACGCTCTACATGACCCTGATGGCCGCCTGGGCGACGCTGCTGTCGCGGCTGTCCGGGCAGCACGACATCGTCATCGGCAGCCCGACCGCCGGCCGCACCCGCAGCGAAACCGAGCACCTGATCGGCTTCTTCGTCAACACGCTCGCGCTGCGCTACCAGCCGGCGCCTGGGCAGACCGTGGCCGGACTGCTCGCCCACAGCCGGCAGCAGGTGCTGGCCGCGCAGCAGCACGCCGACCTGCCGTTCGAGCAGATCGTCGACCTGGTGCAGCCGCCGCGCAGCCTGGCACATGCGCCGATCTTCCAGGTGCTGTTCGCCTGGCAGAACGTGCCGCCGGGCCGGCTCGCGCTGCCGGCGCTGACCGCGTCGCCGCTCAGGGGCCCCGGCAGCGTCTCCGCCAAATTCGACCTCACGCTGACCCTGCAGGAAGCCGACGGGCGGATCGTGGGCACGCTGGAATACGCCACCGCGCTCTATGACGGGGCGACAATCGAACGCTACATCGACCACTGGCGCACGCTGCTCGAAGCCATGGCCGACGACGACAGCCGGCCGCTGGCAGACCTGCCGCTACTGACGCCCGCGCAGCGGCAACAGGTGCTGGCGCAGTGGAACGCGACGCAGGCACCGTATCCGCGGCATGCCTGCCTGCATCAGGGCTTCGAAGCACAGGCCGAGCGGACACCCGATGCCATCGCCGTCGTCCACGAAGCGCGGCAGCTCACCTACGCCCAGCTGAATACGCAGGCCAACCGCTTGGCGCATCGCCTGATCGCGCTCGGCGTGCGGCCCGATGCGCGGGTCGCGCTGTGCATGGCGCGCGGCGTGGAGATGGTGGTCGGCCTGCTGGGCATCCTCAAGGCCGGCGGCGCCTACGTGCCGCTAGACCCGAACCACCCGCCGGCACGGCTGGCCGCCATGCTGGAAGACTGCGCACCGGCCGCCGTGGTGGTGAAGGACGCACTGCCGACCGGGCTGTCGGCGCAAGGGCTGCCGGTCGTCGTCCTCGACGAGGCGGACACGGCCCAGGACTCCCCAGCCGGCAACCCCGATGCCGACGCCCTCGGCCTGACCTCGCGCCACCTGGCCTACGTGATCTACACCTCCGGCTCGACCGGCCTGCCCAAGGGCGTCATGGTCGAGCACCGGTCGGTGATGAACCTGTGGCAAGCGCTCGAGCAGACGGTCTACGGCGAAGGCCGGCCCTGCGCGCGCGTCGCGCTGAACGCGGCGCTCTCGTTCGATGCCTCGGTGCAGGCGCTGGTCCAGCTGCTGTCCGGCCGCTGCCTGGTGATCGTGCCGCAGGCGGTCCGGCTGGATGCGGCCGCGCTGTCGGCGTTCCTGAAGGACGAGCGCATCGACGTCTTCGATTGCACGCCGGCGCAGCTCGACCTGCTCGTGGCCAACGGCGGCTTCGATGACGCAGCGGGTCTGCCCCAGGCCATCCTGGTCGGCGGCGATGCGATGGCGGCCAGCACGTGGGACACGCTCTGCCGGACGAACGGCGTGCGCGTCTACAACGTGTATGGCCCGACCGAATGCACGGTCGATGCCACGCTCTGCGCGCTGCACGGGCAAGCCGGGCGCCCCAGCATCGGCCGCCCGCTGGCCAACACGCGGGCCTATCTGCTCGACGCGCGGCAGCAGCCGGTGCCGGTGGGCGTCGCGGGCGAGCTCTACATCGGCGGCGCGGGCGTCGCGCGCGGCTACCTGAACCGGCCGGAGCTGACCGCCGAACGCTTCCTGCCCGACCCGTTCAGCGGCGAGGCCGGCGCGCGGATGTACCGCACCGGCGACCTCGGCCGCTGGCTGCCCGACGGCCGCATCGAATACCTCGGCCGCAACGACCACCAGGTCAAGCTGCGCGGATTCCGCATCGAGCCCGGCGAAATCCAGGCCGTGCTGGAACAGCATCCGGACGTGGCGCAAGCCGCCGTGGTCGCCCACGAGGACGCCGCCGGCGGCAAGCAGCTGGTCGGCTACGCCGTCGCGGCCGGCGCGGCCCGCCTCGAGCCCGCCGCCCTGCGGCGCTACCTGGCCGAGCGCCTGCCCGACTACATGGTGCCCGCCGCCGTAGTGACGCTCGACGCGCTGCCGCTCACGGCCAACGGCAAGATCGATCGCCAGGCGCTGCCCGCGCCCGATTTCGGCGCCGGCGGCGCCAATGCCCGCGAGCCACTCACGCCCAACGAGCACGCGCTGGCCGCGCTGTTCGCCGAGGCGCTGGGCCTGGACAAGGTCGGCATCGACGACAGCTTCTTCGACCTCGGCGGCCATTCGCTGCTCGCCACGCGCCTGGTCAGCCGGATCCGCGCCGAGCTGGATGCAGCGCTGCCGGTGCGGGCGCTGTTCGAGGCGCCGTCCGTGGCGCAGCTCGCCCAGCGGCTGAACGCCGACGGGGGCGCCGGCGATCTGGACCTCGTGCTGCCGCTGCGCGCCACTGGCAGCAAGCGCCCGCTGTTCTGCGTCCACACGGCCACCGGCCTCGGCTGGCCCTACGCGGGGCTGGTTGCGCACGTGGGCCGCGAGGTGCCGGTCTACGCGCTGCAATCGCCCTTCCTCGACGCGCACGCCGCGCTGCACGACGACATCGGCGCCGTGGTCGACCGCTACATCGCCGCGTTGCAGACGGTCCAGCCGCAGGGGCCGTATCGCCTGCTGGGCTGGTCGATCGGCGGCGTGATCGCCCACCGCATCGCCGCGCGGCTCGAACAGCTCGGCCATGCGGTCGAACTGCTGGCGCTGCTCGACAGCCATCCGACGCAGCGTGCGCAGGCGCAGCCGTCAACGGAGGCGCAGTTGCTGCGCCGGTTCCTCGACATCATCGGCTTGCCGGCCGGCGCAGACGAGGTGCCGGCCGACCCGCCGCTCGACACGCTCGCGCGCCTGCACGCGCAGCACGACCGCCTGTCGGTGCTGACGCTGGCACAAGTCCACCGGCTGTTCGAGGTCTTCAAGCACCACCTGCGCCTGTGGCGCGCGCCGGACCTCGGCCGCGTGCACGGCCGGACGGTGCTGTTCGAGGCCACCCGCGCCGCGCCCCGGCCCGAGCCGCTGCACACGCTGTGGACGCCCCACGTCGCCTCCGCGATGGCCGTGCACGGCATCCCCTGCACGCACGACGACATGGCGCGCCCGGCCTGCCTGGCCGCCATCGGCCAGCGGCTGAAGGACGCGCTCTGAGCGCCGGCAGCCGCGCCGCACGACCCACTCCACTCCATTCCATTCAAGCCAACCAGGAACGCATCATGACAACAGACACCCTCGAACCGGTTCACGCCTGCCTCGTCCTCACCAACGCCGAGGAACAGTACTCGCTGTGGCCCGAGGGCATCGAGGTGCCGGCCGGCTGGTCGGCCGTGCACCGCGCCGAATCGCGCGAAGCGGCCATCGACTACGTGGAAGCGCACTGGACCGACATGCGGCCGGCGAGCCTGCGCACGTGAGGCCCGATCGCCGTCGGCGCGGGAGGCCCCGTGCCGGGTAAGCCCGCCGCCCGCCCCACGCCGGCACGCATGACGGACGGCCCCATCGCCGGGACGCTGTTCGCCCTGTTCCTGCCGATCCTGTCCGGCAACCTGCTGCAGACGCTGGGCTGCTCGGTCAACGCGATGTGGGTCGGCCGCATGCTGGGCGATACGGCGCTGGCGGCCGCGGCCAATGGGAATGCCGTCATCGCGTTCGTCGTCGCGATGGTGATGGGCATCGGCACGGCGGCATCCATCCTGATCGGGCAGAGCCTCGGGGCGAAGGACATCGCCCGGGCCAAGTCTGTCGTCGGCACCGGCGCCACGTGCTTTGTCGGGCTGGCGGTGCTGATCGCGCTCGCCGGGGCGGTGCTGGCCGGGCCCATCGTGGCGCACCTGCAAACCCCGCCCGATGTGCTGCCGCTGGCCGCGGCCTACCTGCGTGTCCAGTTCCTGGCGATGCCGCTGCAGGCCGCCTACATCTTCCTGGCGATCCTGCTGCGCAGCACCGGCGACAGCAAGACGCCGCTGCGCTTCCAGGTCGTCAGCGTGGGGCTCGATATCACGCTCAACCCGCTGCTGATCGCGGGCTGGGGGCCGCTTCCCGCGCTCGGCATCGCGGGCTCCGCCACCGCCACCCTGGTGGCGCAGGGCATCGGCCTCGCGGCGCTGGCCCGGCGCCTCTACCGCACCCGGCACCTCCTCTGCCTGCACGCCGATGAAGCACATCTGCTGCGCCCCGACCGGGGCATCCTCGGGGCCCTGGTCGCCAAGGGCCTGCCGATGGGGCTCCACATGGCGGTGGTGTCGATGGCGGCGGTCATGATGATGTCGCTGGTCAACCGCTTCGGCGCCCAGCTGTCGGCGGCATATGGCGCCTGCCTGCAGTTGTGGAACTACATCCAGCTGCCGGTGCTGGCGATGGGCATGGCGGTCACGCCCATGGCGGCGCAGAACCTCGGCGCGCGCCGGCTGGACCGGGTCGGGCAGATCACCCGCACCGGCATCGCGCTCAACATCGCGATGGCCGGCGGCATGGTGCTGGTGCTGCAGTGCTTGAGCCGCGCGGTGCTCGGCCTGTTCCTACCGGCCCAGCCGGAGACCCTGCAGGCCGCGCAGCACATCAACGCGATGGTGGCGTGGGCCTTCGTTCCGGTTGGCGTCACGTTCGTGCTGGGGAGCGTCATCCGCGCGTCGGGCACGGCGATCCCGCCGCTGGTAATCCTGTTCCTCGCCCTGTGGTGCATCCGGCAGCCGGCCGCTGTGCTGCTGATGGACGCCTGGGGCGCGGATGCGCTGTGGCTGAGCTTCGGCCTGGGCTCGGTCTCGTCGATGCTGATGTCGCTGGCTTATTACCGCTGGGCCGGCTGGCGCGCGGCGTTCATGCCAACGGACGCGCCGGCGGCGGAACATACCGCCGAGCAGCCCCGGGAAGATCAGGGCGCGGCGCGCTGCTGAGGTGCCGCCTCGTCTTGGCGATAGGCGGGTTGCCAGGCGCGGATCTCGGGCACCACGCGCACGGCGCTGTCCGCAGGGTCCAGGCGCAGGTACAGCGCGGCGCAGTAGCCATCCGGCACGGCGATCGGCCATTCCGCCCAGGCGCTGCCGCCCGCGTGCCGGACCTGCCCGCCGTCGGCCGCATCCTCATCCAATGCGGCCGGATCGAGCACGGGCTCCCTGAGCCCATCGGCCAGCCCGATGCCGAGCGCCTTCACGTAGGCCTCCTTGCGGACCCACAGGCGGAAGAAGCCGTGCCGCGCCGCAGCCGCGTCGAGGCCGGCCAGGCGGCGGCACTCCGGCTCGGCGAACACCGATGCGGCCAGCCCGTGGACATCGACGGTATCGACCACGCGCTCGACATCGACGCCCACCGCGCCCAGGCGCGAGACCGCGATCAGCGCCAGCCCGTGGGTGTGGGACAGGCTGAACTCGAGGCCGCTGGCCGCGAACGCGCGCGGCAGCGACGGCTTGCCGCGCGGGCCGACCTCGAACGCGTGCCCGAAGCCGTCGAGCCCCAGATGGCCCGCCAGGACCTGCCTGAGCGCGTAATGGCTCACGACATAGGACACCCGGTCCCGCTCGAAGTGAAACGCCTCGGCACGCTGCCGCTCGCTGGCGGGCAACTGCGCCAGAAAGCGCGGTACCGCATCGGCGTATTCGTGACTGCGCACCGTCCAGACACACAACATGTTCCGTTCCTCGATCCTGCCGCGACGGGGCTCGCGGCGCGCGACCGGCAGGGTAAACCAAACGATCCCGTGCCGCCATGAACGGCGGCACGCATGCCATCCGCCACGGACCCGGCACGCGCCGGGCCCGCGAAGCAGCGCGCGGTTACTTCAGGTACGGCGCCAGCACCGACATCTGCGGCTTGTCCACTCCATTCGACGGCTCGATCGAGTACATGTAGCCGCCCCACCACGGACCGCCCGCCCACCACGCCCAGCCGGTCCAGACATCGGCGTTGTTCTTCACGAAGGTGAGCATGTTGCCGACGGCCTGGTTGCAGGTGTCGTTGGAGGCCGCGCCGAACTCGCCCAGGAAGCCGCGATAGCCGTTGCTGCGCAGCCAGTTGGTGAAGTCCTGCAGCCGCTCGGCGCCGATGGTGGCGCTCACGCAGTTGGCCGACTGGCCGGACGAATCGCCGTCCAGGTACTGGTGCACCTCGAAGACGAGGTTGCGGCCCGGGTCATTGATGCCCTTCATGACGGTGCCGTTCGGCGTGCCGTACCAGTTCTGGTTCCAGCTGTGCGCGCCCGTCCAGGCGTTGCCGGGCACGAACACCACGTTGCTCGCATTGGCCGAGCGGATCGCCGCCAGCGCGGCGTTGGCGCCGGACAGCCACTGCTCGGTCGGCATCGAATTGGGCTCGTTCATCAGCCCGAAAATGACGCGGGCATTGCCCTTGAACTGGGTGGCCACGCGCCGCCAGAAATCGGCGTACGCGCTGTTGGGCACCGCGCTCGAGCCGATCACGTTGCCGTAGTAGCGCGCATAGTTGTGCGGATCGAGCAGCACCGTCTGACCGGCCGCCGTCACGGCGTTGACGAACCCGGTCAGGCGCGACAGCTCGTTCGCGTCGAGCGCCTGGTTGAGCGTGGGCTGCAGCCGCTCCCAGCGGAACGGCAGGCGCACCAGGTTCATGCCCTTGTTCTTGTAGTAGGTCGCGCTGCTGGCGGACGGATAGATGTAGTTGGTCCCGTAGGTGCCCGGCAGGCTGCCCTCCCCGAACTCGGCGCCGGCCAGGCTGACGCCGCGCCACAGCAGGGTGCCCGTGCCCTGCAGCAACTGGCACACCTTGGCGACGCCGGCCGCCGGGTCCTTGCCGAAGAAGGCGCTGGTGCACTGGCCTGTGCCGGACACGCTCTTCTGCACCCACGCGCTGCCCGCGCCGTAGCGCACCGTGCGCGTGCCGCTCACCGTGAACGCGGCACTGTCTCGGGCGACGGTGAGCCACACGAACGAGGTCGACGCGGTGGCGGCGGGCTTCAGGGTCGTGGTGTCGGTGTCGGACACGCTTGCGGTGCTCAGGCTGGTATCGCCGTCACCACCGCCGCAGCCGGCGAGCATCAGGGCCACCACCGACGCGGCGACCATTGGCATGCATCGGCGCATGCGCTTTGTATTGGCAATTCGGTATCTGGATTTCATAGCGAGATGGAGAAATCGATAGGGATGACAATTCCAGGAAAATCGCTTTCAAGCCGGATAAAAATTACAAATCAGCCGGATTTTCCTAATGCATCTTGGAAATTCAATCACCCGATTGCAAGCAAAAAATAAAAGCTGTCAACCCCAATCCAGCACAGGGTTTTGAGTAAAGTTGAGAGTGCGGAAGGCGAGTGGAAATAATCTGGGCATCCGAATTGCGCCGCGCATAAGTGTTCTGTGTAAACGGATTAGAAGTTGAGGCGTTGAGCATGCAGGCAATCCGATGAGGTCTGCATACCGATGCGATGCGTGGTCGAGTTGAGCGAAGTGGAGAAGCTGACGTTGGAGCAATTGAGCCTGAATCACCGGCACCGCGACATCCGCACGCGCGCAGCGGGGATGGTCATGCTCGGCGACGGTTTGTCGGCCCCCAAGGTCGCGGGCCGGTTGGGCGTTAGCGTGCAGTCGCCCTACAACTGGGTGCGTGCCTGGAACGAATACGGCGTGTGCGGCTTGTTGAGCGGTCACGGCGGCGGCCGCCCCAGGTCGCTGCCCGAGAACATGGTCGCCACGGCGGTCGACGCTGCGCGCGCCGAATCTCTGACACTGGCGCAGATCGCGCAGCGCGTGCAGGAAGTTCATGGGCAACCGCTGCCATGTCAGATCGAGACACTGGGCGCGGCGCTCAAGCGCGAAGGCTTCTCTTTCAAGCGCAACCGCTACTCGCTCAAAAAAAACGGTGCGAAGAGGAGTTCGCTGTGAAAGCAGACGTGCTCGGCAAGCTCCAGCAGGCCGCGCGCGACCAGGCCATCCGGCTCCTCTATCTCGATGAGGCTGGCTTTGCAGCTTCGCCCGTTGTGCAGCGCGCATGGTCACCACGAGGGCTGCCCCATTGTGTTGAACCGCACAGCCACTGCCGACGTTCTGTGCTCGGTGCGTTCGACTACGGGCAGAACAGCCTGATTCACGCCGCGCATGCGCACAGCATCAAAGGCCCCGATGTCGAGCAGTTTCTCGATGCGCTGATTCGGCAAGACGACAGCCGACCCACCATCATCGTCCTCGACAACGCAGCCATTCATCACAGCATCAGCGAGGAAACCCGCGACCGCTGGTTCAGGGAACACAAAGCGCTCCTGTTCTTTCTGCCGCCCTACAGCCCCGAACTGAACATGATCGAGATCGTCTGGAAGCACTTCAAATATCACTGGCGTCGCTTCGTCAACTGGACACGCGACACCATCGACGCTGAACTAGCCGAACTCCTATCCGGCTACGGCTCCAAATTTCAAATCAATTTTTCGTGAACACTTATTACAATAATTAATCTTCTGGGAAACCAGCCCGCAACACAAAAATCATGAAATACAAGAAAATCAAAATCAATAGCCACCCAACAAATAAACTTAATCTACTAACAACAACCCGAGGCCTTGGAAAGCCCTCCCCAACACTGCCACGCAATATACGATCAATCACCGGCGGCAATATAACGAAAGAAAACATAGCCAAAAACAAATAACCCATAACAACGCCTACCTTTCACAACCACATTTTTCCGAACCACTAGGGAAGGCAGCATTCAAATTAGGGATGGAAGTGATCAAATCAACAGCACTATCTATATATGCCCTCTCCTCCCAATAGAGCTGAACATAACTTGATACTGAAGCATGAGGGAACAATCCGGCAACGGACGCGCGCCATGTTCCCCAACAGTTCCGCAAGCGTTCCTTTTCTGCTCCCACCATGGGGCTTCGCCACGCGCGAGTGTTCCTTTTCTGTTCCCTTCAAGTTGCCTTTGTGTTCCCTCGCATGCAGCCACTGACCCCGCTCGATGAGATGACGCCCGCTGAACTGGAGGCGTTTCTGGCAACACTGGCCAACGACGACGGCGCCGCCGCGCGCGGCCATCTGGCGCGGGGCAACCCCATCTATTGCACGACGGAGAACACACCCGCCGGCCTCGTCGAGAAGCACTTCCCGGATGGCCGGCGCCAGCTCGTACGGTTCGACCTGGCCGGCGAGCATGCCGTGGATGGCGACGTGCAATCGGAAGCTGCGGACTGACGCTGCCCGCAGGCAGCACCGGGTTGCAAAGGGCTGCGCCCTTTGGCACGCAGTGGGTAAGGCAACGCGCGTAGCGCGTTGTCATACACACTCATCGTGCCTCCGCCAGCAGCGGTTTCCGCCGCTCGGAAGCAAGAGGCAACAGGACGCAACAAGAGATAACAGAATGCCAACAGAAACCACCTTCCCGTCAGCAAGAGGCAACGAGATGCACACGGATCGTGAGCACAACAACGTCTGCGGCACGATGCTGGTGATGAGCGGGCAACTCGTGCCGCGCCCCGAGGTCGAGGCCGTCGAGTCGGAGCTGGAAGCGAACGGCTACGCCGCCGTGCCGAGCTGGCGCAACGATGGGCGGTGGGAGCTTTGGACGCGCGAGGCGGTGACCGTCGCGCCTGCGGCCGGCACGGCCGCCACGCTGGGCTGTGTGCATTTCACCAGCGGTCCCAGCGAGACCTTTGCCACACGCGACGAGGCGCTCGCCGCCGGCCGCACCTGGCGCAACGCGCAACAGCAGCCCTAAAAGCAAGAACCCGGCCGAAGCCGGGTCTCGTCAGACTACGACGCCCACAGCGTGGGTGGGCGTCGTTGGCAATACCTGTCAGTTGGGCATATCAGCGTGGAGACCCAGCAGGCATGGCGCACCAATATCTTCTCAGCCGCCTATCCTTGCAATAGCTACTAACCTGCGCTCTCCCCGTACACATCAAATGCCAAATCGATCTCCAACTCACCAAGCCTCTTTAACAATTCGCAATCAAATGTGTCACCCGTATTGCCTGTCGAGTACCATCCGATGAAGAATTCCGCTCGCCCGCCATCGCGCTTTATCGCTTGAAACACATTTTTGTATTGCACAAGACCAACAGCAACACGCTCAAGTGTTTCGTGCAGTTCTTCTGCCTCATGAGGCTCCAAATTTACGGAACAATAGCTGCAATCATAGACTCCCCCGAGGGGGGTTCCTTTTGGACTTACTCTGGGCTCCCCCATCTTATTGAGCCATTTCGGACTTAAATTTAGCTGCGAGCACACATCAGCCAAATCAACGGTTTTACTAAAAAACCTCAAAGACACCGCATACTTGAATTCATGCACAACTCACCTCCCTATGGCAAGTAGTCATTATAGTTACCGTGATTTACAGCATTCCCTTCCGAATCACCGGTAATAACATCCCCATTCGGAGCGATACCTGTCCAATCTCTCGGACCCGCGCCAACACCGCCCTTAATATCATGTACCTCATCCTTACCTAACCCCGGGACCTTATCGATCGGCCGAGTCCCGGAAGGGCAATCTTTCGGTTTCGAACCTGGCTTGGATGTCGCCGCGATCACATTGGCCATTGCACAAATTGCCGGCGCAATAAGACAAATGGTACTAACCGAAGGAATGTTGATACTGGGTCGCGACGGCGAAGAAATAGGCATCCCCGTCACCGGATCAGTGCTACCTCTGCTCCCACCGGGAGCACTCACACCGCCACCAGGTGCCGGGACAGGGGCGGGACCAGGAATCGGGTAGGCCTGCAACCCTCTCGGATCGATGTTGCTCAGCGGGTTGCCATCAACATATGCGTACAGATTAATCCCCCCTCGCTCCCCAATCGGATCCCGCGACACCCACCGCCCCGTGCCCGGATCATAGGCCCGGAACAGCGTCAGATACATCCCACTCGCCGCGTGATACTGCATCCCCGCATAGCCAAAGTCGGCGCGATACTCCGCCCGCCCCTGGCTCTTAACCAGTTCACCATACGGACCATACTCGGTGTGCGTCACCGCACGGCCATTCGGCGTCAGCGTATCCGTCACGCTGCCCAGATGGTTACGGGCGTAGATCAGGCTGCCAGTGGTCTCAGCCGGCTGGTCTGACTTGCCATCATCCCCATCCCGGTCGCGGCCATAGCGCTCGTCGCCATCCTCATCAGCCTCGATCCCCGCATCCGCTTTCGCCACGCGCTTGCCGATCTCCGGGCCGTACTCGCCTTCCGGGTAGTAGGCGCGCAGCAGCTGGCCATTCGCGTCACGCTTCTGGCAGATCACCTCGCCGCACCAGATGTAGTGCGTCTCGGTCGTGCCCGTGCCGTCCACCTCCGTGATCACCGTCCGGCGGCCCAGGCCGTCGTAGCCGAAGCGCGTTTCCTTGCCCGCTTGCGCCTTGTAGCGGATGCGGATCAGCCGGTGCTCGGCGTCCCAGTCGTACTGGCGTGCTTCGTCTTCCAGCAGGTTGCCGGCCACGTCGTATTGCGTCGGCTGGCCGTTCACCGTCTGCATCTGGTTCAGCGCGTTCGCCACGATCGTCTGCTTGGCCTGGCGGCTGAACGCACCGGTGCGGTTGTCCGCTGCGTCATAGCTGTAGCGCCGGTCGTTCCAGCTGCGGCTGTCGTCGGCCAGCAGGCGGTCTGCTGCGTCGTAGCGGTACCAGTGCGGCTTCGGACCTTCGCGGCCGGCTTCCAGCATCGACACGATGCGGTTCTCCGCGTCCGTCTCGTAGAAGAAGCTGCTGGCCCGGGCGCCCATCGCGCCGCCGTGGCCGTGGCCGTGGCCGAACGGTGGCCATGGGGCGCGCTCGTGGTGACCGTAGTCGCCATGGCGGCCGCCTTCGTGCCAGCGATCCCCTTCGTTCCAGCGCCCGCCGTCATGCCAGCCGTCGCCACCCATGGGCATGCGGCCGCCTTGCATGTGCAGGCTGCCGGCCAGCGCGTCCTGGTCCTGATCCCGCTCGCCGAAGCCGCCCGACCAGCCGCTCTTCATCGCGCCGGTGTTGTCGATGGCTTTCAGCCGGCGGTCGTTGCGGTTGTCTTCGTAGCGGTAGGCCGTGCGCAGGCTGCTGCCTTCCAACTGCTGGCTGCTCGTCTGACCGGTCTCACCCAGGTGGGCATAGCTGAACTGGCCTAGCGGCGTGCCGTGGCCGACCTGCCGGCCCAGCGGGTCGTAGGTCCACGTCTCGCTCAGGCTGCCGATGCGGCGCTCGGTTGGGCGGCCCAGTGCGTCGTACTGAGTGCGCAGTGTGTCGCTCTGGCCCGGCACCGTCTCTTCGGACGGACGGTTCGCACCCGGGCCGCCCACCGCGTTGTAGCTGTAGTTATGGCTGCCCGTGCCGTTCGTGACGCATGCTGATGCACGCCCTGATCAACCGATGCTTTTCCTCTATTCCAGATACCTTATTTTCTTACAATTATTAACTTTTCGAGAACCCAATCCGAAACGCAACAATCACAGAAAACAAGAACACCAAAAACCACAACCACCCAATAAATGAACAAACTCTACCGACAAAAAATCGAAGCCTTTGAGACACCTCTCCAGCATTGCCACGCAATATACGATCAATTACCGCCAGCAATATCAACAAATAAAATATATACAAAACAAACAATACATAATCATGCCTACCTTTCACATATCATGGGTGACCTGCAATTGGAAACAACCAACAGGCATGCTGCCCTCAAGCTAGTTATGAACAACAACGCCCACCGCGTGGGTGGGCGTTGTTGACAACACCTATCGGCTTGGCTTATCGGTGTAGCGGAGCTGCAAGCCATTTACTCCTTGCGTATAAACGGATGCGCTCGACCCGACTTCTCCGCCACAGGCAATACCTGTATACGGCTTGGCCGCATACAGTTCCAAAACACCATCCACCTGCTGCACTAACCACTTCATTTCCAACAATCGTGGCTGGTTACCGGCTTCTTTACACTTGCAGTTTTCTTAATAAGAAAAACTGACCCAGTGCGTTACAATTAGACAGGCTTCATAGTTCAATTTCCTCAATAAATCGATCATCGAGCACATTATAAACCTGCCGCATACCTCCAAATTTGTTAAAAACAATAACTGGAGGACTGGAATCCTTGACACCATTTATGAAAGTAGCACGATATCCATGAAAAGATATAATTTTAGACATTGGGAATTTACCACTCACCCCCCTCTCATGACGAATCCCCTCCCCCCAAGCGCGTACTTCCCCCATAATCCACCGATCATGCACATGACTGAGTACAATCGACGAAATCGACACAATAACTAGAATAACTGGGAGCCCAAGAATCAAATCAAGAATAACCCCCCTAACCCCAACCCTATTTAAAGCAAGAAAAACTAACCTAATCACAAAGATAGCCGGACAAACCAAGCAAGCAAAAAAAGGTGCCTGCAAGGCCAGAATATCGGTGTACCAAGCAAACAGAAGGAATCCAATAGCACATATTACTTTCGCAAATGAAAAATTCCGCAAGCAGACCACTTCTTCATTTTCCACAGTTGCAATTTCTCTGCTTCCAGTCATTCCAACTCACGCCCTGCTCATAGTTGAATGCGCCCAGCGCCCCCCATTTTCCGACATGAGCAGCATCCTTCGACCCGTTACCTGCGCCATTTTTAGCCACATCCCTCATAATCTTTAGTAGGAACTGCCCAAAGTTGAGGTCATCAGATCTCCACGGAGCATAAAACGAATAATTTCCATCCATCATCTCAGCAAACCGCTCGGCAGCGGCAAGATTATCGTCATTGCGATCCAGGCCGGCTTTTCTCGCCGCCGTCAGATCCCCCGTTGGGCTCTCCCCCCCTCCAAAGCGGCAAAGCCAGTTGATTACATTCTGATTATTGCTTGGGATACGTTTTGGAGTCGGATCGCTTCCCTTCGGATCAAGACCAAGCGGGTCTGCAAGCGATACGGGGTTTCCACCGACGTATGCGTACAGATTGATCCCCCCATCTTCCCCAATCGGATCCCGCGACACCCACCGCCCAGTACCCGGATCATAGGCCCGGAACAACGTCAGATACATCCCACTCGCCGCGTGATACTGCATCCCCGCATAGCCAAAGTCGGCGCGATACTCCGCCCGCCCCTGGCTCTTAACCAGTTCACCATACGGACCATACTCGGTGTGCGTCACCGCACGGCCATTCGGCGTCAGCGTATCCGTCACGCTGCCCAGATGGTTACGGGCGTAGATCAGGCTGCCAGTGGTCTCAGCCGGCTGGTCTGACTTGCCATCATCCCCATCCCGGTCGCGGCCATAGCGCTCGTCGCCATCCTCATCAGCCTCGATCCCCGCATCCGCTTTCGCCACGCGCTTGCCGATCTCCGGGCCGTACTCGCCTTCCGGGTAGTAGGCGCGCAGCAGCTGGCCATTCGCGTCACGCTTCTGGCAGATCACCTCGCCGCACCAGATGTAGTGCGTCTCGGTCGTGCCCGTGCCGTCCACCTCCGTGATCACCGTCCGGCGGCCCAGGCCGTCGTAGCCGAAGCGCGTTTCCTTGCCCGCTTGCGCCTTGTAGCGGATGCGGATCAGCCGGTGCTCGGCGTCCCAGTCGTACTGGCGTGCTTCGTCTTCCAGCAGGTTGCCGGCCACGTCGTATTGCGTCGGCTGGCCGTTCACCGTCTGCATCTGGTTCAGCGCGTTCGCCACGATCGTCTGCTTGGCCTGGCGGCTGAACGCACCGGTGCGGTTGTCCGCTGCGTCATAGCTGTAGCGCCGGTCGTTCCAGCTGCGGCTGTCGTCGGCCAGCAGGCGGTCTGCTGCGTCGTAGCGGTACCAGTGCGGCTTCGGACCTTCGCGGCCGGCTTCCAGCATCGACACGATGCGGTTCTCCGCGTCCGTCTCGTAGAAGAAGCTGCTGGCCCGGGCGCCCATCGCGCCGCCGTGGCCGTGGCCGTGGCCGAACGGTGGCCATGGGGCGCGCTCGTGGTGACCGTAGTCGCCATGGCGGCCGCCTTCGTGCCAGCGATCCCCTTCGTTCCAGCGCCCGCCGTCATGCCAGCCGTCGCCACCCATGGGCATGCGGCCGCCTTGCATGTGCAGGCTGCCGGCCAGCGCGTCCTGGTCCTGATCCCGCTCGCCGAAGCCGCCCGACCAGCCGCTCTTCATCGCGCCGGTGTTGTCGATGGCTTTCAGCCGGCGGTCGTTGCGGTTGTCTTCGTAGCGGTAGGCCGTGCGCAGGCTGCTGCCTTCCAACTGCTGGCTGCTCGTCTGACCGGTCTCACCCAGGTAGGCATAGCTGAACTGGCCCAGCGGCGTGCCGTGGCCGATCTTCCGGCCCAGCGGGTCGTAGCTCCACGTCTCGCTCAGGCTGCCGATGCGGCGCTCGGTTGCGCGGCCCAGTGCGTCGTACTGGGTGCGCAGCGTGTCACTCTGGCCGGGAACCGTCTCTTCCGAGAGTTGGTTGGCGCCCAGGCTGCCCGCCGCGTTGTAGCTGTAGTTGTGGCTGCCTGCGCCATCCGTGACGCTGCTGATGCGCGGGTATGCGCTGTCGTAGCGATAGCTCACGCTCGCGGTCGGATTCGTCGCGCCGCTGTAGTCCAGCGCCGCCACGCGGTCGTCCATCGTGTAGCTGAACGTCTTGCTCTGGCCCAGCGCGTCGGTGATGCGCTTCAGGCGGCTGGTGGTGGCCTCATAGGCCAGCGTGTCGCCCTTGCCGTCCGCGTACGTCTTGCCGATCACGCGGCCCTGGATGTCGCGCTGCCACGTGGTCACGTTGCCGGCGGCGTCGGTCAGCGTCTTCAGCTTGCCGTTCGGGTAGTAGCCGTACTGGATGCGGCGGCCCAGCGGGTCCGTCACCTGCATCAGGTGGCGCGCGCTGTCATAGGTGTAGCGCGTGACGCGGCCCAGGCGGTCCGTCGTGCTGACCAGGTCCAGCTTGTCCCAGGTCTGGCGGCGCGTGGTGCCGTCGGGGTACTGGGTCAGCGTCAGGCGGTTCAGCGCGTCGTACTGGTACTTGACGGTGCGGCCTTCCGAATCGGTCTGGCTGGCCACGCGGCCGATGGCGTCATAGGCGTAGCTCGCGGCGGGCTTGCCGTTGGCGTTGACCACGCGCTGCAGGAAGCCATTGGCGTCGTACTCCCAGCGCACGGTCTGGCCCAGCGCGTTGGTCTCGCTCGTCTTCTGGCCGGCGGTGTTGTAGGTGTAGGTGGTCAGCTGGCCGGCGGCATCGCGGTACGTCAGCGGCTCGTGCTGGTCGTTGTAGGTGTACTCGGCCAGCAGGTCCGCGCTCCCGCCGTTGACCTGCTTGACGCGCAGCGCGTCGATACCGTTGCCGGCGTATTCGTACAACGTCTGCCGCCCGGCTGCATCGGTCTGGCTGGTGACGCTGCCCTGCGCGTTGTAGCTGTAGCGGATCAACTGCGTGCTGCCGTCGTCCAGCACGCGCGCGGCGGCCAGCGGCTGCTCGGTGGAGCCGATACCCGCCGGAAACGGCTGATTGGCGTAGGTGTACCAGACCCGGTTTTCCAGCGGCTGCTTGGTGCTCTCGATCACACCCGCCGTCATGTTGATGTTGTTGGTGTGCAGCCAGTGCGTGATGCGCGCCTTGGTGTAGTCGTCCGGCGCCTGCGCGTAGGCATCGGCATTCCAGTAGAACGTATTCCGGTAGTTGATGAACGTGTTGAACACGCTCATCCCACCCGGCGTCTGCGGTTCCGTGTAGGAAATGCCCGGGGCCTGGTGCCGGTACTCCACCCGCTCGGTCGCGCCTTGCGGGTTGGTGATGTTGATCCAGCGCTGCACACCGTTCTCGCCGTAGGCGAACTTCGTCGTGCCGTACGGCGTGGTCATTGCGTTGATGAAGGTGCCCGCGTCGTAACTGAAGCTGGACTTCATGCCGATCGCGTCGGTGATGTCGCTCAACCGGCCGCTGGTGTCGTAGCCGAGACGCGCGGTGCGCCCGAACGGATCGGTGATCTGCGTGATCAGCGTGTTGTTGCTCGCGTTGCCGTAGGTGAGCGTGGTGCGCTTGCCGGTGGCGTCGGTGATGGCCGTCAGGCGCTGCTGGCTGTCGTAGCTGAGCGTGACGGCGTTGCCTTGCCGATCGACGATCTGCGTGAGGAACACCCGGCGCGGGTAGAACGTCGCGCCATCGGGCTGGGCATAGATTTCCCGGCTGCCGTCTTTCAGGCGGCGCTCATAGCTGGTGGCGGAGGTGCGCACCAGCAGGGACTGGTCCTGCGCATCCGGGCTGAAGGCACTGCCGTTGTAGCCGCTCGGGAACACGGCGCCGCCGCCCGCGACGTAGCGCATGACGTTGGAGCCGGGGCTGCCCGGGTCATCCTGGATGAACGAGAGCCAGTTGAAGGTCCACTTCGGACCGAGGTTGGCGTAGGTGAAGTTGGCGGGCTGGTTGGCGTCGCGCTGGTTGTAGGTCAGCGTGAACCCAACCGCCGGGCCCTTGGGTGGGCTGTAGCCAACCGGCGTGTCGACCAGGTTCAGGCTGACCAGCATCGCGTGCACGTTGTAGCGCGGCATGCCGACGTTCGCCATGCCTGAGTTGGCATCGCCGGCGCTGGAGGCTTCCTGGCCCTGGGCTTCGCAGTCGCACGGCATGTGCAGGCTGCCGGCCAGCGCGTCCTGGTCCTGATCCCGCTCGCCGAAGCCGCCCGCCCAGCCGCCCTTCATCGCGCCAGTGTTGTCGATGGCTTTCAGCCGCCGGTCGTTGCGGTTGTCTTCGTAGCGGTACTCCGTGCACAGGCTGCGGCTTTCCAGCTGCTGGCTGCTCGTCTGACCTGTCCCGCCCAGGCAGGTGTAGCTGAACCTGTACGCCTTGGCAGATTGCTCTGGACCGCCTACCTACGCGAAACTGCGGAAGCCACGTTGACCGTTATAAGCAAAGGCCTCAGAACCGAAATATATAAGAAACATATCATCGTCCTCCTCATATACTTCCGTATTCTCAAAAAGCCTCAACCTAACATCATCATTAAAAATAACATCCACCACCCCCTTTCCCAAATTAACCAAGGAGCAAATATCTGCCCCCACCATCTCATTCAAACCAATTGCATTCTCATCCGGAGACAAATCAGAATTAGCCTTAGCAACACCATCCTTAATTAATACCCAGTCACAGAGGTAAACACGCACGCGCACATCCTCATACCCAGAAGCTCCTCCTGATATTTTCAAGAAACTCCCGAAATATTGCTGGACACTTTTCACAGATATTGGCAACTGATCAATTGGATTAGAAATCACGATTACCCTCACCAAGTTCCATTTTTAATTTGCCGAGCAATATCAACCAAATCGCTCCAGCCATATCCCTGCTTACTAATTGCATCGTGCAAGGTTTCCAACTGTTCTGCATTTAGCCCCCCGGCAGCTTTCGCAGCATCAGTTGCCTGCTTATTCTGAGCCTGGTTGTTTCCGGGCGAGCCTCCCCCGGAGCCTCGCTTTCCCTTGCATCGCCCACCTACTGCATGGTCGGCGTAATCATCGTCATCCCAGTCATCATACCGACTCAAGATGATGTCATTCAGCCATTCGCCTGCAGCCCTGCCAGCGTACGATCCGATTCGGCCGCCAATGATTCCGCCTACTACCCCACCACCCAGCGGGAACACGGCCTCACCACCAGCAGCACCGACCGCGCGACCGCCCCAGCCACCAACGACTGAGCCAAGGTTACCGAGCGCGCTCAATCCAAGGGGATCTATTGCAGCCAGCGGGTTACCACCCACATAGCCATATAGATTGAAACCACCCCGCTCCCCAATCGGATCCCGCGACACCCACCGCCCAGTACCCGAATCATAGGCCCGGAACAGCGTCAGATACATCCCACTCGCCGCGTGATACTGCATCCCCGCATAGCCAAAGTCGGCGCGATACTCCGCCCGGCCCTGGCTCTTGACCAGTTCACCATACGGACCGTACTCGGAGTGCGTCACCGCACGGCCATTCGGCGTCAGCGTATCCGTCACGCTGCCCAGGTGGTTACGGGCGTAGATCAGGCTGCCAGTGGTCTCGGCCGGCTGGTCTGACTTGCCATCATCCCCATCCCGGTCGCGACCATAGCGCTCGTCGCCATCCTCATCGGCCTCGATCCCCGCATCCGCCTTCGCCACACGCTTGCCGATCTCCGGGCCGTACTCCCCTTCCGGGTAATACGCGCGCAGCAGTTGGCCGTTCGCATCACGCTTCTGGCAGATCACCTCGCCGCACCAGATGTAGTGCGTCTCGGTCGTACCCGTGCCATCCACTTCCGTGATCACCGTCCGGCGGCCCAGGCCGTCGTAGCCGAAGCGCGTTTCCTTGCCCGCCTGTGCCTTGTAGCGGATGCGGATCAGCCGGTGCTCGGCGTCCCAGTCGTACTGGCGTGCTTCGTCTTCCAGCAGGTTGCCGGCCGCGTCGTACTGCGCAGGCTGACCATTCACCGTCTGCATCTGGTTCAGCGCGTTCGCAACGATCGTCTGCTTGGCCTGGCGGCTGAACGCACCGGTGCGGTTGTCCGCTGCGTCGTAGCTATAGCGCCGGTCGTTCCAGCTGCGGCTGTCGTCGGCCAGCAGGCGGTCGGCCGCGTCGTAGCGGTACCAGTGCGGCTTCGGACCTTCACGGCCGGCTTCCAGCATCGACACGATGCGGTTCTCCGCGTCCGTCTCGTAGAAGAAGCTGCTGGCCCGAGCGCCCATCGCACCGCCGTGGCCGAACGGCGGCCACGGGGCGCGCTCGTGGTGACCGTAGTCGCCGTGGCGGCCGCCTTCGTGCCAGCGATCCCCCTCCCAGCGACCGCCGTCATGCCAGCCGTCGCCACCCATGGGCATGCGGCCGCCTTGCATGTGCAGGCTGCCGGCCAGCGCGTCCCGGTCCTGATCCCGCTCGCCGAAGCCACCCGACCAGCCGCCCTTCATCGCGCCAGTGTTGTCGATGGCTTTCAGCCGGCGGTCGTTGCGGTTGTCTTCGTAGCGGTATGCCGTGCGCAGGCTGCTGCCTTCCAGTTGCTGGCTGCTCGTCTGACCGGTCTCGCCCAGGTAGGCATAGCTGAACTGGCCCAGCGGCGTGCCGTGGCCGACCTTCCGGCCCAGCGGGTCGTAGGTCCACGTCTCGCTCAGGCTGCCGATGCGGCGCTCGGTTGGGCGGCCCAGTGCGTCGTACTGGGTGCGCAGTGTGTCGCTCTGGCCGGGAATCGTCTCTTCCGAGAGTTGGTTGGCGCCCAGGCTGCCCGGCGCGATCGAGCCGGCCATCGGGCATATGAAGGCTGACGGCAAGCTTGATCGGAACTGGCTCAAGGGTGCCCTAGGCGATGCGATGCACGCGGTGCTGTGCGGCGCCAGCCACAACCTGCGCATGATCCTCAGGAAGCTGCGGCTTCTTTACGCCCTTGTTCTTGTTGCCTTGTTGAACCGCTGCGGCCTCGCCATAGCGATGGCATGAGGCCGAGCAGCGGGAAAAGCGAATTGTTCAGGGTCGACTCGGTAGCCGAAGGTCTGGTTGGCGGCCACAGCGCTGGCGCTGCTGATGCTACCCGTGGTGTCAGTGTGGGTGTAGGCGATGATGCGTGACAAGGCGTCGTAGTTTCGCGACAGATTTATTTCGGCCTACGGAAAGGCCGAAATATGCGGCCTTTCTCTTAGCAACTATTTCATCAATACGAAGCCAGTGTCTTCTCTGCTTCTGATACAGCCCATAGAAATTCTTGCTCAAGCCCACCTTCGATCGCGATATCTTGAAGCATGCTTAAGACGGTCTCCTCCGGCATTCGATTACTGCCCCCCTTCGCAAGCCCCTTCAGACACTGGAAAAGACGGTGCGTCGTTTCATTAACAGCACGTAGCGTGCTGTCACTGTGGCTCGAACCAGAAGCATATATTCCCCTGACCTGCATCGAGAAGAAAAACCCGAGATTGACGAAGAACAATATCCTAGATTCAACAGGCATGCTATCGAACGTTTTTTGGTCTATTTCTTGCATATCTCACCGCACTTACAAGGATCCTGACATTGACCAACGTTTCCCGGAATAGACATCAATATTGCGCCGACAGCCATTTGCATGCAAGCACCTATAGTAATGGCGCCTCGCATTCTCGGCAATTTATTAACGTCAATCCCACGTTCTTGCAAAACTCGAATACGGGTATTGCCATCAACGACACGACCATCTGGTTTTACCCTTAACGGCTCTTCCGTTCCCGGCTTCAAAGAAGCTTTGATTTTATCCGTTGGCTGATTTCTCCAATAATCCGTGCTGTAGCGATTTGAACCACTATCCAATGTCGCATCACTATGAATCCGTTTCAGAGGAGGAGTATCTCCCGACAATCCTTCAGGGTCAATGTAACTGGTCGGATTCCCATTCACATATGCGTACAGGTTGATCCCCCCGCGCTCCCCAATCGGATCCCGCGACACCCACCGCCCAGTACCCGGATCATAGGCCCGGAACAGCGTCAGATACATCCCACTCGCCGCGTGATACTGCATCCCCGCATAGCCAAAGTCGGCGCGATACTCCGCCCGGCCCTGGCTCTTGACCAGTTCGCCATACGGACCGTACTCAGTGTGCGTCACCGCGCGGCCATTCGGCGTCAGCGTATCCGTCACGCTACCCAGATGGTTACGGGCGTAGATCAGGCTGCCAGTGGTCTCCGCCGGTTGGTCTGATTTACCGGCGTCCTGATCGCGGCCATAGCCCTCGTCGCCATCCTCATCAGCCTCGATCCCCGCATCCGCCTTCGCCACGCGCTTGCCGATCTCCGGGCCGTACTCCCCTTCCGGGTAATACGCGCGCAGCAGCTGGCCGTTCGCATCACGCTTCTGGCAGATCACCTCGCCGCACCAGATGTAGTGCGTCTCGGTCGTGCTCGTGCCATCCACCTCCGTGATCACCGTCCGACGGCCCAGGCCGTCGTAGCCGAAGCGCGTTTCCTTGCCCGCTTGCGCCTTGTAGCGGATGCGGATCAACCGGTGTTCGGCGTCCCAGTCGTACTGGCGCGCTTCGTCTTCCAGCAGGTTGCCGGCCACGTCGTACTGCGTCGGCTGGCCGTTCACCGTCTGCATCTGGTTCAGCGCGTTCGCCACGATCGTCTGCTTGGCCTGGCGGCTGAACGCACCGGTGCGGTTGTCTGCGGCGTCGTAGCTGTAGCGCCGGTCGTTCCAGCTGCGGCTGTCGTCGGCCAGCAGGCGGTCGGCCGCGTCGTAGCGGTACCAGTGCGGCTTCGGACCTTCACGGCCGGCTTCCAGCATCGACACGATGCGGTTTTCCGCGTCCGTCTCGTAGAAGAAGCTGCTGGCCCGAGCGCCCATCGCGCCGCCGTGGCCGTGGCCGAACGGTGGCCATGGGGCGCGCTCGTGGTGACCGTAGTCGCCATGGCGGCCGCCTTCGTGCCAGCGATCCCCTTCGTTCCAGCGCCCGCCGTCATGCCAGCCGTCGCCCATGGGCATGCGGCCGCCTTGCATGTGCAGGCTGCCGGCCAGCGCGTCCTGGTCCTGATCCCGCTCGCCGAAGCCGCCCGCCCAGCCGCCCTTCATCGCGCCAGTGTTGTCGATGGCTTTCAGCCGGCGGTCGTTGCGGTTGTCTTCGTAGCGGTAGGCCGTGCGCAGGCTGCTGCCTTCCAGCTGCTGGCTGCTCGTCTGACCTGTCTCGCCCAGGTAGGTGTAGCTGAATCTGTACGCCTTGGCAGATTGCTCTGGACCGCCTACCTACGCGAAACTGCGGAAGCCACGTTGACCGTTATAAGCAAAGCCCTCAGAACCGAAATATATAAGAAACATATCATCGTCTTCCTCATATACTTCCGTGTTCTCAAAAAGCCTCAACCTAACACCATTATTAAAAAAAACATCTACCACCCCCCCTTTCAAATTAATCAAGGAACAAATATCTGCCCCTACCATCTCACTCAAACCAAGCGCATTCTCATCCGGAGACAAATCAGAATTTGCCTTAGCAACACCATCCTTAATTAAGACCCAGTCACAGAGGTAAACACGCACACGCACATCCTCATACTCAGAAGTTCTTCCTGAGATTTTCAGAAAACTCCCAAAATATTGTTGGACACTTTTCACAGATATTGGCAACAAATCACTTGGACTAGAAATCACGATTACCCTCACCAAGTTCCATTTTTAATTTGCCGAGCAATATCAACCACCTCACTCCAGCCATATCCCCGCTTACTAATTGCATCGTGCAAGGTGTCCAACTGTTGTTCGTTTAGCCCCCCGGCAGCTTTCGCAGCATCAGCTGCCTGCTTATTCTGAGCCTGGTTGTTTCCGGGCGAGCCTCCCCCGGAGCCTCGCTTTCCCTTGCATCGCCCACCTACTGCATGGTCAGCGTAGTCATCATCATCCAAGTCATCATAGTTAATCCGACTCAAGATGATGTCATTCAGCCATTCGCCCGCGACTCTACCAGCAGTTGATCCAACTCGACCGCCAATCATCCCACCAATAATTCCGCCACCCGTCGGGACTATTGCTTCCCCAACAGCAGCGCCTGCTACCCCGCCCCCCCAACGCCCAACAACAGCACCAACATTGCCGAGTACGCTCAACCCAAAAGGATCAATAGCATTCAGCGGGCTACCGCCCACATAGCCATATAGATTAAAGCCGCCACGCTCCCCAATCGGATCCCGCGACACCCACCGCCCCGTGCCCGAATCATAGGCCCGGAACAACGTCAGATACATCCCACTCGCCGCGTGATACTGCATCCCCGCATAGCCAAAGTCAGCGCGATACTCCGCCCGCCCCTGGCTCTTGACCAGTTCACCATACGGACCATACTCGGTATGCGTCACCGCACGGCCATTCGGCGTCAGCGTATCCGTCACGCTACCCAGATGGTTACGGGCGTAGATCAGGCTGCCAGTGGTCTCGGCCGGCTGGTCTGACTTGCCATCATCCCCATCCCGGTCGCGGCCATAGCGCTCGTCGCCATCCTCATCGGCTTCGATCCCCGCATCCGCCTTCACCACACGCTTGCCGATCTCCGGGCCGTACTCGCCTTCCGGGTAATACGCGCGCAGCAGTTGGCCATTCGCATCACGCTTCTGGCAGATCACCTCGCCGCACCAGATGTAGTGCGTCTCGGTCGTGCCCGTGCCATCCACCTCCGTGATCACCGTCCGGCGGCCCAGGCCGTCGTAGCCGAAGCGCGTTTCCTTGCCCGCTTGCGCCTTGTAGCGGATGCGGATCAGCCGGTGTTCGGCATCCCAGTCGTACTGGCGTGCTTCGTCTTCCAGCAGGTTGCCGGCCACGTCGTACTGCGTCGGCTGGCCGTTCACCGTCTGCATCTGGTTCAGCGCGTTCGCCACGATCGTCTGCTTGGCCTGGCGGCTGAACGCACCGGTGCGGTTGTCCGCTGCGTCGTAGCTGTAGCGCCGGTCGTTCCAGCTGCGGCTGTCGTCGGCCAGCAGGCGGTCGGCCGCGTCGTAGCGGTACCAGTGCGGCTTCGGACCTTCACGGCCGGCTTCCAGCATCGACACGATGCGGTTCTCCGCGTCCGTCTCGTAGAAGAAGCTGCTGGCCCGAGCGCCCATCGCGCCGCCGTGGCCGTGGCCGTGGCCGAACGGTGGCCATGGGGCGCGCTCGTGGTGACCGTAGTCGCCATGGCGGCCGCCTTCGTGCCAGCGATCCCCTTCGTTCCAACGCCCGCCTTCGTGCCCGCGGTCTCCTTCGTTCCAGCGCCCGCCGTCATGCCAGCCGTCGCCACCCATGGGCATGCGGCCGCCTTGCATGTGCAGGCTGCCGGCCAGCGCGTCCTGGTCCTGAGCCCGCTCGCCGAAGCCGCCCGCCCAGCCGCCCTTCATCGCGCCGGTGTTGTCGATGGCTTTGAGCCGGCGGTCGTTGCGGTTGTCTTCGTAGCGGTATGCCGTGCGCAGGCTGCTGCCTTCCAGCTGCTGGCTGCTGGTCTGACCGGTCTCGCCCAGGTAGGCATAGCTGAACTGGCCCAGCGGCGTGCCGTGGCCGATCTTCCGGCCTAGCGGGTCGTAGCTCCACGTCTCGCTCAGGCTGCCGATGCGGCGTTCGGTTGCGCGGCCCAGTGCGTCGTACTGGGTGCGCAGTGTGTCGCTCTGGCCGGGAATCGTCTCTTCCGAGAGTTGGTTGGCGCCCAGGCTGCCCGCTGCGTTGTAGCTGTAGTTATGGCTGGCCGTGCCGTCCGCGACGCACGCTTATGCACGCCCTGATCAAGCGACGCCTTTTTTCCTCTTTTCCGGATGCGCTATTGGCGCAGCAAGTCGGAAACTAGCTTTTAAAACCAACCAAAAACCTACGATCAAAAATTGGGACAATGTATAAAAAAACAAAATGAAAAATCATCAACAATAAACAATCCAACCAAAATGAAGACGTAAACACTGCTTGCCCGAAAATGATAAGCGGAAGCAAGTAGCAAGCAATAAGACTCACTATTGGCATACCAGAAGGACCATGACCCACATGGTTTCTCCGTATCAACAAAATACACGAGACAACGTCTGCGAGCATACCAATCCCAATCAGCCATATGATGATACTGTCGATCATTTCTTGCACCCACAAGAATTATCCGCCCCGGTTGCTGCATTTGCAGCGCTAGCCCCACCAATAGCAGCGCCACCCACGATGACACGTTGCCCAATCACGCCTTTGATAACTTCCCAACCAGCAGGCCATGCGAGCGAGCTGGCGGGCAGTTGCGTTGTCACAGCGCTTGACATGGGATAACCGAGCTCAGGGCCTCCTGCAAGAAGCCAGTTACGCCATGAGCTTCCTCCAGTCATAACCCAATTACCAGACGGCCCCCAGCGCGTTACGGTTTGCATCCCCCCGCGAGCCATCAGTCCTTCCGGAACCAATACACCGGAAAGGCCACCAAGCATTGCCCATGTGCCGACGTCGCCCCAATCAACGCACTCGAACCTACCGCCGTTGTTCCATAGCTGATAACCCAAATTGCCGAGAGCGCCTATTGCCGCACCACCAACAATATTCACCCACAGGCCTTTCGGATCGTTATACGAGATCGGGTTAGCGCTGACATAGCCGTACAGATTGAAGCCACCCCGCTCCCCAATCGGATCCCGCGACACCCACCGCCCAGTACCCGAATCATAGGCCCGGAACAGCGTCAGATACATCCCACTCGCCGCGTGATACTGCATCCCCGCATAGCCAAAGTCGGCGCGATACTCCGCCCGGCCCTGGCTCTTAACCAGTTCACCATACGGACCGTACTCGGAGTGCGTCACCGCACGGCCATTCGGCGTCAGCGTATCCGTCACGCTGCCCAGGTGGTTACGGGCGTAGATCAGGCTGCCAGTGGTCTCGGCCGGCTGGTCTGACTTGCCATCATCCCCATCCCGGTCGCGGCCATAGCGCTCGTCGCCATCCTCATCGGCCTCAGTCCCCGCATCCGCCTTCGCCACGCGCTTGCCGATCTCGGGGCCGTACTCGCCTTCCGGGTAATACGCGCGCAGCAGTTGGCCATTCGCATCACGCTTCTGGCAGATCACCTCGCCGCACCAGATGTAGTGCGTCTCGGTCGTGCCCGTGCCATCCACTTCCGTGATCACCGTCCGGCGGCCCAGGCCGTCGTAGCCGAAGCGCGTTTCCTTGCCCGCCTGTGCCTTGTAGCGGATGCGGATCAGCCGGTGCTCGGCGTCCCAGTCGTACTGGCGTGCTTCGTCTTCCAGCAGGTTGCCGGCCACGTCGTACTGCGTCGGCTGGCCGTTCACCGTCTGCATCTGGTTCAGCGCGTTCGCCACGATCGTCTGCTTGGCCTGGCGGCTGAACGCACCGGTGCGGTTGTCTGCTGCGTCATAGCTGTAGCGCCGGTCGTTCCAGCTGCGGCTGTCGTCGGCCAGCAGCCGGTCTGCCGCGTCGTAGCGGTACCAGTGCGGCTTCGGACCTTCCCGGCCGGCTTCCAGCATCGACACGATGCGGTTCTCCGCGTCCGTCTCGTAGAAGAAGCTGCTGGCCCGAGAACCCATCGCGCCGCCGTGGCCGAATGGAAGCCTTGGACGCGAGGTGGTGACCGTCGCGGCCACCGCACCGGACCGCGTGCATTTCGTCAGCGGACACAGCGAGACCTTTACTTCTCGCGATGAAACGCTCGCCGCCGGCCTCGCCTAGCGCGACGTGCTGCAACTGCCCTAAATGCCAAGACCCAACCGCAGCCGGGTCTTGGCAGGCAACAACCTGGCTGGTGCGGTTGCCCACCGCGTCGAGCCAGAAACTTTGCGGGTCGCAAGAGTTAACCTCGATGCGCGAATAGTTCTCGATCAAGTACAGCCAACTGCTCATCAAAGGCCGAAGCCTTGCGAATGTATTGGCGCATGTCTTCACCAAGCAACGGGGCGGGATCGAGAGCAGCTAGGCGAAGCAACTTCTCAAGCTCCATCTTGGTCGGTTTGCGGCGAAGCCACCAATGGAAAGCACCATTGCGATCGTGCTCGGCTCCCTCCTCATGTCTAGGTTGGTAGCCTGCAAGTTGCCACTGGAATAGCTCGTCTGGGTACATCTCCAGCGTGATCCACTCCACCGGGAAGCGCATCAGTCGCACAAACTCCAAATTGGTCATGGCAACACCCCTGCGTCTATCTGATCCAGGCACCACCCAGGATCAGCCCGACAAGCAGCTGCAATTTTGGGGCAGCATTTGACGGCTTCACGACGCGGATGGGGCACCAGACGGGAATATCGTACAACCCACGTCTGCAATGGTTCGCCCCAAATAGAACAATGAATAACTATCCAGCGTATTAATGCAGTCAACACCTTTCAATTGGATACATAGTCCGTCACTAAAAAACAAATCGAGACCACCAGTATCGTTAGCGAAATTTATCGAAGAAACATAACTTCCAATTAACCGATGAAGCCCAGAAAGCATCAGCCCGCCAGCTTCATTGTTGTCGTCACTGGTGCAAATTACCTTATTATTTTCACTCAGAACGCTCCATGCAGAATCTTTGACGAAGAGTACAAACTCCCCGTCGAACTCTCGCTGTTCATGAGATAAGGTAGGATTTCGTAATGGTCGCTTTCTCTGAAGCTTTTCTCCAAACGCCAAAGACACCATCGATCCCGCCCCCGCGCCAGCGATAACAGACCAGCATCTCTTCCCGATGAGACTATCAAAGAATTCGCCAATTGTGTTCACTGAACTCTTAGTACATGCCACTTGCGATCTCCCTGGCAATCTCCAAAATCTGCTGATAATTGTAACCTTGCCCACTTATTGCATCATGGAGCTCTCTTTGCTGAGATGAGTCAAGTTTAGCTGCCCTGGCAGCGTCTTTGGCCTGCTTGTTTTGATCTTGATTATTTCCTGGCATGCCCCCATCACCATCCCCCTTTTGGGAATTCTTCATTGTGCACTGGCCACCAACATCATCATCGTTTGATTTGGCCGCCTTAATAGCATCCGCAATCCTAGTTGCAGCTTGATACGTCCGATAGGCTCTATATCCTTGATAGGCAACTCGACCAACGACAATTGCCTCACCGATGCAAAGGTCTTCGATGCATAAACCGTTGGGGTCGGCGTATCGAGTTGGCTGCCCACCCACATATGCGTACAGATTAATCCCCCCACGCTCCCCAATCGGATCCCGCGACACCCACCGCCCAGTACCCGGATCATAGGCCCGGAACAGCGTCAGATACATCCCACTCGCCGCGTGATACTGCATCCCCGCATAGCCAAAGTCGGCGCGATACTCCGCCCGGCCCTGGCTCTTGACCAGTTCACCATACGGACCATACTCAGTGTGCGTCACCGCACGGCCATTCAGCGTCAGCGTATCCGTCACGCTGCCCAGGTGATTACGGGCATAGATCAGGCTGCCAGTGGTCTCGGCCGGTTGGTCTGACTTACCGGCGTCCTGGTCGCGACCATAGCGCTCGTCGCCATCCTCATCGGCCTCGATCCCCGCATCCGCCTTCGCCACACGCTTGCCGATCTCCGGGCCGTATTCCCCTTCCGGGTAATACGCGCGCAGCAGTTGGCCGTTCGCATCACGCTTCTGGCAGATCACCTCGCCGCACCAGATGTAGTGCGTCTCGGTCGTGCCCGTGCCGTCCACCTCCGTGATCACCGTCCGGCGGCCCAGGCCGTCGTAGCCGAAGCGCGTTTCCTTGCCCGCTTGCGCCTTGTAGCGGATGCGGATCAGCCGGTGCTCGGCGTCCCAGTCGTACTGGCGTGCTTCGTCTTCCAGCAGGTTGCCGGCCACGTCGTATTGCGTCGGCTGGCCGTTCAC
The DNA here is from genome assembly GCF_024925465.1 of Ralstonia pseudosolanacearum. Lineage (NCBI taxonomy): Bacteria > Pseudomonadati > Pseudomonadota > Betaproteobacteria > Burkholderiales > Burkholderiaceae > Ralstonia > Ralstonia pseudosolanacearum. The sequence goes on along the minus strand of NZ_CP103851.1, from coordinate 1,126,631 downwards.
CGTCTGCATCTGGTTCAGCGCGTTCGCCACGATCGTCTGCTTGGCCTGGCGGCTGAACGCACCGGTGCGGTTGTCCGCTGCGTCATAGCTGTAGCGCCGGTCGTTCCAGCTGCGGCTGTCGTCGGCCAGCAGGCGGTCTGCTGCGTCGTAGCGGTACCAGTGCGGCTTCGGACCTTCGCGGCCGGCTTCCAGCATCGACACGATGCGGTTCTCCGCGTCCGTCTCGTAGAAGAAGCTGCTGGCCCGGGCGCCCATCGCGCCGCCGTGGCCGTGGCCGTGGCCGAACGGTGGCCATGGGGCGCGCTCGTGGTGACCGTAGTCGCCATGGCGGCCGCCTTCGTGCCAGCGATCCCCTTCGTTCCAGCGCCCGCCGTCATGCCAGCCGTCGCCCATGGGCATGCGGCCGCCTTGCATGTGCAGGCTGCCGGCCAGCGCGTCCTGGTCCTGATCCCGCTCGCCGAAGCCGCCCGCCCAGCCGCCCTTCATCGCGCCAGTGTTGTCGATGGCTTTCAGCCGGCGGTCGTTGCGGTTGTCTTCGTAGCGGTAGGCCGTGCGCAGGCTGCTGCCTTCCAGCTGCTGGCTGCTCGTCTGACCGGTCTCACCCAGGTAGGCATAGCTGAACTGGCCCAGCGGCGTGCCGTGGCCGATCTTCCGGCCCAGCGGGTCGTAGCTCCACGTCTCGCTCAGGCTGCCGATGCGGCGCTCGGTTGCGCGGCCCAGTGCGTCGTACTGGGTGCGCAGCGTGTCACTCTGGCCGGGAACCGTCTCTTCCGAGAGTTGGTTGGCGCCCAGGCTGCCCGCCGCGTTGTAGCTGTAGTTGTGGCTGCCTGCGCCATCCGTGACGCTGCTGATGCGCGGGTATGCGCTGTCGTAGCGATAGCTCACGCTCGCGGTCGGATTCGTCGCGCCGCTGTAGTCCAGCGCCGCCACGCGGTCGTCCATCGTGTAGCTGAACGTCTTGCTCTGGCCCAGCGCGTCGGTGATGCGCTTCAGGCGGCTGGTGGTGGCCTCATAGGCCAGCGTGTCGCCCTTGCCGTCCGCGTACGTCTTGCCGATCACGCGGCCCTGGATGTCGCGCTGCCACGTGGTCACGTTGCCGGCGGCGTCGGTCAGCGTCTTCAGCTTGCCGTTCGGGTAGTAGCCGTACTGGATGCGGCGGCCCAGCGGGTCCGTCACCTGCATCAGGTGGCGCGCGCTGTCATAGGTGTAGCGCGTGACGCGGCCCAGGCGGTCCGTCGTGCTGACCAGGTCCAGCTTGTCCCAGGTCTGGCGGCGCGTGGTGCCGTCGGGGTACTGGGTCAGCGTCAGGCGGTTCAGCGCGTCGTACTGGTACTTGACGGTGCGGCCTTCCGAATCGGTCTGGCTGGCCACGCGGCCGATGGCGTCATAGGCGTAGCTCGCGGCGGGCTTGCCGTTGGCGTTGACCACGCGCTGCAGGAAGCCATTGGCGTCGTACTCCCAGCGCACGGTCTGGCCCAGCGCGTTGGTCTCGCTCGTCTTCTGGCCGGCGGTGTTGTAGGTGTAGGTGGTCAGCTGGCCGGCGGCATCGCGGTACGTCAGCGGCTCGTGCTGGTCGTTGTAGGTGTACTCGGCCAGCAGGTCCGCGCTCCCGCCGTTGACCTGCTTGACGCGCAGCGCGTCGATACCGTTGCCGGCGTATTCGTACAACGTCTGCCGCCCGGCTGCATCGGTCTGGCTGGTGACGCTGCCCTGCGCGTTGTAGCTGTAGCGGATCAACTGCGTGCTGCCGTCGTCCAGCACGCGCGCGGCGGCCAGCGGCTGCTCGGTGGAGCCGATACCCGCCGGAAACGGCTGATTGGCGTAGGTGTACCAGACCCGGTTTTCCAGCGGCTGCTTGGTGCTCTCGATCACACCCGCCGTCATGTTGATGTTGTTGGTGTGCAGCCAGTGCGTGATGCGCGCCTTGGTGTAGTCGTCCGGCGCCTGCGCGTAGGCATCGGCATTCCAGTAGAACGTATTCCGGTAGTTGATGAACGTGTTGAACACGCTCATCCCACCCGGCGTCTGCGGTTCCGTGTAGGAAATGCCCGGGGCCTGGTGCCGGTACTCCACCCGCTCGGTCGCGCCTTGCGGGTTGGTGATGTTGATCCAGCGCTGCACACCGTTCTCGCCGTAGGCGAACTTCGTCGTGCCGTACGGCGTGGTCATTGCGTTGATGAAGGTGCCCGCGTCGTAACTGAAGCTGGACTTCATGCCGATCGCGTCGGTGATGTCGCTCAACCGGCCGCTGGTGTCGTAGCCGAGACGCGCGGTGCGCCCGAACGGATCGGTGATCTGCGTGATCAGCGTGTTGTTGCTCGCGTTGCCGTAGGTGAGCGTGGTGCGCTTGCCGGTGGCGTCGGTGATGGCCGTCAGGCGCTGCTGGCTGTCGTAGCTGAGCGTGACGGCGTTGCCTTGCCGATCGACGATCTGCGTGAGGAACACCCGGCGCGGGTAGAACGTCGCGCCATCGGGCTGGGCATAGATTTCCCGGCTGCCGTCTTTCAGGCGGCGCTCATAGCTGGTGGCGGAGGTGCGCACCAGCAGGGACTGGTCCTGCGCATCCGGGCTGAAGGCACTGCCGTTGTAGCCGCTCGGGAACACGGCGCCGCCGCCCGCGACGTAGCGCATGACGTTGGAGCCGGGGCTGCCCGGGTCATCCTGGATGAACGAGAGCCAGTTGAAGGTCCACTTCGGACCGAGGTTGGCGTAGGTGAAGTTGGCGGGCTGGTTGGCGTCGCGCTGGTTGTAGGTCAGCGTGAACCCAACCGCCGGGCCCTTGGGTGGGCTGTAGCCAACCGGCGTGTCGACCAGGTTCAGGCTGACCAGCATCGCGTGCACGTTGTAGCGCGGCATGCCGACGTTCGCCATGCCTGAGTTGGCATCGCCGGCGCTGGAGGCTTCCTGGCCCTGGGCTTCGCAGTCGCACGCCTTGGGATCGGCGGGCGTGGTGCGGGCGTTGTCCACCGCGGTGGTCGCCCCCATGCCGACGATCTGCTCGGCGTCGGCCAGGGCGACCTGGCTCCAGCCGGGCTGCTTGGCCGCCTGCTCGGGGATGACGAAGTAGTTGCTGGTCTCCGACTCCAGTGCGTCCTTGCTGATCCAAAGGTCGCGGCCGAAGGTCGGGTCCTTGAGGTGATAGCGCCCGCCTTCCTCGCCGATGATCGCGGCGTAGTGGTTGACCTTCCAGTGCACCACGGCCGGCAGCGGAATCGGCGTGCCCGGTGCGCGGCGTGCGATGGTGTACGGCAGCTGGACCCGCCGCGCCAGTTCACCGACCGTCTCCAGCGTGATGCCATGCGGGCCCGAGCGCACGGCGTCCAGCGCAGCGATACGCGCCGGGTCCGCACCCTGCGCCTGCAGGATGCTCTTGAGCGCCATCGGACCGCACAGATAGGCCACGCCATGGTCGTTGCGCATCATCCACAAACCTTCGCGCGCGCCGGCCACGGCTTCGGTGGCGGGCCCTTGCAGCGGACGATCCTTGGATTCCTTGAGCAGCGCCTCCACCCGGTCGGCATGGCCCAGCCGGGCATGCATGCGCAGCAGTTCGCCCAGGGCGCGGTCGGCCAGGCGCTTGGCCTGCGGTTGTGACAGCGCGCGCGATTTGCGCCACGCCGATTCCCACGCATCAATGGCGCGCGAGAAGTAGCCCAGCTGGTAATACGTCAGGCCCAGGTTGGTGCGCAGCGCCAGGTTCCATGGGCTGTCGGGGTGGGCGTCCAGAAAGGCTTGCAGCGGCGCGATATGCTCGGCGCTGCCGCTGGCGCGGTATTGCTCCAGGGCTTGCCAGAGCGCCTGCTGCTCTTCCGCGCTGCTGGGCCCCGTGGCGACCAGGGGCTCTTCGAACAGCTTGGCTGTCCGGATCTGCGTCTCCAGCCAGGAGACATTGGTGGGCTGGGTGGCGGCAGCCAATGACGGCGTGGCCGCCCCAAACACACCCAGGACAAACAAAGACGCGACGACGCGCGCCAACGGCCGCTCTGCGAGCCGGCTCGAAGACAACAACATGCAAACACTCCCGCTGAGTGCCGCCGTCAAGGGTTTCGGTTTCGTCCCCTGATCGGCGCCACTTCCCCGTAAAAAAACGCTTTTTAGATTTCTGGTCGCGGCTGCCGCCTGGGCAGTCGCACCGCATACGTGGCACGCAGTCCCGTTCTTTGCGAGAGTGCTGCGCAATCCACTTTGTATGAAGGGCCGCGATTCTACTGGCCTCTTGCCCAAACATTCAAGGTTTCTTGACAAATGCGCTCTGGCACGACTCGCCGCCGCTTGCCTTCCGCTCCCTGTCTTGCCCCGAATTCACCTTGCCACGCGCGTGCGGCCGGTCTTCGCCGAAGCGCGGTCGAACACATGGGAGGATTCTCCAGTCGCTTCAAACTGAGTAGAATGCGCGCCGCTTGCGCTCAAGAGAACAATGACGCGGTCGACGAACCGCCAACACCGATTTGGCGCAGGCATACGCATCCAATGACCTTCGGGGGGGTCCAACATGGCGTTCGCAGCCTTGCGCACGCCGCGCGTTCACGCCACGCGCGGCTTTACCTTGCTTGAATTGCTGGTGGTGGTGGCCATCATCGGCCTGCTCGCGGCCTATGTCGGGCCGCGATATTTCGCACAGATCGGCAAATCGGAAATCGCCACCACCAAGGCACAGATCGAGGCCTTCAGCAAAGCGCTGGACACGTATCGACTGGATACCGGCCACTTCCCCACCAATGAACAGGGACTCGGCGCGCTGTTGTCGCGACCGTCGGGAGAGGGCCGATGGAATGGTCCGTATCTGCAAAAGGCGATTCCGCTCGACCCGTGGGGCAAGCCGTACACCTACCGCACGCCGGCGGAAGGCAAGGACTACGAGATCCGCTCCTTCGGTAAGGACGGGCTGCCGGGCGGCAGCGGCGACAACGCCGATATCACCAACTGACCGCCGCGCATCGTGAAGTTCGAAGTGCGAGCGCTCCATGGCGATGCCATGGTGAGCGTGATCATTGACGCGGTTTCCGAACGCGAAGCTCGGCAGCAAGCGCAACAGCAAAGGCTCAAGCCGGTCAGCGTGCGACGCATCGCTGCTGCGGCGGGGCCGCTGGCGGGCAGGCGGCACGACTTTTCGCTGCTGCTGTTCAGCCAGGAACTGCTGACGCTGCTGGAGGCCGGCCTGAGCGTCTTCGAAGCGCTGGAGACGCTGCACGAAAAAGAGAAGCGTCCGTTCTCGCGCAGCGTCCTGGCCAGCGTGCTGGCACGACTGTCGGAGGGCAAGCCGCTCTCCACGGCATTCGGCGAGATGCCGGAGCTGTTCCCCGCGCTCTACACCAGCATCATCCGCACGGCGGAGCGCACCAGCAATCTGCCGCAGTCTTTGTCGCGCTATGTCGAATATCAAACGCGGCTGGACGGCGTGCGCGCCAAGATCGCCAGCGCTTCGATCTACCCCATGGTGCTCGCCGTTGTCGGAGCGGCCGTGATGCTCTTCCTGCTCGGCTATGTCGTGCCGCGCTTCGCGGTGGTGTACCAGGGCACCGGCCGCGAACTGCCGGCGCTCTCCGCCCTGCTGCTGGCATGGGGCACCTGGGTGGGGCAGCACCAGGCCATTGCGCTGGCCTGCTTTGTCGGGGGCGGCGCGGGCCTCGGCGCCGCAGTGCGCTCACTGCGCCGCGGCGGCGCATTCCTGCGCTGGTGCGCACGGTTGCCCGGCATGCGCGAGCGCATCCACGCGTATCAGCTGGCGCGCTTCTACCTCACGCTCGGCATGCTGCTGGAGGGCGGCATGCCGATCGTTGCCGCGATGGAACTCGTCAAGGCACTGCTGCCGCCGGAGCTTCGATCGGCAGCCTCGCGCAGCACCGCCCGGATCGCTCGCGGAGAGAGCCTCTCTTCCGCGATGGAACAGGAAGCGCTGTCCACGTCCGTCGTCTCCCGCATGCTTCGGGTCGGCGAACAATCGGGTCGCATGGGCGAAATGATGATACGCGCGGCCCAGGTACTCGATGCCGATATCACGCGGTGGATCGATCGATTCTCGCGCACCTTCGAACCGCTGATGATGGCGGCCATCGGTGTGGTGGTCGGCGCAGTCGTGGTGCTGCTCTACATTCCGATCTTCGACCTGGCAGGGAGCCTGGGATGATGGCTTCACACACGCCGGCCCTCTCCGTCGAGCTGCTGCGGCAGCTGCGCGACGCCACGCACACCAGCGGCGACACGTTGTTGGCGACGATTGCCCGAGCGCTGCAGGTCGATGAGCGCGGTGCGCTTGCGGCGCTGGCCGCCTGCCTGGCATTCGACTGCGCAGAGACCGCGCAGATGTTCGACTGGACACCCGCCGAGGCCCGGCTGCCTTTGTCGCGGGCCATGCAGCGCGATTGCGCCTTGTTCCTCGATCCGGCGGCCGACGACGGGTATCTGGCCGCGATCTACGACCCCTTCGATGCGGGGCTGGCGCAATGGCTGGGCGGATTGGTCGACGCACCGGTCCGCTTCGTGCTGGCCATGCGCGCCGACATCCGCGCTTATCTTGCCAAGCGCGAAGACTCGGTGCGGGCCATGGAAAGCCTGGCGGCACCGCAAGCGCTGGAATCCCGCGGCGCTCTCGCTTCAGCGGAAACGCTTTCACTGGCGGCCATCGCGGAAGACGGCAGCCCGATCGTCAAGATCGTCAATTCCACGCTCTACGACGCACTCAAGGCGGGTGCCAGCGACATCCATATCGAGAGCGTGCACCAAGGATTGCACATCAAATACCGGATCGATGGCGTGCTCGATACCGTCAGTCGGCTGCAAGGCAGCGAAACCGCCGAACAGGTGATCTCGCGGCTCAAGGTGCTGGCCGAACTCGATATCTCGGAGCGCCGCGTGCCGCAGGACGGGCGCTTCAAGATCGGCATGGCCGGCCGCGAGATCGACCTGCGCGTGTCGGTCATGCCCAGCATCCACGGCGAGGATGCGGTGCTGCGGATCCTGGACAAGAAACAACTGCTGGCGGACCGTGCCGCGCTGACACTGGATATCCTCGGCTTCGATGCCGGGTCGCTTGCGGGCATCCGTGACCTCGCGGCCGCCCCCTACGGGATGCTGCTCGTCACCGGCCCGACCGGAAGCGGCAAGACCACCACACTCTATGCGGCCATCTCCGAAATCCATACCGGCCACGACAAGATCATCACGATCGAAGACCCGGTGGAATACGAGTTGCCCGGGGTGCTGCAGATACCGGTCAACGAGAAGAAGGGACTGACCTTCGCGCGCGGACTGCGTTCGGTCCTCCGGCACGATCCGGACAAGATCATGGTGGGCGAGATCCGCGATGCGGAAACCGCGGAGATCGCAGTGCAATCGGCGCTCACCGGCCACCTCGTGCTGTCTACGGTGCATGCCAACAGCGCGTTCGATGTGTTCAACCGCTTCACGCACATGGGGCTGGACCCCTATGCGCTGACCTCCGCCCTGAACGGTATCTCCGCCCAGCGGCTGCTGCGCAACGTGTGCGAGCGCTGCGCGGTGGAACAGGCCCCGACCGCCGCCGAACTGGCCCGGCTCGGTCTGTCTGCAAGCGACGTCGGCGGGCTGCGCTTTCGCGCCGGGCTCGGCTGCGGCGACTGCCGGGGCACCGGCTACAAAGGACGCACGGCCATCGCCGAGATCCTGCGCATGGATGATGCCCTGCGCGAACTCATCACCAGCAAGGCGCCCATTACCGCGATCAAGGAGCACGCCCGCAACGCAGGCACGCGATTCTTGCGCGAGGCCGCGCTCGAGCTGGCCCGCAGCGGCCGCACCACGTTGCTGGAAGTCGCACGGGTGACCCTATGAAAGCCATCGACCGACTGTTCGAAACCCGGCACCTTTTCGTCTCGCTGGAGCCGGGGCGCATGGCGGCGGTATGCCTTGGCGGTCGTCTTGGGCAGGGGTCGACGCGAGTCCTGGCAAGCGTGGACAGCCCGCTCACGGCACCGCCGGACCGCGAGGCCTTGTCCGCATTGCTGCACAGCGCAGTCCCCCAGTCCGCCAGGGTTCGCAGGCTGACCGTGACCCTGTCCGACCTGCTGGTCCGCTATCTGGTCTTGCGGCGGCCGGACGGGTTGCGCAGTCTGGCTGAACTGCACGAACTGGCCGCACAACAACTCTGCGAGCGTTTCGAGCTGGATGCGGCGGACTGGGTGTTCCGCGTGAACGCCGCGTTTCGCGGCACGCACGATACGGTGTGCGCCATGCCCGGCGCCCTGCTGCAAAACCTGCGGGATGCCGCTGCAGACGCGGGCCTGCGCCTGCTCTCGGTGCGGCCGCATCTCGTCACCGAACTCGCGCGCCACGGCCGGCGCAACGGCTGGATCGCGACCATGGAGCACAACGGATTCGCCTTCGCCTACCTTGCGGACAAAGCCCCGCGCGACATCCGCGTCGTGCGCAGCAGCCAGGCATGCGCAGACCTGCCCATCGCGTTGCGCCGCGAATCCATCGCCCGCGGTCTGCGGGAAGACGCGTCCGTCCGGGTGACCGGCCTGCCCCCATCGGACCGCAGCGCGCTGCCCGCGGCATTTTCGGCGGTCTGCGCCGAGCGCTGGCCCAGCGAGGGGCCCCTCTGGAGTGCGCAATACCGGTTGGCCCTGGCGCCCATCTGGCCTCGGAAAAGCTGATGCATCTCGACTTCCAACGCCGATTCGCGCCACCCCATGCCGCGGTCCTGCTCGCGCTGCCGCTTGCAGCGGCTGCCCTGGGCATCGGGCTTTACCAGTACGGCATCGCGCGTGCCACGACACAGCTGCAGCAAGCCCGTCTGCTTGCCGATGCGCAGCATGCGGCGGCCCAGTCCCGGCCAACCGATGCGGCACCGGTCCAGCCGGCCCGCATTGAAGCCATCAATACCGCGACCGCAGCGCTCAACCTGCCCTGGGACCGCCTGTTCTCCTCGGTCGAGCAAAGCCTGGACGAAGACGTGGCCCTGCTGTCGATCCAACCCGAACCGGACCGCCGGCAGCTGCATCTCGGCATCGAAGCCAAGGATGCCCACGCGATGCTGGACTATGTCGCCCGGCTGGGGTCCACGCCCGGCTTGCGCAATGCCGTGCTGAAAAGCCACGAGATCGACGACCAGAATCCGTACAAGCCCTATCGGTTCCAGGTTGACGTGGAATGGCTGGAGCGCACGCCATGAAACCGCTGCGCCTATCGGCGGAATTGCTGGTGCGGCGGCTGGGCTGGCCGGGCGCGCTGCTGGCGTTGCTGGTCGGCGGCGCGATCAGCGTCCAGCTCAGCCTGCTGCCCGCGGAACGGGCCACAAGCACCGACCTCTCGCATCGCATCGCCGCCTTGAAGCACGCCCCCGCCGCGCCTGCGGACAACACGGCTTCGACCAATCGGGAGCGGTTGCAGATCTTCGATGCGCTCATGCCACCGGCATCCAGCTATCCGGCCGTGCTGCGGCTGCTGTTCGATCTGGCCGCATCGCACAACCTTGTGATTGCGCAGGCGGAATACACCAGCCAGCGGTCGGATGAAGGCGGTTATGTGGCCTGCGACATTGCCTTGCCGCTGAAAGGGCCCTACCCGCAGATTCGCGCGTTCATCGGCGATGCGCTGCTGCGCCTGCCCACGCTCGCGCTGCTGGGTGTGGAGGTCCGCCGTGACGACACCCGTGCGGCCGACGTGCAGGTCAGCCTGCGTCTGCGCCTGTACCTGCGGAGGGACACATGAAGCCTGTCAGCCGGCGTCTTGCCGTTCTGCTGCTGGCCCTGGCCGGCAGTGCCGGACTGGTGCTGTTCGGCGGCCCCGCAACGCAAACCGAGGTGATACAGCCCAGTCGTTCCGCCGCGCCATCCCAGCTGCCTGCCATGTCTGCCGAACCGGCGAGCGCATCGGCGGAAGCAACAACAGTTCTCGCGCTGCGGCCACGCGAAGCCTCACCGGACATCGCACAGGCCTTCCCCTCGCGCGACTGGGCCCCACCGCCACCGCCGCCGCCGCCGCCAGCGCCGCCACCCAAACCGACCGCGCCCCCGTTGCCGTTCGTGGTAATCGGCAAGAAGTGGGAAGACGGCCAGTGGCAAGTCTTTCTCGGACGCAATGAAGAAACGTTTGTCGTGAAAGCAGGCGACACGTTCGACGGGCGATACCGGGTGGACAGCATTGCCCCACCCTCGATGACACTCATCTACCTGCCGCTGAAAGCGCGGCAGACCCTGACGATAGGCAACATGGAATGAACACCGGACAGGCATTGATTCGCACGCTTCTCGTCGCCTGCATGGCCTTGTCGGCCGCCGGTTGCGGCGAATTGCAGCCCTATCGCGAAGGTGAAGCGCTGAGCGCCGAAGGCAAGAACGAAGCCAGTCTCGAACGCTTCGAGACCGCCGCCAAGGCCCAGCCGACCAACGCGCGCTATCGTGCGGCCTATCTGCAGGCAAGGGACAAGACCATCAACGGTTGGCTGGACGAAGCGGCGCGGCTCCGTCAGACCGGCAAGCCCGACGAAGCGCGCAAACTGTACGAACGTGTCCTGACGCTTGCGCCGGAAAACGCGCGGGCGCGGGCAGGCCTCGAGCAAGGCGAGCGTGACCGGCGGCACGCCAGCCTGGTGCAACAGGCCGAGGATGCCCTCAAGAAAGGTGAACGTGATACGGCACTCGCCAAGCTGCACCTCGCCCTGGCCGAAAACCAGCAATTCAGGCCGGCACTGGCCCTTCAACAGCGGATCGAACAACCCACCGGCGACAGCCCGGAACGCGCATTGTCGGCGGCGTTCCGCAAGCCGATCAGCCTCGAATTCCACGACGCGCAGATGCGGCAGGTGTTCGAGGTGCTGTCTCGTGCGTCGGGCCTGAACTTCGTGTTCGACAAGGATGTCCGCACCGATCAGAAGGTGACGGTATTCCTGCGCAACAGTACGGTCGCCAACGTCGTCAACACGGTGCTCCTGACGAATCAGCTCGAACAGCGGGTGCTGGACGGCAACGCGATCCTGATCTACCCCAACACACCGGCCAAGCAGCGCGACTACCAGCCGCTGACCGTGCGCACATTCGTGCTGAGCAACAGCGACGCGAAGGATGTCGCCAATACCATCAAGACGATCCTGAAGACGCGCGACATCGTCGTCGACGAAAAGCGCAACATGATCGTGATGCGGGACACCCCCGATGCCATCCAGGCCGCCGAAAAGCTGGTCGCCGTGCACGAGATGCCGGAACCGGAGGTGATGCTGGAGGTGGAGATTCTCGAGGTCAAGCGTTCGCGCCTGCAGGACCTGGGCATCCAGCTGCCGAGCCAGCTGTCGCTGACGCCGCTGGCCAGCAGCTCCGGCGGCACCTTGACGCTTGACGACCTGAGACACCTGAACCCCACCCGTATCGGTGCAACGGTCAGCCCCTTGAACGTCAATGTCAACGCGGCTGTCACCGACACCAACGTCTTGGCGAATCCGCGTGTACGGACCCGGAACAAGGAAAAGGCACGCATCCAGGTCGGCCAGCGTGTGCCGAATGTCACCACCACGTCGACTGCCACGGGCTTTGTTGCCGAAAACGTCCAATACGTCGACGTCGGCCTGAAGCTGGAAGTGGAACCGACGGTCACGCCGGACAACGAGGTCACCATCCGCATCAATCTGGAAGTCAGCGACATCATCTCGCAGGTGCAGACCAAGAGCGGCTCCATTGCCTACGAGATCGGCACACGCAATGCCACCACACTGCTCCGGCTCAAGGACGGCGAAAACCAGATACTGGCCGGTCTGATCCAGGATGAAGACCGGGTCTCGGGCAATCGTGTCCCCGGCCTGGGCGACATCCCCGCACTGGGCAGACTGTTCGGCGCCCAGAGCGACAACAAGCTGAAATCGGAGATCGTCCTGTCGATCACGCCCCGCGTCATCCGCCCGGCGCAGCGGCCGAACCTGGGCGCTGCCGAGTTCGACAGCGGTACCGAATCGAGCTTGCGGCTCACGTCACCGATGCTGCGCGAGCGGGGTGCGCCGGGACAAGGCCCGGCTGCGCCAGCCGCCGCCCCCACGCCGTCAACCGACGCCTCCGGTGCGCCGCCACAACCGGTAGCCGCCGCGGGCGGCGGGTCCGCGCTGGCGATCCAAGGCCCGTCGTCCGTGCCCGCCGGCGCAACCTTCGATGTCCTGGTCAACATCCAGCCCGAACGCCCATTCACCAGCCTGCCGCTCACCCTGCAGTACAACCCGGCCCAGCTGCAGATCGTCTCGGTCACCCCCGGCAGCCTGGTCTCGGCGAACGAGGTTTTCGCAAACAACATCGATGCGGCCAAAGGGTTGATCTATATGACGGTGAATGCCAAGCAACCGCAGGGCAAGGACGGTGCGGGGAATGTGGCGCGCCTCACCTTCAAGGCCTTGGCCGCGGGCGAGACGGGCATCCACATGCAGGATCAGATGCTGATCACCCCCTCCGGAATGGCAAGCCTGAAGCCGACGGCTCCGTTGGTCATGACTGTTCAGCCATGACCCTGCGCCTGCGCGCCACCTCCGCGCGATACGCGATGCGCCCACGGCGGCACCCAGGTTTCACGCTGATCGAGCTGTTGGTCACGCTGGCGATTCTCGGCGTGCTGGCACTGATTGCCGTGCCGGTGGCGCAGGTATCGATGCAACGCACCAGGGAGCAGGAACTGCGGCTCGCCCTGCGCGAAATCCGGAGCGCCATCGACGCCTACAAACGTGCCGGCGATGAAGGCCGCATCCCACGGGAAGCCGGCGCGACCGGCTATCCGAAGCATCTGGGCGTACTGGTGTCCGGCGTTGTCGACCAGCGCAACGCCACGCCTCGCAAACTCTACTTTCTGAGGCGCATCCCTCGCGACCCGTTCAATCCGGACCCGGATCTTCCTCCCGAAGCCACGTGGGGCAAGCGCAGCTACGCCAGCGAACCGGACCGGCCGGAGGAAAGCGCCGACGTCTATGACGTCTATTCACGCTCAACGCTGGTCGGCTTGAATGGCGTGCCGTACCGGGAGTGGTGATTCGATGAAGCCTCTGCGTGCAAATAAGACATCGGCCTTTACGTTGATTGAATTGCTGGTGGTGCTCGCCATTGTTGCGGTCTTGCTCACCCTTGCCGTCCCGCGCTATTTCAGCAGCGTCGACCGGGCCAAGGAAACCGTCCTGGTCGAAAACCTGCGCACCACCCGCGACGCGATCGACAAATTCTTCAGCGACACGGGCCGTTACCCGAACGCGCTCGACGAGCTCGTGCAGCGCAGCTATCTGCGCACCGTGCCGCATGATCCGGTGACCGACAGCGCCGACACCTGGGTGCTCTCGCCCCCCGAGGCCGCATACAAAGGGCGGGTGCGCGACCTGCACAGCGGCGCCAAAGGCAACGCACAGGATGGCCGGCCCTATGGCAGCCTTTGACCGCCAGCGTGGTTTCACCTACCTGGGCCTGCTGATCCTGATCGCCGTCTTGAGCGTGGCGACATTGGCGACCCTCGAAGTCGGTCAATTGGCGAGCCGCCGCCAGGCCGAAGATGAATTGCTCTTCATCGGCCACGAGTTCGAACAGGCGCTGCGCAGCTACATGGACAGCACGCCCGCAGGACAACGGCCTTACCCTGCCTCGCTGCAGGATCTTCTGAAAGACAATCGGCACCCCCGGTTGCAGCGCCACCTGCGCCGCCTCTACACGGACCCGCTCACCGGGAAGGCCGACTGGGGCGTCGTGCAAGCGCCGCAGGGCGGCATTCTGGCCATCTACAGCCTGGCTGCGGGCAAACCGATCAAAGTCGCGAATTTCCCGGAGGCATTCTCCAAATTCGACGGCGCACAGCGTTATCGTGACTGGGTGTTCGCCGGCGTCATCGGCTTACCGGGAAGGGAATAGCGAATACGAAGGGCTGATCAGCACCTGTCCCGCCAGCCGCACGATACCCAGCATGGCGCGGCATAGCGGGATCGCGGCAGGCCGTGCCGGACATCCGGCCCGAACCCACCGCCTGCACTCCAAGACAAAAGCAACGTGACTGCGCCCTACCGCAGATCGCACCGCATGCACAGCGCCGACGAGCGCTCCGCATTGCGGAACGTCGCCGATGCGCGCACTTCGGCCGGTGCCTTGTCGGCGGGAAACAGCGAGAAGCCCCAGCGGGCAAAGTAGGACGGCGCGCTCGTCGACAGGAGATACGCCTCACGCGCTCCCGCGCCGTGCGCCCGCAGCAGCAGCGTTTCGATCAACCGGCTGGCGATGCCCCGGTCGCGACACACCGGATCGACGGCCACCGAGCGGACGACGATGGATTTCCCACCCAGCTCCACGGCGGCGCATCCGATGACGCGGCCTTTTTCCAGCGCGATCTGAAACGCATCGATGATGTCGTGGGTATCGTCCGCGGGGAGCCCGCAACGCCGCAGGAGCGCGGCCACTTCGTTGCAATCGGCGCGGGACGCCTGACGCAATTGAACGTCTTCGGTGATCTGCATGTTGGACCCTGTCTCCTGATGGCTAGCTCGCCGGGCATGTGAAGCCCGCGGCACGCTTACTGTTTTTCAAGGCTATGCTTGCCTTTGGCGTCACATTTTCCTGTGTTGGGGCATCACTGAAAGTGCGACAGCCCAGACTAGCATTGAATGACTACAAGCAAGAAAAACCCACCGCCGGCCATGGTAATCGCACCGATAATCGAATCGGCGCAAATAGACCACGCAAACGAATTCGCCGCCGGTTTGCGGCACAAAATCAGAATCGGCTTACCGCGCAATCAGGGCTTCCCCTTGCCCCAGGCCGAGCGCCCGGCCCATGCCATTCCCCCCAAGCTTTGCCGGCCTTTTTTCACTGGCCAGGCTGTAGAAATATCGCTGTGGACGCTAAAACACAATAGGCGATCCGCATGATGGAAACTTGCGGCCCACTTGCCCATGCATCGGCCATCCGGCTTGTTGACGGAAGACTGCCTGCCTATATTTCCGCTGCTGCTTTAAACGATTATTACAACTGCACCAGCAATAATCGTTTGCCGGATCCGTCCCGAATGGGCACAATCCCGATCCATGGCGCTGCCGTTCCATACCCGCGCAGTGCCACCGCATTCCATCAGTTGCACATTCCTATCCAATAAAACAAGCCTGACACCAGGCATCCTTTTGACCGGAAAAATAGCAGTGCAATCCAAAACCCTGTCCTTGAAAATTGCCGCATTGCTGGGAGGCTGCACCGTGTTTGCCGCAACGGCGCTCGCCGTGACAAGCACCGCCACCCGCCCCCAGCTCAGCCGTGCCGACGCGCGCACCTACACCATCGCAAAATACCTAGCGAGCTTCGGAACGATCGGCTCGCTGACCACGGACAACTGGGACCCCACCGGCGGCGTCGGCGCGGTGAGCGGCTTCCGGGCCAACTACGCGGTCGCGGCGGACGGCACGGCGCAGTACAAGACCGTGCAGGCCGCGATCGACGCGGCCGTCAACGCCGGCGGCGTGGCGCGCAGGTACATCAGCGTGAAGGCCGGCACCTATAACGAGCTGGTCTGCGTGCCCGAGTCGGCGCCGCCGATCACGCTGTATGGCCTCAATGCGAACGCCGGCAACACGGAGATCGTCTACAACAATGCGAACCCGACGCCCGCCTCGGGCGCCCGGACCAACCCCTGCATGGGCACCAGCAGCAACGCCACGGTCGGCACGCTGCGCAGCGCCACCGCCATGGTGCGGGCATCGGACTTCCACGCCCGCAACCTGACCTTCAAGAACAGCTACGTGGAAGGCACCTATGCCGACAACAACCAGTCCGCGGTAGCGCTTGCCGTGCGCGGCGACAAGGCCATCCTCGAAAACGTCTCGGTCATCGGCAACCAGGACACGCTGTTCGTCGGCGCCACGAACACCACCACGGTGATCCGCGCTTACTTCAAGAACAGCTTCATCCAGGGCGATACGGACTTCATCTTCGGTGCTGGCACCGCCGTCTTCGATGGCTGCACGATCCAGTACACTGCGGCACGCCTCGGCGCCAATGGCGGCAGCCAAATCTTCGCGCCGAGCACGGCCCCGGACAATCCGTACGGGTTCCTCGCCATCCACAGCACGTTCAACACCACCGGCAATCCGCAGAACAACCGTCTACGCCTGGGACGCGCGTGGGATCAGAGCGTGAGCAGCCTCTCGGCCTACATCAACGGCAGCTCGCCCAATGGGCAGGTGGTGATCCGCGATTCGTCGCTGGATGCGTCGATCCGGGTGACCGATCCGTGGGGCCCCTCGACGGCGGGGCGGCCCTACTGTTCGGCCAACTGCGCGTATTCGGCAAATCGGTTCTTTGAGTACAACAACACGGGGGCGGGTAGCGGCAACTGAGTGAGGCTGAGGCGGCGATCGCCAGGGCGGGATGGGCGACTGCATCTGCCCATCCCGCCCGAAAGCTCGGTGTCGGCACCGGGCCGGCAGCGGCTGTGTCTCCCCGTGCAATCGGGCGGGCGTGCCGGTCAGCCCGGCGCGCAATCCGATCCGCCCGATTCGCTTGCGCTGCACGTTCATTCGGACGCGCCTTGCGTCACCTCGGCGGCAAAGCACGGCATCGCTTCCACGAACACCGCCTGCCCCCCGGAAAATCAAGCCCGTTTTTTCGCCAGACGCGCAGGACGCTCCTGCGCCGGCGCGCGCTTCGCCTCCTGATGCATCCGCTCCAGCACGCGCTTGGCCCGGCCCGCACAGTCCTCGCCGGCGGCACTGGCCTCCATCGCTTCGATCAGCGCGACGAGGTGGCGCTTGTTCTGCGCCAGACGCTGCTCCAGCAACGCGATCTCGCTGACCTTGCGCCGCAGGGCCTGGAGGAGTGCATCGTGAGGCCAGTTGCCCTGATCCGGCGGCAGCAGCGCCCGGATTTCCTCCAGCGAGAACCCCGTGTCTTGCGCGCGCAGGATGATCTCCAGCCGGGTCAGCGTCTCGGGGGCGTATTCGCGGTAGCCATTGGCTTGCCGCTGCGCGGGCTGGAGCAGGCCGTTCGCTTCGTAAAACCGGATGCGCGAGGCCGCCACGCCGCTCATCCGGGCCAGTTCACCGATTTTCATGCGCACGCTCCGCCGCTTGACATTGAAGTTAACTTTAAGCTTAAGGTTTGGGCATCGTCAACCGAGGATGTCCCCATGAAGCTCTTCACGCCCCTTGCCCTGCCCAATGGCGCGGTGATCCCCAACCGTCTGGCCAAAGCGGCCATGGAAGAGAACATGGCGGATGCGGACCATGCGCCGTCCGACGCGCTCCTGCGCTTGTACGAGGCGTGGGCCAAGGGCATGGCCGGCCTGATCCTGACGGGCAACGTCATGGTGGATCACCGCGCCATGACCGGACCGAACGGCGTGGTCCTGGAAGACGACACCCACCTCGACCGCTTCCGGCGCTGGGCGCAGATCGCGCGGGCCCACGGCGCACATGCGTGGATGCAGATCAACCACCCCGGCCGCCAAATGCCCGCGGCACTCGGCCAGACCACCCTGGCGCCATCCGCCGTTGCGCTGGAGCTGGGGGCACTGTCCAAGCAGTTCCCAGTGCCGAAGGCCATGACGGAAGCCGACATCGCCGACGTGCTGCAGCGCTTCACGCGCACCGCGCAGCTGGCGGAGCAAAGCGGCTTCACCGGGGTGCAGATCCACGCCGCCCATGGCTACCTGCTGAGCCAGTTCCTGTCGCCGATCACCAACCAGCGGCGGGACCCGTGGGGCGGCAGCATCGAGAACCGCGCACGCCTGCTGCTCGAGATCGTCCGGTCGGTGCGCGGCGCTGTGTCGCCCGGGTTCGTGGTCTCGGTCAAGCTGAACTCGGCCGACTTCCAGCGCGGCGGCTTCAGCCCCGAGGATGCCCAGCGCGTGATCGAGCTGCTCAATCCGCTCGGCGTCGACCTGGTGGAGCTGTCGGGCGGAAGCTACGAAGCCCCGGCAATGCAGGGACACGCCCGCGACGGCCGCACGCTCGCCCGTGAAGCGTATTTCCTGGAGTTCGCCCAGGACATTGCGGCGGCCGCGCGCATGCCCTTGATGGTCACCGGCGGCATCCGCCGGCGCGCCGTGGCCGAGCAGGTGGTCGACAGCGGCATCGCCATGGCCGGCATCGCCACGGCGCTCTCCATCGACCCGAACCTGCCGCGCAATTGGCACGCGGGCAAGGACAGCGCACCGGCGTTGCGCCCGATCACCTGGAAGAACAAGGTGCTGGGCTCGTTGGCCAGCATGGCGGTCGTCAAGTTCCAGCTCAAGCGGCTCAGCGAGGGGCGTGTCACGGACCCTCGGGTCTCGCCGCTCAGGGCGCTGGTATTGCAGCAACTGGCGACGACCTGCCAGACGCGGCGCTATCGGCGGCGAATGGTGCAGCGGGCCGCCCGCTAACGCTATGCCGTGAGGCGTCCGCGCCGCGCCGATCGCGCTGGCGTGGCGCCGCGTTCCCACACGCGGCCTCCCCCGTTCCCGTCGCCGCACCAAGGCCGTGACGATGGCACCGGGAAGCCCTGCCCATGGCCGGGATCGGTGCAACAATAAAGCCGTCGATGCCCTGTGCAGCGCATCCTGGATCCTGGAGGCGGACATGCTGGCGACCCGGCGGGAACCGGTTGGAACAGCGGCGAAGCGGCGGCCCGGAGCGGAGTCGGCCCTGTCCTTCGCATCGGCGCTGGTGGGCGTCGTGCTCATCATCGCCGTGGGTTCGGCACGGGCGCAGCCTCCGTCGTTCGACACGTTCGCCGTGCCCGCCGGCAGCGCGCCGCACGATGTCGCACCGGCGCCCGATGGCACCGTGTGGTACAGCGCGCAGGCACAAGGCACGGCCGGACGGCTGGACCCGCGAAGCGGCAAGGCCGACCGCGTCCCGCTCGGCGCGGGGTCGGCGCCGCATGGCGTGATCATCGGTCCCGACCAGGCGGCATGGATCACGGACGGCGGCCAGAACGCGATCGTGCGCGTCGACCCGAAGACGCTTGCCGTCACGCGCTTTCCGCTGCCGAAAGATCGGCCGAACGCCAATCTCAACACCGCCGTCTTCGACAAGCGCGGGCACCTGTGGTTTACCGGACAAAGCGGCATCTACGGCGAGCTCGACCCGGCCCGCGCCAGCCTGCGCGTCTTCGATGCGCCGCGCGGGCCCGGGCCCTACGGCATCTGCGTGACGCCCGACGGCAGCCTGTACTTCGCCTCGCTGGCCGGCAGCTATCTCGGCCGCATCGATCCGGTGAGCGGCGCGGCACAGGTCATCGAGCCGCCCACGCCGCATCAGGGCGCCCGCCGCGTGTGGTCCGACCCGCAAGGGCGCGTGTGGATCAGCGAGTGGAACGCCGGCCAGGTCGGCATGTTCGACCCGGCAACGCATCAATGGCGCGAATGGCGGCTGCCCGGCCCGAATCCGCATGCCTACGCGATCTTCGTCGACGACCGGGGCATCGTCTGGCTCAGTGAATGGAGCGCCAACGCGCTGGTGCGCTTCGACCCGCGCACCGAGCGGTTCGACGTGCTGCCGCTGCCGCGCCCGCACGCGAACGTGCGTCAGATGATGGGCCGCCCGGGAGAAGTCTGGCTGTCCGAGTCCGGCACCGACCATCTGCTGCGCTACCGGCCTCGCGCGGTGGATGCCGGCGGCAACTGACGGCGGGCTGAGGTGACGCTGTCCGGCAATGCCTTGCCCAGGGCGCATGCCGTGCCGCATGCGCGTCCGAATGTCGCGTGTTGCGCCGACGCCATCTTGAGCCTGGCAAGATTCGTGCTTACGTAGGGAAAACCCTAGTTTTCTGCCATACTTTTGCCCAACATCGGGTGATCAGCACAAAACCGCACCAATTCAGTGCGGACAGCACCCCAGAACACGCAACGCCGCTTCCCCATGCCGATTTCCATCAGCCTCCCCCGCGCCCCGAAACTTCCCGCGCCCCTGCTCTACGCGCTCAGGCTGGTGCGCGATCCGCACCGACGTTATCGCTACGCGCGCTACATCCATGGAACGCGGGTCGGCCTGGGCGTCCTGCTGTCCATCGCGGTGACGTCGGGCCTGGGCTGGCCGCATGGGGAATGGGCCTCCATCTCGCTGCTGATCGTCATCGCCGGGCTGCAGCACCACGGCAACATCCGCAAGCGCGCCGCCGAACGGGCCTGGGGCACGCTGATCGGCGCGCTGGCCGGCCTGCTGATGATCGTCCAGCAGACCTATCTGGGCCACCCACCGCTGACCTACGCGCTGATGGGCCTCGCCTGCGGCATCTGCGCCTACCACGCAATCGGCAAGGGCGGCTATATCGCGCTGCTGGCGGCCATCACGCTGGTCATCGTCGTCGGACACGGCGACAACGATCTGCTCGACGGCGCCTGGCGCACGCTCAACGTTCTGGTCGGGATTGCGATTGCGCTGCTGTTCTCGTTTGCCCTGCCGCTGTATGCCACCTACTCGTGGCGCTACAAGCTGGCCGATGCGCTGCGCGAATGCGCCAAGGTCTACGCCAGCCTCTCGAAGGCGGGCGCCACCGCGGGCAGCGAGCCGCTCAAGCACCTCAACAGGCTGAATGCGGTGCTGGTTCAACTGCGCTCGCTGATGCCATCGGTGTCCAAGGAAATCGAGGTGCCCATTGAGCGGCTCGAGCGCATCCAGCACAGCCTGCGCATCTGCATCAGCACGCTGGAACTGCTCGGCGCGGCACGCGCATCGGCCGATGCGCCCGCCGCCCGCGCGACGGCCGACATCCTGTCCGCCCAGGAAGATCGGCGGATCCGCGACACGCTGATCGGCATCTCCCGGGCGCTCAGGTTCGGCACGGTGGCACGCCTGGTGCACAACCGCGCGGCAGACGCCGAACCGGCCGCCAGCCTGCCCGGCCCGCTGACCGCCGAAAGCGCCCTGGCGCTGCGCTTCGCCAGCGAAGTCGAGCAGCTTCGCGGCGAATTCCTGGCGACGGCGCCGCGGTGGAACATCGGCTGACCGCCCCGCCACGCAGGTTGCGCCGGGCGGCATCCCGGCGGACGTCACGCCTCGGCGCGCGCGCCCGCATGCTCGCGACTCACACGTCGACCGCCACCAGCATCGCCATGCGGCGCTCTCGCGCGGCGACCCACGTGCCCGCCGCGCCGCACATCGCGATGGTCGCGATGCCGAGCACCGACCAGCCGTCCGGCACATGCGAGAACACCAGCCAGCCGGCGATCATGGCAAAGCCGATCTGCATGTAGAGATAGGGCGTCAGCATCGCCACCGGCGCGCGCGTGTAGGCCATGATCAGCAAGGCATGGCCCGACGAGCTCACGATGCCGATCAGGATCAGCAGCCACCACCACTTCCCGCCAAGCGCCTGCCAGCCGAACGGAAGCATGCAGGTCAAAAGCAATGCGCCAACGGCACCGGTGTAGAACTGGGTCGTCCCCGCTTCGTCCACGCTGGCCAGCCGGCTGGTGACGACCTGGAAGGCGGCATTCGCCACCACCATGCCCAACGGCAGCAGCATGCCCCAGTCGAATGCCGCGCCGCCCGGGCGGATCACCATCAACGCCCCCAAGAAACCGCCCGCCATGAAGATCCAGCGCGTGGCGGACACCTGCTCGCCCAACGACACGGCCGCGACGAGCGTGACCACCAGCGGCGTCAACATCACGATGGCCGTCACGTCCCCCACCGGCATCCGCCGCAGGCTCAGGAACGAGAACAGGCTGACCAGCAACAGCAGCAGCCCGCGCACCACCTGCAGCCCCGGCCGGCGCGTGCGCAGCAGCGAACGCCCCCGGCTGGGCAGCAGCGTGGCGCCCGTGGCGACCATCTGGAACAGGTAGCGGAACCAGAGCGCCATGACAACCGGCACCGTGGTGCTGATGTATTTGGTGAGCGTGTCGAAGACGGCGAAGAAAGCAACTGCGGCAATCAGGAATGCGATCCCCTGCAGGGGGTGTTGGGAGCGGGTCAAGATGGTCGATTCGAAGGTCCGGCTGGCGCGATTCGCCAAGGGCGTGCGCGAGCGCGAAGGGGGCGTGGCGTGCTGTGCGGTGCATCATACCGGACGGCCTCCATCCAACAACGCACCGTGCGAAGGGCGATGCTACTGCGCGACAACGGCCCCCTCTGTGCCGCCCCGAAGCGGATGGGCCGGTACCACGGCGCCATCCCACATCGGCATCGCGATCCGTGACGCCCGGCGATCGTGCCCGCCAGCGCCGCAGGCACCACGCCTGTCCGAATCCGTGGCGTGGCGTTGACATCGGGCGACCCCGTGACTATCAACGGTGAGTAACCATCGGTGGCGCGCGAGGCGCCCTTGCCTAGGAACATGCAATCCGGCAAATGGGGGAATTCCCAGTTGCCTGGGCGTGGCCGGCACCATAAAAATGCCATGCGGTACGGTAAAGCGCGTGACGCAACCACCGCTGCTAGAGGGGCAATCGTGGCATCGGGATATCTTGAAGTGCAGCCGGGCTTACTGCTGAGCCTGTCCCCGGGACGCCGGACCTATCGCATGGCGCGGGCCGTTGCCCTGGCGTCCTTGCTGGTCTTCATCTCGATGGTGCCGTTTGCCAAGGTGCGGCTGGCGCAGCTTCCGTCGTTCATTCCGACCTACGAATCGGCGCTCATTCTCAATGACCTGATCACCGCCGCCCTGCTGTTCGGCCAGTTCGCCATCACGCGTTCGCGCGCCATGCTGGCGCTGGCGAGCGGCTACCTGTTCACGGCAACCGCCGCGATCGGGCACCTGCTGTCGTTCCCCGGGCTGTTTGCAAACGGAGGCCTGCTCGGCGCGGGACCGCAGAGCACGGCCTGGATCTATATGTTCTGGCATGCGGGCTTTCCGCTGTTCGTGATGGCCTATGCCGTGCTGAAAGTGCGGGAAGACCGGGAGCCGGACCGCTTCGCCGCCGGCACGCTCAAGCGGCGCACAACCGTGCTCATCATCCCCGCCGTGCTGGGCGCGGCGAGTGCATGCGTCGCGCTGGCCACGGCGGGCCAGGACTGGCTGCCCGCGATCATGGTGGCGAATCGCTATACGTCGATCATGTGGATGGTGGCCGGCGCGACATGGTGCTTCTGCGTGGTGGCCCTGGCCGTGCTGTGGCGCAGCAAACCGCATCTCACCCTCGACATCTGGCTGATGGTGGTGCTGTGCGTCTGGATCTGCGATGTCGCGCTCAGTGCCGTGTTCAACGGCGGACGCTACGACCTCGGCTTCTACGCCGGCCGCATTTTCGGGCTAATGGGGGCGAGCTTCATTCTGTTGCTGCTGCTGATCGAGAACAGCGCCCTGCACGCACGGCTGGCCACCGCGCGCACCGAACTCAAACGGCTAGCCGCCAACGACCCGCTCACCGGCATCGCCAGCCGGCACACCTTCGAATCCGACCTGAGCGAGGCCTGGCAGCGCGGCGCGCAGGCCGGCTCTCCGCTGTCATCGCTGATGATCGAGATCGACGGCTTCCCGGATTTCAACAACCGATACGGCCAGTTCCAGAGTGACCAATGCCTGATCGCGATCGCGAAATGTCTCGCCAAACACGTCCGGCGCGACGGCGATCTGGTTGCCCGCCATGGGAGCGGGACCTTCGCGATGCTGCTGCAGGATACCGATCTGCCGGCGGCCGAGAAGATCGCTCAGCGCCTGCGCGAGGCGGTCGCGGCACTGGGCATTCCGCATGTGAGATCGGCGGTGGCCGGCCATGTCACCGTCAGTGTTGGGGTGGCGAGTGGGTGGGGGCAGGAGGGGGTGTTGCCGCAGGTGCTCATCAACGCGGCGGATGGGGCGTTGGATGAGGCTCGGGGTGGTGGGGGGGATGGGGTTGTTGGGGTGGTGGTGCGGCGGCGGGTGGTGCGGGGGGTTGTGACGGCGTAGGGTGGGGGCGATTACCCATCGTGACGTTGTGCGTGGGAGCGCATCCCCAACGTTGGAATTACGCGCGGCCAACGTGTACACGCAAGACACTAAACTTCGATACACCGGCTGAACGATTCCATCACGCTGTTGCATCGACCGGTTGAATCCGCCGAGCACACCGGCCATTTGCACCGTAGCGTGGAACAGATGCTAACCGGTGTACCTTCATCAGTGGGCTACGTTTGCTTTTTAGAACGCCGCGTCGAACGGTTGCGGCGTCGCGATCGGACCTCTTCCGAAAGATTACTTTCCGTATTGGCACTTAGATTTTCATATTTTCTTCTTTTCAAAGATGGCGATGCATGAGAGGGCTTAGTTCTTTTCCCAATATCCAAGGCCTTCGCAACCCCTTGGTTAATCATTAACGCCCCCGATGTTTTAATTTTCGGAGATAAATTATTGAGAGATCTTTCGCGATAAGACCAATGAAAGAACCGATCCGAGTCCTCTAGCGCACTTTCTCTATAACCAATCAGGTTTACATCGTAAAAAAATTGAAGCAATGCTTCTGGGTCGCGCAGATATTCGCGATTCCCTATACTTTCCCCTCCAGCCCACAATGAAAAATCTTTGAATGCAGAAGAAAATCGATCAAAATCAAAAGTAGAATTTCCGTTAAGTGTTCACGAAAAATTGATTTGAAATTTGGAGCCGTAGCCGGATAGGAGTTCGGCTAGTTCAGCGTCGATGGTGTCGCGTGTCCAGTTGACGAAGCGACGCCAGTGATATTTGAAGTGCTTCCAGACGATCTCGATCATGTTCAGTTCGGGGCTGTAGGGCGGCAGAAAGAACAGGAGCGCTTTGTGTTCCCTGAACCAGCGGTCGCGGGTTTCCTCGCTGATGCTGTGATGAATGGCTGCGTTGTCGAGGACGATGATGGTGGGTCGGCTGTCGTCTTGCCGAATCAGCGCATCGAGAAACTGCTCGACATCGGGGCCTTTGATGCTGTGCGCATGCGCGGCGTGAATCAGGCTGTTCTGCCCGTAGTCGAACGCACCGAGCACAGAACGTCGGCAGTGGCTGTGCGGTTCAACACAATGGGGCAGCCCTCGTGGTGACCATGCGCGCTGCACAACGGGCGAAGCTGCAAAGCCAGCCTCATCGAGATAGAGGAGCCGGATGGCCTGGTCGCGCGCGGCCTGCTGGAGCTTGCCGAGCACGTCTGCTTTCACAGCGAACTCCTCTTCGCACCGTTTTTTTTGAGCGAGTAGCGGTTGCGCTTGAAAGAGAAGCCTTCGCGCTTGAGCGCCGCGCCCAGTGTCTCGATCTGACATGGCAGCGGTTGCCCATGAACTTCCTGCACGCGCTGCGCGATCTGCGCCAGTGTCAGAGATTCGGCGCGCGCAGCGTCGACCGCCGTGGCGACCATGTTCTCGGGCAGCGACCTGGGGCGGCCGCCGCCGTGACCGCTCAACAAGCCGCACACGCCGTATTCGTTCCAGGCACGCACCCAGTTGTAGGGCGACTGCACGCTAACGCCCAACCGGCCCGCGACCTTGGGGGCCGACAAACCGTCGCCGAGCATGACCATCCCCGCTGCGCGCGTGCGGATGTCGCGGTGCCGGTGATTCAGGCTCAATTGCTCCAACGTCAGCTTCTCCACTTCGCTCAACTCGACCACGCATCGCATCGGTATGCAGACCTCATCGGATTGCCTGCATGCTCAACGCCTCAACTTCTAATCCGTTTACACAGAACACTTAAAATATTGGAAAAATTTCAGATAGCTCGCGAAATCTGAATGATGCATATAAAATGCTGCGTAATTTCTAATCTCACCCAGCAAATAGTCGGAATAATCACGAGTAAAGTCCGAATCCACCCCTATGTCCGAAGGGAAGAAATTTAAATTCCCACCAGCACGCTTCGAAATAGTTATTCGCTTCGCAATTCGAATAAATGTTAATATATCACGCGGCTTTTGGAAGGAATTTTTCAGAACTCTCCTGAAGATCGCATCCCCTTTTGAGGAAACGAAGTACTGATCCGCCGCAGTCACCGATTCGACTGAAAATACTTGCTGGCTAGAAAAGAATTTTCCTGCGGCTTCATAAAGGCGCGAGGACCGCAGGGCATTCTCAGTGGTAGCCCAGCCCAAAAAAACGGAATTATCCTGGAGTCGAGAGTTAGAATTGTAAAGATTTAATGCATGAAACACATCGGGGCGAACTAGAAGAACGATCTTGATGCGTCCCTTCGAATCTCGAATATCCCCAAAAAAATCAGTATTTAGCTGCCAAGTCGCCTCTCCCAGCCCTTTGATGCACTCGATATAATCCTTGTAAGCAACTGATTCCGGGCGGTAATCGATTCCATCAATGAAGATCACATGGTGATTTCTGAGCGAAATTTCTGCAATTGCGGCTTTAATTCTGCCTTCTGTCTCCAGCAAATGGTGTTTGATTTTTTCGGTTGTGTCAGTCGATTTACTTTTTCGTTCCGCCGTCCCCTTGGCAACCTTCTCCCTGCCCACCTCTGCGGAAAAATTTATCTCCCGAATCATTTCGAAAGCGACCTCAACCTCTGGATTCAATGCATCTTTGTTGAACTTTTTTATTTCCTGCTCAATTGCATTAAATTTTCCCGTAAGTCCCGAGAAAAATCCTTTTGATTTTTCAACTATTGCCTGACAAACCATATTCAAAAGCATCGGGCGCCAAATATTGGCGTAATCACTATAGGCAAGCCTCCCCTCTCTCTTCAGGGCGGGAGGAGAGGCGCGTCGTGATGCAAATCCCCGCGCACTTGCCACCGGAGTTGAAAACACGCTGGCCCTCCATTCGCAGTCTGATCGAGGTGAGCAGCGAGCGCACTGAAAAAGGCCAGACCTACTTCGATTCACGGTGGTACGTCAGTTCGCTGGAGATCGACGCGCAGCGTGTGGCGCAAGCCATCCGCGATCACTGGCAGATCGAGAATGGCTTGCATTGGGTGCTCGATGTGGCCTTCAAGGAGGATGCCACCGCGATCACTGACCCGGAGGGCGCCAAGCATGTCGCCCTGATCAACCGCATCGCGCTCAGCGTGATCAGGCAGCATCAGCAGACCAAGGAGAGCGTCAACAGCAAGCGCAATCGCGCTGCTTGGAGTGCGCCGTTTCGCGATCAACTGATCTTCGGATGAAAGTGGAATCCCGCCCTGCCTCTCTCTTCAGCTCAATGAAGCGTTTGTACTGACTCTCTGTCATCGTTGTAAGTTTACAACGATAAGAATTTAATTCATTCGTTTCGAGATAGGCTGCGTATGCAGTTTTTCCGGAACCTTTCTCCCCGATCAAGAAGTATACAGACGGCTGCAAACAGCCGGTCAGGTCATCCGTGCGAAGAAAAATCTTGTTGAAGAATTCTCGTTGTTTTCGCGTCTTGTAATTCACCGCGTCGTTGAACGGCTCCTGCAGGTCATTTAATGACTTCCATGTCCTTTCATTCATATCGGTTTCCCCATTTCTATTCTTCAAAGTTGTGGACGCTCAAACACCCTGTGGCGCACCGCATCGCAGGCGGTTTACCGAAGCGAGTTAGTCACTCTTAGTCTAATGTGTCGACTATCATGTGACCGATCTCCCAGCGGCCCCACCGTCCGTACGATACGTATGTCGCGCCAAACCCGCCAATCCTGAACCGTTGATATGCTTCCGTTCGACATATCAAGCATCGGTCTTGTTGCGCCGCTAGGGCACCTGGGCAACGATTAGGCACAGTTAATCAGCGCTTCGTATCGAAGGGGCTTCGAGTCAACAACGGCCATGGTGGCGGTGGCAGCCTTGCTCCGTGGCGGCTACCGCGATATCGGTTTGCCGTTTAAGCAATTCGACGACCAAAGAATCGAGTCTCTTCTGGATGTCCGTTGCTTAGTACCGAGCCGCCACTCGAATGACCGATCAGCGTCGGGGGCGAAAGGCAGCTCCTGGACGCAAACAAACACAAAACAATTTGGTGCCAACAGATCGCGCAGACCAAACAGCGAATCTTTAAACCAACCAGCAGAAGCATCTGCGCACCATACCGCTAACCAAGTTCTCGAATAGCTCATACCAACCCCCTCCCACAAGCCTCCCCCACCCTTACCGCAAACTCCGACGCCCGATCCGCCGTCATCACCAGTTCATTCATCGCCCGCGTCATCCCCACATACAACACACGCGCCTGCTCATTGGCGTCATGGCTGGCGTAGGGCATCTGGCCCAGACCGGGAATGGCCACCATCGGAAACTCCAGTCCCTTGCTGCCGTGTAGCGTGAGCACGTTCACGCTGTCGTTGTCGAGCTTGCTCAGGCCGGCGCGAGCGGGAATCTTGGCGGCTGCCAAGTGGCTGACCACTTCTGTGGCCTGGGCTTTGCGATACGTGAGCACGGCCATGTCGCGCCAAGGCATGCCGGCTTCGTTGCTCGCGCGCAGGCGGTCGACCACGTAGTCCAGCTCGCCCTTGAAGCTCGGCAGGCGGATGAACTCCGGCACGCTGCCGTGCCGCCCGGCCGTTTGCGGGAGGATGAGCGGGGCGCCGTCTTCCTCGGCCTCTTCGGCGGTCAGCAGGTCGTTGGCGAACGCGTAGGCCACGGCCAGCACTTCGGCGCTGTTGCGGTAGTTGAGCTTGAGGATGGTGGTGCGCCCGCGCGCCTGGATGCCGACGCTGGAGAAGCTGAACTTGAGCTTGCGGGACTTCTGGTAGATGTCTTGCGCGCTGTCGTACATGACGAGCACGGCGTTGGTCTCCGGATCGACCATCTGCACGACGAGGCGCAGCCACGCGGGGTCGAAGTCGTGGCCTTCGTCGATCAGCAGGGCGCTGTATTGCCCGGCCGGCACCTGGCCCCGGTTCACGCCGTCGATCACGTTCTGCACCAGCGCTTCGTAGTCTTCATCGCGCCGACCGGCCAGCTTGCCGAGCTGATAGGTGGTGGCCATCTCCACGCACCAGCGGTGGAAGGTGTGAACGTGCACTTTCTGCGACAGCCCCTTGTGCTCCATCCACCCGGTCAACTTTTGCGCGAGTGCACGGTTGAAGCACAGCACAAGCACGGGCTTGGCTGAGGCTCGCGCGAGGTATTCGGCGCGGTAGCCGAGGATCATCGTTTTGCCGGAGCCGGCCACGCCGTGGATCACGCGGTGCCCATCGCCCAGGCTGCGGGCGAGCTGCTCCTGCTGCAGGTCCATGACGCGGATGAGGTCGGGGATGGCGGGACGGGCGCCCTGCGTGGCCGGTTCGTCATCGGCCTCGAACAGGCTGCCTTGTCGGCTGACGATGCGCACGTCCGGGAAGAGATGCCAGCGGATGCGATCGATCTGCGGCAGTTGGAGCAGGCAGCGGAACGGCTGGGTGAACATGTCCCACAGTCGCTGCTGGAAGGCCTCGGGATCGGCCGATTCGGTCATCTCGTCCTTGCAGATGACCAGGCGCCCGGGCATCACGTCCTGCATGCCGGAGGTCTCGAACTCCTGGCGCGAGATATTGGGCAGCACCAGCCCGTGGCCGTAGGCATCGTCTTATAC
This sequence comes from Ralstonia pseudosolanacearum, assembly GCF_024925465.1. Lineage (NCBI taxonomy): Bacteria > Pseudomonadati > Pseudomonadota > Betaproteobacteria > Burkholderiales > Burkholderiaceae > Ralstonia > Ralstonia pseudosolanacearum. Next base: position 1,097,326 of record NZ_CP103851.1, on the reverse strand, counting down.
ACAAGTCCCCAGCATGAGAAATCAGCTTGAGACCCTCCAAGGCTTGTAACCCCGAGCCGGCTCGCGTTTACTCTCACTTTTTGCGTGAACGCCTTGGCCCTGAACAAGATCCACTGGACGGAAGTCGAATTCGCCCACCTCGACCTTGGCGACACGCGCCTGAACAAGCGAGCGAGGATATTGATGCAACGATTGGCAGCCAAGCCGACGGCCGGTGTGCCGCAAGCCTGCCGGGGCTGGGGCGAAACGATGGCGGCATACCGCTTCTTCAACAACGAAGAGGTCGATTGGCGCGACATCCTTGCCCCACACTGGCAGCAGACCGAGCAGCGCATGGCCGCCCACCCGGTGGTGCTGTGCCTGCAGGACACCACGGAACTGGATTTCAACGGGCGCGGCGCGGCCGGGCTCGGAGCCTTGTCCTACGAGGCGCAGCGCGGCATGTATCTGCACCCGACCTACGCGGTGACGCCGCAGCGTGAGCCGCTGGGCGTGCTCGATGCGTGGATGTGGGCGCGCCAGCCCAAGGATGCACAAGGCAAGCGCGGCGACCAGAAGGAGAGTCTGCGCTGGATCGAGGGCTACGCGCGCGTGGCCGATCTGGCAGCGAGTCTGCCCGGCACGCGGCTGGTGTACGTGGCCGACCGGGAAGCGGACATGATGGCGCTGATGCAGCGCGCGCAGGAACTGGGCACGCCGGCGGACTGGCTGATCCGCGCCGCCCACGACCGCGCGCTGCCCGAAGGCGTCAAGCTGTGGGCGGCCACGACCGAGGGCGAGGCGCTGGGCGAGATCGCCTTCACGATGGGCTCGCGCCATGGCGTGCGCGCACGCGAAGTGCGTCAGCACGTGTGGCTCAGGCGCGTCGAGTTGCCGGCCGATCGAGGCCAGCGTGTCACGGCTACGTGCCTGGTGGCGCGCGAGTTCGGCGCGCCGGCCGGCACCAAGCCGATCGAGTGGCGCCTGCTGACCAACCGCGCGGCCACGACGTTGCAGGAGGCGATCGAGTTGATCGACTGGTATCGGGCGCGCTGGGAAATCGAGATGCTGTTCAACGTGCTCAAGAACGGTTGCCGGGTGGAGGCACTGCAACTGGGGGCGATCGAGCGGCTGGAGCGGGCGCTGGCGCTGTATCTGGTGGTGGCTTGGCGCATCGTCCATCTGATGCGCATGGGGCGCACCTGCCCGGATCTGGATGCCGAATTGTTCTTCGACCCTGACGAGATTCGCGGCGCCTATCTGCTGAGCCGCGCCAGGCAGCCGGCCCGGCCCAAGCTGAATGAAGTGCTGCGCCTGATCGCCAGTCTGGGCGGCTTCCTCGGCCGCAAGGGCGATGGCGAGCCCGGCGCCAAAGCCATCTGGCTCGGACTCAAGGACGTTCATGTCGCGGCCAAAACCCTGCAAGCGCTACGCGCGGTGGGCGACTCCGCTAGTTGTGTATAAGACGATGGGCCGTAGGGCATGCACAGCTTGCCGGCGTACTTGCTGGTGGCGGGCGCGACCAGTAGCGGATCGCGCTTGAGCATGTCCACCGTGGCCGTCATGAACTCGCGCGATTTGAGCAGCGGGTTCACATCCTTGACGAGCCGGCCGTCGAATTCCGCCTCCACCAGTTGCGGGTCGAGCCGGATAATGCTGCCGACTTTCCAGTCCTTCACCTCCAGTGCCAGCAGCCCTCGGTGCGGATTCAAGATCAGGAAATCCGGCCGCCTCCGCTTAATGCCGACTGTCACGTCGTACCAGCAAAGATAATCGCCCTCAAGAAGGGCTTCGAGCCGGCGGGCAAAGCGTTTCTCGCCGAAGGTCATGCGTCCCAGGCAGCTATTCAGGCTGGGGATTAGCGTTGCCATACCGCCCCTTTTAGATATTTCGGACTAGGCGCTTTTTTATAATCTGAATAAGGTAATCACGCCGATATTTTTTCCGATAAACAGAATAGCCCACGCCTTGAGAAATCGCAGCCCTCGGTAGTGGGGTTTTCCGAGGTTTTTGCATTTGGTTGCGGGCAGCCCGGGCCCCGGACAGCGGTACCTTGCTGCGGTACGATTCCAGCCTCATCGCCCGTCAAGAGCCGTCCCATGCGAATCGCCGTCCTCTCCGATATTCACGGCAACCTGGCCGCGCTGGATGCGGTGCTGGACGACATCCGGAGCCAAGGTGTCGATTTGATCGTGAACCTTGGCGATATTGCGTCCGGCCCGCTGCAGCCAGGCGAGACGGTCGACCGGTTAATGGCACTGAACCTGCCGACCATCCGCGGCAATCATGAAAGGCAGCTTCTGGAGGGCGATCTGTCGCGCATGGGGTCGTCGGATCAATACGCGTTCGCGGCGTTGCGACCGGACCAGCTCGCGTGGTTCGCCAGCCTGCCGGCGCTGCGATACATCGAAGACGACGTGCTGCTCGTCCACGGGTCTGTGGACAGCGACCTGACCTACTTTCTGGAAACATTCTGGGAAAAAGGCTGCCGCCCGGCCACGCACGACGAAGTGCTCGCGCGCGCCGTCGATGCCGACGCCAAGCTCGTGCTGTGCGGCCACAGCCATCTGCCGCGCGCGATGCAGCTGACGGACGGCCGTTTTATCGTCAACCCCGGCAGTGTCGGGCTGCAGGCCTATCAAAGGATGCACCCCTCCGTCCACGCCATTGAAGCGGGCAGCCCGCATGCGCGCTACGCCATCGTGACAAAGCAGGCAGACGACTGGGCCGCCGAGTTTCGCGCGGTCGAATATGCGTGGGACGAGGCGGCGGCCCTTGCGGAGCAGCGCGGGCGGGCGGATTGGGCGGTGGCGCTGCGCACGGGTCGGGTGGCGGCCTGACAGCGATATGCAGACTTGCCCACTATCACCGGATGGCACCTCCATCTTTGCCGGAATGGCCGACGTGGAGCTGGTCATGCCGAATGGCCACCACTCAATCCACCTGCGCTACGAGGGCGAACCGCCGCACGGTGATTCCTATCACTCGATCTGGATCGATGGCGTTCGCGCGCCTGGTTACGCTTGGGGGTGTCGGTTTGCTTGCACGATGGATTCCCGTTTCCTGGCGATGAGTTGGATGGAAAAGCTGCTGGACAGGCGGACGGCTGTATTCGATCTGGTGGAAAGGCGGTACTTCGTACTGCCGTTCTCCATGGACGACTTTCGGTTCAGGTGGCCGCGCCTGGAAAGCGTTGCGGCACCCTCCGAAGGGCGCTCATACGAATTCGATGGGACTGAGGTCTGGCGTGAATATTGACGCCTTGGAACATGTAATGGAGGCGCTACCCGGCGACCCTCAACCCGGACTTGCCCTCGAAGATCTTCCGCAGAGCCGCACGAATACCCGGCAAGTCTTCTTCTGCCGCGTTCAGCTCGATGACGTAACCGGATTCGCCATCAAGCCGGGCCGCAACAGCGGAATCCAATGCCACATTCATCGTTCGGCCCTCCAGCGTCACTGAAACATCGTCGACCTTGCAAACAAGCTGATCGCGAACCATGACCTCGATGCATTCTTCATCCGGGAAACGGGATAGAGAGAAGCAATAGTGCCGCGGCTCGTCCATGCAGTAGACAAACGCCATCTGATAGTGCTCATCAAACTCGCTTGCCGAAACCGTCGCTTGCAACCGCACTTCAATTTCCTCCACAAAATATTCTTACTGGCACACAACGCCTCACAAACCGCACCCCTGCCCCATGTGCCGGCAGCGCGGCGCGCATCTCTTCACCTTCATGTCCCGCATGGGCTCCCACAACGCCAGCCTCCGGTACGTGGCGGCGGCCGCCACGCAAATGTCCGCGTACGTGAACTGGGAGCCCCGGCCACCAGACGAAACTATAATGACGCCCGGCCATGCCAGACCACACCGCCGCAACCCGCCGGCACGCACGAAACCCGTGCCGCACTTGCGGTAGCATCCTCCGGCCGGGCTTTCCGGCGCTCCGCACGGCCGAGCCCTTTTGATCGACACCATGCCCTACCGCTTCCGCCAGTTATCCGCTTCGTGCGTGATCGCAACCCTCCTGTCGGCATGCACCGCGCCGACGCCGCTGTACCAACAGGAGGAGTTCGACGCCGCGAAGAGCCCCTACGCGCGCACGTTCCAGGCGAAATCCGACGCGACCTGCGAAGCCGCGCGGCGCGCGCTGCTGAGCCAGGGCTACGTGTCGAGCTCGCCCCGCCAGGACACGATCGACGGCAGCAAGAATTTCCAGCCGAGCAACGACTCGCACGTGGTGATCGCGTTTCATGTGGTCTGCGCGGACGCGAGCGCGGATGGCGCGTCGAGCACCGCGTATGTGAACGCGGTGCAGGACCGCTACACGCTGAAGAAGACCAGCACGTCGGCGAGCGTGGGCCTGAGCGTGCTCGGTTCGGTGTCGTTGCCGATCAGTTCGAGCGATGACTCGATGGTCAAGGTGGCGAGCGAGACGATTCCGGCCGGTGTGTTCTACGAGCGCTTCTTCAATCTGGTCGACCATTTTCTGAAGATCGACCCGACGCAGCGCGACCGCGCGACGGTGAAGGCCGCGGAGAAGGAGCATGTGGCGCCGCTGCCCGAGCCCGCGCCGACGCCGCAGGGCGAGCCGATGAAGATGACGACGCCGGTGGTGCCGACGCCACCGGTCCCGCCTGTGCCGGTGGTGGCGCCCACGGCGGCGCCCACGGCGGCACCTGCGTCGGCGCCCGCACCGGCATCGGCGCCGGCTGCCACGTCGCCTGTGCCGGCGTCGAAGGTGACGACAACGGCGGCAGCTGAAACCGCGTCGGCCTCGGTACCGGAAGCAACGGCACCGGCCACCACGACCATGGGCGACGCAAACTGAGCGCGGGCTTGCCCGCATTCAGCCGAGGTTATTTCCCGCCCGTCCGCTGAACAGCGCCGCGCATCAGCCGGTCCTTCGCGACGATCGCGCGCTTGTGCATGCCGCGGCCGATCTCACCGCCGCGATCCCGGGCGGACACCTCGAACACAAACAGCTTGCCGTCCTGCCCGACGTACCGCGCTTCGGCCGTCACCTCGACGCCGATCGGCGTGGCGGCCATGTGGGAGACCTCCACGGTGACGCCGACGGACCACTCGTCGGCGGCAAGCGCCTGACGCATGACACGTGCGGCGGCCAACTCCATGAGCCCCACCATCCTGCTCGTTGGGTACACGGGCGGAAAGGCGTCTTCGGCCGTCTGGCTCAGTACCTCGGCCAATTCGGCGCCGGTGACGATCGTGGTGGCGCAAGCCGTGTCACCGATGGTCAGCATGGCGGCATCTCCACTCCGGTTGTCGAGCCACGTGGGTACCTTGTTCGCCGCCGTCAGCGCGTGTTCTGCAGTCCGCCGTTGCGCGCGTCGGCCAGAAATGCGCGCAAGACGCGCGCCGTGTCTTCGGGAAACTGATCGACGAAGAAGTGCCCGCCGGGCAGCGACGCGAAACGCATGTCGGCCAGCCTTGGCGACCAGACGGCCTGCATGTCGAAGAGACCGTGCATCAAGCCGGCGGAACCGGAGAGCACCAGGGCCGGGCACTGGACTTGCCGACCGAGATCGTCCCGGTCGAGTTCAAAGTCGATGCTGCCGCCGGCCCGGTAGTCACAGCAACTGCCGTGAATGGCGGCGGGATCGCGCCATCCCTTGCGGTACTGCTCCAGCTGCTCGGCGTCGAAGCCGTCCGCCCCGGTCGCGCCCCAGCCGAAGAGGCAGCCTTCGTAGAAGGTGTCGGGATCGGCGCCGATGACCTGCTCGGGGTAAGGCGCGGGCTGTTGCAGGAAATACCAGTGCCAGTAGGCACGGGCCACGTGGCGGTCGACGGCATCGAACATCACGTAGGTCGGAACGATGTCGAGCACGGCGAGCGACAGCACGCTGTCGGGGTGGTCCAGCGCCATGCGGTGGCCGGCTCTTCCACCGCGATCATGGCCGACGAGGTGAAACCGGTCGAACCCCAGAGACCGCATCAGGTTCCGTTGATCGGCCGCCATGGCGCGGAAGGAATAGTTGGCGCAGTCGGGCGCGCCCTGTGGCTTTGACGATCCGCCATAGCCCCGCAGATCCGCGCAGACCACCGTGTATTCGTTGGCAAGCATCGGCGCGACGCGGGCCCACATGTAGAGGTTCTGCGGAAAGCCATGCAGCAGCAGGAGCGGCGGCCCGCTGCCGCCAACGACACAGTGGATCGCCGCGTCTGCGACATTGACGTTGCGGTGCTCGAATCCCTCAAACATGCGCGCTCCTGTTAGCGAACGCCGACACGCATCGCGATCGGCCAAGTGACTTGGCGGCGCTGCGTGCGCTCGCCCCAGACGGGGGTCAGTTCGGCCTCGAGGGCAACCACGGGGTCGCTGCCCGTCGCACTCTGGCAGCGGGACGTCGCCGACCAGCTGCGGCAGTAGCCGAGCAGATCATCCAGCGTCCACGACAGCCGGATCGCGAACGCCGGGCTCGCCACCTCGGCGAAGGGAAACGGCAGCTCCGCGTAAGCGCTCTCGACGTGCCGCCGCTCGGCGGGCCAATACGGGCCGACCACGCGGTGGTAGAAGTGGCTCACCCGCGCTTCGACGGCTTCCCCTTCGACATGCAACACGCCGTAGGTCCAGGCGGCGATCAGGCCACCCGGCTTGAGCACGCGCCGCACCTCCGCGTAGAAGGCGTCGAGGTCGAACCAGTGCAGGGCCTGCGCGACGGTGACGAGGTCTGCGCTTGCATCGGGCAAGCCGCTGCGGTCGGCGGGCGCGGCGCGATACTCGATCCGGGGGTGGGGCATGGCCTGTGCGATCTGGGCCTCGCTCAGGTCGGTCGCCAAGACCTTGGCGAAGTGGGCGGCCAGGGCGACCGACGCCTGGCCATTGCCGGCGCCAACATCCCAAGCCAGGTCTCGGCCGGAGGATGCCTGGGCGAGCCAGGCAAACAGCTCCGGCGGATACGTGGGGCGAGACAGGACGTACTGCTTCGCGACGGCGGTGAAGTGATCGGTGTTCATGCCGGGCATCGTAGAATCCGCCGTGGTATCGGTCAAATATACAGTTGACGCGCCTCCCATCTAAAATTCAGATATGAATCTCCGACGTCTCGAAGTCTTCGTCACGGTAGCCACCGCGGGCAGTTTTTCGGCGGCGGCCGACCGGCTGTGCATCGCGCAATCCGCCGTCAGCGTCGCGATCCGGGATCTGGAGGCGGAGCTGGGCAGCAAGCTGTTCGTGCGCGGCGCGCGCGCGGTGGCCCTGACCGAAAGCGGCCGGCTGCTGCTGGCCCGTTCCGAACCCGCCCTGCGCCAACTGAAGGAAGCAGCCCAGGAGGTCATCGACCTCGAGCAGCTGGAAGTGGGTCAGGTCCGGATCGCCGCACCTGTCGTGGTGACCCAGTATTCGCTAGCCCAACCGTTGGCCACGTTCGCCGCCAAGCACCGCGGCATCCGTTTGCGTGTCGTGCAGGCCGGTGCGCGGCAGATCGAAGGCCTGGTGCAGCGGCATGAAGTGGACCTCGGCATTGTGGCGGACCGGCAGTTTCCGCACGAGCTTGAAAGCCGGCTGTTGCAGGAACTGGATAACGTGGCCATCGTGGCGAAGTCGTCGCCCCTTGGGCAAAACGGCAGCCTGACCTGGCGCGAACTGCTGCAGCAGCCCCTGGCCCTGTTCCCACCCGGATACCACCAGCGCGCCCTGGTCGAGCAGCACGCGCAGACGCTGCACATGCGTCCGCAGGTTGTGATCGAGGCAGAGAACCCATCGGTGCTCCTGGAGGCGGCGCGCCTGGGCCTTGCGGCGACCACGCTGCCGGCGCCCGCCGCGCTCGGCGTGGACGGTGTGCGCTGTGTCCCTCTGCCGCAACGACAGGGCGACCGCCTGCTCGTCGTGGCCTGCTGGCCGAAGGCCGTGCCGTTGGGGCGGGCTGCGCAGGCGCTGCTGGCGCATCTGGAGCAGCAGTTGCGTGCCGCGCCTTCAGCCCGCGCGGGCACGGGAAAGCGCGACGGGACCGACCAGCCGCGACGTGCGCGGCGCAAGGTACCTGCGGGTGACTCGATGTCGTAGGCCGTTATCGGGTCATTGACGCAGAGCGAACCCGACTACCGCTCGGTCAACTGCCGCCACAACGTTGTCTTGCTGATCCCCTATGCGGCATACCCCGTTTCGGATCGCCCAGGCACAAAACGAAAGGCTCATCGCCGATTTCCGGGGAGCTCCCAATGGCGAACTGACGGGCTGAACTCGGCTATTTCCGGTCATTTGGAATAGCCCGCTTTGGAGATGTTCGTTGCACCACTGCCGAACAAATCACGGCAATCCTATGAGATCGGCCACCGCTGCGAAGCAGTCGTGTTTCAGAGCAAGGTTATCCACCTCCTGCGCTATTATCCTCATTTCCGCCCACACCTCCGCCATGGCCTACTCGCATGACTACCAGATATCCGCTCGACGGCATTTTAAGGCTGCTGAGACGCTCTACGCCCTGAACTCAGGGGGGAGCCAACCCGGCGCAAAGGCCGTGGCGGGTTACTTGTACGGTCTGGCGGGCGAGTTGGCCGTGAAGCAGATGATGATCCAGAGTGGCATGCGCCCCTTAGGGAGCGACCAGCGGCGCGACGATCCGTTCTATAAGCACTTTCCCGAGTTGAAGACACTCTTGCAGACTGCGGCGACCGGTCGTCGGTCCGGTGAACTGTTGAGTATGGCGCGAAAGGCTCAGATTTTCCGAGCGTGGAGCACCGACATGCGGTATGCGCCAACGCACGAAGTCTCCGCTGACTGCGTGGATGGGTGGCAGGGAGATGCCAAGACGTTGATCGACCAGATGGAGGCGCAGTAATGCAAGTACTTTTCGATGACGCGCTGCCGACCCTGATCAAGATTCTTAAGGAGTGGGGTGGTGAGGCGTTCGTGGAGCAGGGCACGGTGCTGCGCGACGCAACTGGCCGCCTGAGCTTTTTCGCCGCTGACCGTCTGCCCTTTCCAGCACCGGCGGAAACCAGCACGCCCGCCAGCGTCGAATACCCGCCCGCGGATGAGGAATCGCATCTGGACCCGCTGGGGCGGCGCATTGTTGATGGCCTGGGCGCTTACGCGCGGGAGGACCGCCCGGTGGTCTACCCCACTGAAGATGGCGCCTCTCCCTTGTTGACGTCTCCCGAGCGCATTCCGGTGCGGGTAGGCGAGCAGTTCTGCTACTTGGTTGACCGCCGCATCGTGGGCACCGGCTGGCTGGCTGAACCAGCCACCACCGTAATTTCAGGCCCGCCGCGCGTGGTGTTCGCGTCTTTGAAGGGCGGCGTGGGCCGCTCCACCGCCCTGACCGTAACGGCCGCCGACCTAGCGAGACGCAATCGCAACGTGCTAGTAATCGACCTGGACCTGGAGGCCCCCGGTCTGGGCCACCTGCTGCTCGAGGATGGCCGACTGCCCGACTATGGCGTTGTCGACTTCCTCGTCGAGGACGGTGTGGGCGGCGTTGGCAATGACCTTTTGCGCCGGTTCGTCGGCACGAGCCAGCTAACATCGGCCAGTGGAGGCGTGGTCGACGTCATGCCTGCGATCGGCCGCAAATCCGAAGCCGCGCCAGAAAACATCTTGGCCAAGCTGTCGCGGGCCATGATCGAGGACGTCACCGAAACGGGCACAGTTTCGGTCAGCCAGCAGATTTCGTCCATGATCGAACGTATCGTCGCACTGGGTTCGTACGACGCGGTGCTCATCGACAGCAGGGCCGGCCTAGCGGAACTGGCGGCACCGGCGGTTATCGGGCTCGGCGCCACCGTGCTGCTGTTCGGCACTGCCCAGGCGCAAACGATCGAGGGATACAGGGCACTTTTCGCTGCGCTGCAGCTCTTGGCACAGCGCGACACCGCACAAAGGCGAAGTGCCGAATGGCGTCTAGCCTTGCGGCCGGTTTACGCCAAGGCGAGCCTAAACGCAGAGACCTCCGACCGGTTCCGTGACGATATCTACGAGCTGTATTCCGAGTACCTGTATGACGCAGAGTTGGAAGATGAGGCCGAATCCCAAGTCGCCGCCCTCCGGTTCACACAGCAGGATGGTGCGGCCCCGCACACGCCGCTAACGATCCCGTTCAACCCGGCATTCGTGGACTTCGACCCGTCCCGCCAGCCCACGCAGCTGACCACTGCCTTCTATGAGCACAGCTTCCGTCCGTTCCTGGATGCAATTGATCGTATCCTTGAGCCTACTAGTGCCGAGCCTGCAAATTGAACAACATCGCTATTTCCTTCACCGCCATCCGTCAGGCCATTGCTGAATTCCAACTGGCATGGAGGGTAGAGCCAAACGCCACGATCTTGCCCGACGAGGCCTTTTTGCCTGTTGGGCATCGAGGCGTGCTCGACCTGCGCCGGCAGCTTGTGGTGGGCAACCGCGGCATGGGGAAGAGCTTTTGGACGCATGCCCTCGGCAACGAGGACATCCGCAACAAGCTGGCCGAGTATTACCGATTCCCTGAACTCAAGTCCACCGAAGTCAGAATCGGCTTCAACGGCTCGGACAAGAAGCAGGCTTTCGCTCCTACGGTAGACGACCTTGCCGAAATCCGGCAGTTTTCGGTCGGTAACCCTGACCTGATTTGGAAAGCCTTGCTGCTACGCATAGCCGAAGACATGCTCGGCAGGAAGTTCGATACCCTGGCCGCTACTATTGGCATGCTCCAGCAGCAGCCCAGCCGCTACTCGGAAACGCTCTCGCAGTTGGACGACCAGTTGGCCGGCAAAAAGCAGTACCTGCTGGTGGTTTTCGACGCGCTCGACCGGCTGGCGCAGGACTGGGTAACCATTAGGGAACTCACCCGCGCCCTGCTGCGTCTGGCAATCGGCCTTCAATCCTTCGGGTTTATACGCGCCAAGATATTCATGCGCGTGGACCTGTTTTCCGACCGTGAGATCTTCAGGTTTCAGGACAGCTCCAAGATCAAGAACGACCATGTCAGCTTGGTATGGCAGCCTGAAGAGCTATACGGCTTGGTGCTGTTCGAGATCCTGCGCAGCCCGGGTGGCCGTCCGGCATTGGAAATGCTGGCCAAACACACCGATGCATCGGCTGCGTTGCCCATCAACGGGGAAGACAGCAGGCTGCATGTGGATGCGCAGCGCAGGCTGGTTCATGCCGTAGCAGGCGAGTTCATGGGGAGCAGCAAGAAACGCGGTCTGGTGTACACGTGGGTTCCCCTGCATCTGAGCGATGCGGCCAACACCTGTTCGCCTCGAACCTTCCTCACAGCATGGAAAAAAGCGGCGGAGCGTGTGCCGGCTCCCACTGACCGCGCCATCGACCACCTGGGTCTTCTTGACGGGGTACGGTCAGCATCCCAAAGCCGCTTGAACGAGCTCTATGAGGACTACGAGTGGATTCGCCCCTCACTAGAAGCGCTAAAGCGACAGTTCGTCCCAATGTCGCGCGACCAGCTCTTTCAGCTGTGGGAGGACAGCCACGTCATGCGGGTCATCGAATCGTCGACTCATGGCGAGGTGATAAAGACGCCCGCCGGCCTAACGGATAGCCCAGGACCGGAGGCGCTGCTCGAAGCAATGAAAGCGGTGGCCGTGATGGACGAACGCAGCAACGGCAAAATCAACGTACCAGACATCTACCGGGTCGAGGCTGGTATCCTGCGCAAGGGCGGCGTCGCTGTCCCAAAGCGTCAATAGGCTAAACCGTTATTTGTCCTCGCGAGCAACTCCCGAGCGTCCGGTCTCGAGAGGCTGCTCGGAGGCGTCGACCGGTTGAATCCGCAGTCGACTACAGCCAGCTGCGATCAGCAGAAGCCAGGCGCTTTGGAGCGCTCCGCCCCCCAGATCGGCGATAAACCAAAAGAAAACCACCCAAAGGCGGCCCGACAAAAACCGAAACGCAGGCGTCAAAGCGCTTCCAGCATCTGCAACATTTCCGGATGCTTCTCGACGAGCTTGATCAACACGGCCGCCTGGGTGTTCGGTTTGGCGGTTCCTTGTTCCCAGTTCTGGTAGGTGCGCACATTGACGCGCAGTCGACGCGCCATGACAGCCTGCGAGGCATGTGCCGCTGCGCGAACGGCCTTGATTTCTTCGGCTGTCACGTCAACCGGCTGGGGCACGCGGACCGTCACCTTGCGAAGGGTCATCTTGCCTTCGCGCTCCGCGGCGAGCGCATCCATCCCCGCCTTCAATTCAGCAAACAGGTTCCGTTTCATCGCTCACTCAGTCATCAATCGCCCGGACTCCTATCCCGCGTTCAACCGCCGCCACAACGTCGTCTTGCTGATCCCCAGTGCCTTGCACACGGCATCGCGGTCGCCGTCGTGCGCCGCCAGCGCGACGCGTATCGCCTCCGCTTCCACGCCCCGGCTGCGCTCGCGCAAGCTCAGCGCGGCTGTCTTCCCCGGCCCCCGCGCCTCGAACACCTCGGGTGCGATCACCCGCAGCACGTCTTGCGTGATGGCGCCAGCGTCCATGGCGTCGGTGTCGGCCAGCTCCACCGCGATCCGCTCGACCACGCTCTGCAGCTCGCGCACGTTGCCGGCCCATGGGTAGCGCCGCAGCGGATCGGCAACGCCGGCCAGCACGCGGGCGGCAACCTCTGTGTCGGGAATGCGCAGCAGCAGGCGCGGCTCGCGGCGCGCGGCCTGCACCAGCAGCTCAGCCGCCAGCGGCAGCACGTCGCCGGGCCGGTCGCGCAGCGGCGGCAGCGCGATGCTGAGGATGTTGAGGCGGTAGTACAGATCAGCGCGGAAGGTGCCGGCCTCCACGGCATCCGTCAGCGCGCGGTGCGTGGCGGCGACCACGCGGATGTCCACGCGCGTCGGCTCGGTGGAGCCGAGCCGCACCACCTCCCGCTCCTGCAGCACGCGCAGCAGGCGGCTCTGCAGCGGCAGCGGCATCTCGCCGATCTCGTCGAGGAACAGCGTGCCGCGATGCGCGGCCTCGATCAGCCCGGTCTTGCCGCCCTTGCGCGCGCCGGTGAAGGCGCCCTCTTCGTAGCCGAACAACTCGCTCTCGAGCAGCGCCTCCGGGAAGGCGCCGCAGTTGATGGCGACGAACGGAAAGTCGCGCCGCGCGCTCAGCTGATGCATGCCCTGCGCCACCATCTCCTTGCCCGTGCCGGACTCGCCCAGCACCAGCACGGTCGCATCGGAGCGGGCATAGCGCCGCACCAGCGCGCGCACGCGCTCCATCGGGGCGGATGCACCGATCAGGTCGTCGATCCGGTAGCGGGCGGTGAACTGCGGGGCGCGCTGGCCGGAGCGCAGCGTGCGGTCGAGCCGCTCCACCGCGCGCGATTCCTGGAAGGTGAACACGGTACCGTCGGCCGCGCCGGCACCGGTGCTGGCCAGCGGGCCGCGATGGATGACGTAGCTCACGCCGCGCACGGTGCCGAGCGTGTCGCCGTCGGTGTCGGGCAGCAGGCCCAGCAGGTTGGGCGCGATGGCGAGCAGCGGCTGCCCGGCGGCCTGCCTGGCGTCGATGCCGAGCGCGGTGGCCAGCCGCTGGTTGATGGCCTCGACCCGGCCCTGGGCGTCGAGCGCGACCACGCCGTCGCGCAGATGCTGCAGCAGGTTGTCCAGGCGCTGGCGGCGCTGGCCTTCGCGGCGGGTGGCCTGCACCACTTCCAGCGCGGTGTCGAAGGCAGCGCGCACGGAATCGCGCGAATACAGGAACACCGCATGCAGGCCGGCCTGCGCGGCCAGGTCCGTCACCAGGCCGGGGCCGACCACCGCGCCCACGCCGCGGTCGCGCAGGTCCAGCACGCAGCTCTCGGCGTCCTGCCTGGACTGGTACGCGGCGAACACCACATCCATGCCGTACGCGGCGACGAAGCGGCGCACCTCGTCGGGCGTGTCGCCGTGGGTGACGAGGGCGACCGATTCCGCCTCGCGGCGCGCGCGGGCCAGCGCGTGCATCACATCGAAGCCGGTCGGGTTGATGACGACCACGGGCAGCGGCAGGCGCGGCTTGAGATAAGCGCCGTTGGAGCCGCCCGCGACCACCACGTCCGGGCGCTCGGCGCCGGCGGCCTCGATCTCGCGGACGATGTCCTCGAAGCCGCGCGTGATGACGCGCAGCTCGGCGCGGTCGTCGTATTCGGCGGCGATGTCGAGGAACAGGTCGCTCAGGCGGCTGATGCCGCAAGCCCAGATGCGGGGGCGGAACGCGAGGTGGGGGGCAGTGCTCATGGCGGGGCGGCCGGTCGGGGAAACGGGTCCGGCCATTATGCGCGCCGCGTTGCCAGTTTGAAATCCGGCGTTTCAAATCTGAAATCGCGCAACAGGCTGCATGGCGCCCGTTTCGTTGGAAATCAGGCATTTAGCCCAGCCGACCCGGCTGGCTCGGTTCCTGCTCCTGGCCTGCACCTTCATGGAGCCCAGAGTGAGCACAAGCAAACGACACCCCGCCAGCGCCGGCGCCCGGTTCCGCCAGGCCGTAGCCGAATCCCAGCCGCTGCAAGTGGTGGGCGCCATCACCGCCTACGCCGCCAAGATGGCGGAGCAGACCGGCTTCCAGGCCGTCTACCTCTCGGGCGGCGGCGTGGCCGCCAATTCGCTGGGCATGCCGGACCTGGGCATCAGCACCATGGACGATGTGCTGATCGATGCCCGCCGCATCACCGATGCGGTCGGCATTCCGCTGCTGGTGGACATCGACACCGGCTGGGGCGGCGCCTTCAATATCGCGCGCACCGTCCGTTCGTTCATCAAGGCCGGCGTGGCGGCCGTGCACCTGGAAGACCAGGTGGGCCAGAAGCGCTGCGGCCACCGGCCGGGCAAGGAGATCGTCTCCGCCGATGAGATGGTCGACCGCGTGAAGGCCGCCGTCGATGCCCGCACCGACGACGATTTCGTCATCATGGCGCGCACCGACGCGGCGGCGTCCGAGGGCCTCGATGCCGCCATCGCGCGCGCGGTGGCCTACGTGGAAGCCGGCGCGGACATGATCTTTCCGGAAGCGATGAAGACGCTGGACGACTACCGCCGCTTCAAGGCCGCCGTGAAGGTGCCGATCCTGGCCAACCTGACGGAGTTCGGCAGCACGCCGCTCTTCACGGTCGACGAACTGCGCGGCGCCGACGTGGACATCGCACTGTACTGCTGCGGCGCGTATCGCGCGATGAACGCGGCGGCGCTCGACTTCTACCGGACGGTGATGCGCGACGGCACGCAGCAGGCGGCGGTGCAGACCATGCAGACCCGCGCGGACCTGTATCACTATCTCGGCTACCACGCGTACGAGGACAAGCTCGACGCCCTGTTCGCCGCGCAGAAATAGCCCCCAGCCCCCGCCAGACAGACCACGACATAACATTCAGGAGCCCCCCCCCATGAGCGAAGCAGACAGCAGCACCCCGGCCGGCGCCTTCAAGCCGAAGAAATCGGTGGCCCTGTCGGGCGTGACGGCGGGCAACACCGCGCTGTGCACCGTCGGCCGCACCGGCAACGACCTGCACTACCGCGGCTACGACATCCTCGACCTGGCCGCCGCCTGCGAATTCGAAGAAGTCGCCTACCTGCTGGTGCACGGCAAGCTGCCCAACAAGGCCGAGCTGACCACCTACAAGACCAGGCTCAAGGCCCTGCGCGGCCTGCCCGCCAACGTCAAGGCCGCGCTGGAATGGGTGCCCGCCTCCGCCCACCCGATGGACGTGATGCGCACCGGCGTCTCCGTGCTCGGCACCGTGCTGCCCGAGAAGGACGACCACAACCTGCCCGGCGCGCGCGACGTCGCCGACCGCCTAATGGCCAGCCTCGGCTCGATGCTGCTGTACTGGTATCACTACTCGCACAACGGCAAGCGCATCGAGGTCGAGACCGACGACGACTCCATCGGCGGCCACTTCCTGCACCTGCTGCACGGCGTGGAGCCGTCCAAGAGCTGGGTCGATGCGATGCACGTGTCGCTCAACCTGTACGCCGAGCACGAGTTCAACGCCTCCACCTTCACCGGCCGCGTGATCGCCGGCACGGGCTCGGACATCTACTCGGCCATCACCGGCGCCATCGGCGCGCTGCGCGGGCCGAAGCACGGCGGCGCCAACGAGGTCGCCTTCGAGATCCAGAAGCGCTACGACACCCCCGACGAGGCCGAGGCCGACGTCCGCCGCCGCGTGGAGAACAAGGAAGTCATCATCGGCTTCGGCCACCCGGTCTACACGATCTCGGACCCGCGCAACAAGGTCATCAAGGAAGTCGCGCGCAAGCTGTCGAAGGAGGCCGGCAACACTCGCATGTTCGACATCGCCGAGCGGCTGGAGACGGTGATGTGGGACGTCAAGAAGATGTTCCCGAACCTGGACTGGTTCAGCGCCGTGTCGTACCACATGATGGGCGTGCCCACGGCGATGTTCACGCCGCTGTTCGTGATCTCGCGCACCTCGGGCTGGGCCGCGCATATTATCGAACAGCGCATCGACAACAAGATCATCCGCCCCAGCGCCAACTACACCGGACCGGAAGACCTGAAGTTCGTACCGCTCGGCAAGCGCTGATCGCCGCTCGGCAAACGGGGGCGCGCATCGCCCCCGCGCCTTTTGTCGCACCAGGCCTCCGGCCCCGGCACCCTTTCCCCACGCCATGAACACCGCCTACCGCAAACCCCTGCCCGGCACGTCGCTGGATTATTTCGATGCCCGCGCGGCCGTCGAGGCCATCGCCCCGGGCGCCTATGACACCCTGCCCTACACCTCGCGCGTCCTGGCCGAGAACCTGGTGCGCCGCTGCGACCCGGCCACGCTCGCCGATTCGCTGCGGCAGCTGATCGAGCGCAAGCGCGAGCTGGACTTCCCGTGGTTCCCGGCGCGCGTGGTGTGCCACGACATCCTGGGCCAGACCGCGCTGGTGGACCTGGCCGGCCTGCGCGACGCGATCGCCGACCAGGGCGGCGACCCCGCGCAGGTCAACCCGGTGGTGCCGGTGCAGCTGATCGTCGATCACTCGCTGGCCGTGGAATGCGGCGGCGACGACCCCGACGCCTTCGCCAAGAACCGCGCCATCGAAGACCGCCGCAACGAAGACCGCTTCCACTTCATCGAGTGGGCCAAGCTGGCCTTCAAGAACGTCGACGTGATCCCGGCGGGCAACGGCATCATGCACCAGATCAACCTAGAGAAGATGTCGCCGGTGATCCACGCCAAGGACGACGTGGCCTTTCCCGACACGCTGGTCGGCACCGACAGCCACACGCCGCACGTCGATGCGCTGGGCGTGATCGCCATCGGCGTGGGCGGCCTGGAGGCCGAGAACGTGATGCTGGGCCGCGCCTCGTGGATGCGCCTGCCGGACATCGTCGGCGTGGAGCTGACGGGCGAGCGCCAGCCCGGCATCACCGCCACCGACATCGTGCTGGCGCTCACCGAATTCCTGCGCAAGCAAAAGGTGGTGGGCGCCTATCTGGAGTTCCACGGCGAGGGCGCCGCGCGTCTCACGCTGGGCGACCGCGCCACCATCTCCAACATGGCGCCCGAGTACGGCGCCACGGCGGCGATGTTCTCGATCGACCCGCAGACCCTCGACTACCTGCGCCTGACCGGCCGCGCCGACGAGCAGGTCAGGCTGGTGGAGACCTATGCCAAGGCCGCGGGCCTGTGGTCCGATACGTTGCAGCACGCGGCCTACGAACGCGTGCTGCGCTTCGATGTGTCGAGCGTCGTGCGCAACATGGCCGGCCCGTCGAACCCGCATGCGCGCGTGGCAACCACCGACCTGGCGGCCAAGGGCATCGCCGGCCGGTGGGAAGAGACGCCGGGGCAGATGCCGGACGGCGCGGTCATCATCGCCGCCATCACCAGCTGCACCAACACCAGCAACCCGCGCAACGTGATCGCCGCCGGCCTGCTGGCGCGCAATGCCAACCGGCTCGGCCTCGTGCGCAAGCCGTGGGTGAAGAGCTCGCTGGCGCCCGGCTCCAAGGCGGTGGCGCTGTACCTGGAAGCCGCCGGCCTGAAGACGGAGCTGGAGGCGCTCGGCTTCGGCATCGTCGCGTTTGCCTGCACCACGTGCAACGGCATGAGCGGCGCGCTGGACCCGACGATCCAGCAGGAGATCATCGACCGCGACCTGTACGCCACGGCCGTGCTGTCGGGCAACCGCAATTTCGACGGGCGCATCCACCCGTATGCCAAGCAGGCCTTCCTGGCCTCGCCGCCGCTGGTGGTGGCCTACGCCATCGCGGGCACGGTGCGCTTCGACATCGAGCGCGACAGCTTCGGCACCGGCCCCGAAGGCCAGCCGATCACGCTCAAAGACCTGTGGCCGAGCGACGAGGAGATCGACGCCATCGTGCGCGCTTCGGTCAAGCCCGAGCAGTTCCGCCAGGTGTACATCCCGATGTTCGACCAGCGCAGCGAGGCCACCGCCAGCGTCAGCCCGCTGTACGACTGGCGCCCGCAGAGCACCTACATCCGCCGCCCGCCGTACTGGGAAGGCGCCCTGGCCGGCGAGCGCACGCTCCGTGGCCTGCGCCCGCTGGCGGTGCTGGGCGACAACATCACCACCGACCACCTGTCGCCGTCCAACGCCATCCTGGCCGACAGCGCGGCCGGCGAGTACCTGGCGAAGATGGGCCTGCCCGAAGAAGACTTCAACTCCTACGCCACCCATCGCGGCGACCACCTCACCGCGCAGCGCGCCACGTTTGCCAACCCGACGCTCATCAACGAGATGGCCGTGGTGGATAGCGAGGTGAAGAAGGGTTCGCTGGCGCGCATCGAACCCGAAGGCAAGGTCACGCGCATGTGGGAAGCCATCGAGACCTACATGGAACGCAAGCAGCCGCTCATCGTCATTGCCGGCGCCGACTACGGCCAGGGCAGCTCGCGCGACTGGGCCGCCAAGGGCGTGCGCCTGGCCGGTGTGGAAGCCATCGTCGCCGAGGGCTTCGAGCGCATCCACCGCACCAACCTGATCGGCATGGGCGTGCTGCCGCTGGAGTTCCAGCCGGGCACCACGCGCATCACGCTGGGCATCGACGGCACCGAGACCTTCGACGTGATCGGCGCACGCACGCCGCGCGCCGACCTCACGCTGGTCATCCACCGCAAGAACGGCGCGCGCGTGGACGTGCCCGTGACGTGCCGCCTCGACACCGCCGAAGAGGTCTCGATCTACGAAGCCGGCGGCGTGCTGCAGCGCTTCGCGCAGGACTTCCTCGAATCGGCCAAGGAGGCCGCATGACGCATCCGGCCCAAATCAGGATTCCCGCCACCTACATGCGCGGCGGCACCAGCAAGGGCGTGTTCTTCCGCCTGCAGGACTTGCCCGAGGCCGCGCAGGTGCCCGGCGCCGCGCGCGACGCGCTGCTGCTGCGCGTGATCGGCAGCCCCGACCCGTACGGCAAGCAGATCGACGGCATGGGCGGCGCCACGTCGAGCACCAGCAAGACGGTCATCCTGTCGAAAAGCGCACGCCCGGACCACGACGTCGACTACCTGTTCGGCCAGGTCTCGATCGACAAGCCGTTCGTGGACTGGAGCGGCAACTGCGGCAACCTGTCCGCCGCCGTGGGTCCGTTCGCCATCAGCAATGGCCTCGTCGATGCCGGCCGCATCCCGCACAACGGCGTCGCCACCGTGCGCATCTGGCAGGCCAACATCGGCAAGACCATCGTCGCGCACGTGCCCATCACCCACGGCGTGGTGCAGGAGACCGGCAACTTCGAGCTCGACGGCGTGACCTTTCCGGCCGCCGAAGTCCAGCTCGAATTCCTCGACCCCGCCGCCGAGGAAGACGGCGATGGCGGCGGCGCGATGTTCCCCACCGGCAACCTGGTCGACGACCTGGACGTGCCCGGCATCGGCACGCTCAAGGCGACGCTGATCAACGCCGGCATCCCGACCATCTTCGTCGACGCGGCATCGATCGGCTATACCGGCGCCGAACTGCAGGACGCCATCAACGGCGACCCGAAAGCGCTGGCGATGTTCGAGACCCTGCGCGCGCACGGCGCGGTGCGCATGGGGCTGATCGGGCATGTGGACGAGGCGGCCACGCGGCAGCACACGCCCAAGGTGGCCTTCGTCGCGCCGCCGCGGGACTACGTCGCCTCCAGCGGCAAGCGCGTCGGCGCGGGCGATGTGGACCTGCTGGTGCGCGCCCTGTCGATGGGCAAGCTGCACCACGCCATGATGGGCACGGCCGCCGTGGCCATCGGCACGGCGGCGGCGATCCCGGGCACGCTGGTCAACCTCGCGGCCGGCGGCGGCGAACGCCACGCGGTGCGCTTCGGGCACCCGTCCGGCACGCTGCGCGTAGGCGCCGAAGCCAGCCGTGCAGACGGCGAGTGGACCGTCACCAAGGCCATCATGAGCCGCAGCGCGCGGGTGCTGATGGAGGGCTGGGTGCGGGTGCCGGGCGAGAACTAACCCGCCTCAGCGGGCGCACCGGCATCGCTGGCCTGGTGTTTGCCGGCTGGTACCTGGAGCACCGGCCGGCGCCGATCGAGCTGTTTGAGGCGCCGGCCGGCTGCTCATGACCGGGCTCATTCCGTACAGGTGCCATACACGATCACGCAGCCGTCTTTGTCCGCCTGCATGAACACATTGTGGCCGCTGAATTCGTAGCCTCGGCCGTTGCTGGCATGCAGGTAGGACAGCACGCCTCCGCCTTCGAAGTGCAGCGTGTGCGAAACGGTATCGAACACCCGGGCGATGTCGTGCCGCACCACCTTCGCAATATCCTGGACACACAGCGCGCGGATGACCGGGATCTGTCCTTCGATCGAGCCATCCGGCTGGTAGTCGAGCGAGACGCCGTTCGGGGTCGTCACGGTGTAGCCACCATCGGGGTTGTCGATCCGCACGCCATCGGGCATGTAGACCGCGTCCTGCGGATGCGAGGGCGATACATTGCGTTGCTCTGACATTGGGGCACACTCCAGCGGGTACATGGGTGCACTCACTATAGGAATTCCGGCCCCCGTCTGGTTGCACGCACGCGCTCCCATGGGTCACCCGCCGCCGTCCAGTTCCTCCATGAATGCCGTGATGGCGGCCATCTCTTCTTCCGTGGCCTGCATGCCCTGGTACAGACCGCCCAGTTCGTTGTAGAGATCGGACGGCAGCGACCCCGAGCTGGCGAAGCCGTTCAGCGTCTTGCCGAGCTGCTCGGAACGTATGCGCTGCGCCTTGAACTGCGAATCCAATGCCCTCATCCGTGTTCTCAGCGCGGCGGCATCGAGGCCGGCGAGCTGCGGGTATGACGCGCGGTAGTCCATGTACTTGTCGTCGTACACGGTGCGCCAGCGCAGGTAGCCCCACATCTGCCAGAGTTCGCGGCCGCTGGTCTGCTGCGGCAGTTGCGCGGTGTGGGTCGGGTCCTTGAGCGCGTCGGCTTCGGTCTGGCCCTTGGCGTCCCGCTGCTGCTTGAGGCGGGCCTGCAGCTGGAGCCGCGACTGTTCTTCGGCCGTCAGAGGCAGACGATTCCCTCGCTAGGCCCGCACCCTTTGGATGCACACCAGCCGGATCGAGCAAGCGGCGATGGCCCCGGCGACGCAGCCGGTCGTCCCAGCGTTCCGAACCCTGTGCCCGATGCATGGCCATCGTTCGGAACGCGCGAAATCTCAGGGCATTCCGACTCAAGCCGAACCCGGGTTGCGCCCGCCCGGTTCGAGTGGAAATTAACCAAAAAAAACCATCCGGCACGAAGCACGGATGGCTTGAATAACGGGCCGGCGTGCCGGCCCGCTTAGCGGACTCAATGATGCAGCAGCGTACCGCCCAGCACACTGCCCACCACGCTCGTCACCGGCGACAGCGCGGTCGACCCGCTGGTGGAGGTCAGGGATGCGCCTGCGCCCGCTGCCACCGTGGTAACCGGTGCCGTGACCGCGGCAGCGGTGCCCACGCCAGCGCTCGGGGTACCGGTGGTGGGAACCGACAGGCCGCCGCCCGCGATGGTGGTGACCGAAGCGAGCGGGCTGCTGCCGCTCGTGCCACCGAGGATGCTGGTCACCGGCGCCAGCGGGCTGCCCGACGAAGCCGCCGGCCCGGACACCGTGCCGCCCAGCGCCGCGACCGTGTGCCCCGTTGCCGTCACGACGTTACCGACCCCCGACACCAAGGGCGTGTTCGTATTGGTCAGGCTGGTGCCGACGTTCGCCACCGTGCCACCCACCGTCTGCAGCAGATTGGCGGTCGGCGTGCCGAGGCCGGTAGTGGCACCCAGCGACTGCGTGGCACTCGTGATCTGCGAAGTCAGCGGCACGATGGCCGAGCTGGTCTGCTGCGTGAGCTGCTGCACCGGACCGGTCGACAGGGCCGTGCCCAGCGTACCGCCGGCGCTGCTGACCGCCTGCCCCACCTGCGACACCAGCCCACCGACCGGCGAGGTGACCGGCGCCAGCGGCTGCAGCGGGCCGGTGCCCAGGCTGCTGACCAGGCCGCCGGTGGCGGTGACGGTATTGCCCGTCGCGGTGACGATGTTGCCGCTGCTGGCGACGGTGGTGCCGATCGGATTCGGGTTGGTGCCCATGCTGCCCAGACCGGAATCCACACCGGTGCCGGCCGCGGTCAGCACCGAACCCGCGTTGGTGACCACGTTGCCCAGTGCGGACTGCGAGGCGCCCGGCACCAGCGGCAGATTGGCGCTGCCGAGCGTCGAACCCGTATCGCTGACAGCGCCGCCCGATGCGGTGAGCACGCCACCGGACTTGCCTGCGATGGCGCCCGTGGGCGTGGTGGATGCCGTCGACAGGGTGCCCGTGCCATTCGTGCCCGTCCCGGTGCTGCCGGTCGTGGTGCTGCCGGAGCCGCTGCCGGTGCTGCCCGTCGTCGTGCTGCCGGAGCCGCTACCCGTGCTGCCCGTCGTGGTGCCGTCGGAACCGCTGCCGGTGCTGCCCGTCGTGGCATTGCCCGAAGCACCGGAGCCGCCGAGGGTGCCGCCCGAATCCCCCGAGCCGGTGCTTGCGCAGCCGCCCAGGATCAGCAGCCCTGCGACGGTGGCCGAAATCAGTGTCGCGCGATGGATCTTTTGCATTTCAAGGCTCCAGCATTTTAGGAGGACTGCCAGGAATTGAATATTTCCCCGCCCCCGGGTTAACCAGGAAATCGCCGACCATTTGATTTCCGACCGACGTTGAGGCAAGTCTAGGAATCACCGAAAACCTGATTGCAAACATTTACCAAGACGAATTCCGGCAACCATCACAAACCAACAAACCCTTGTAAACAAAGGATTTATGGATGATTTAAAATGCCCGCAATCGTTTTCCCCCGGGCACCAAAAAATGCTCGAAATCGTTTTCATCAGGGTATTCACCACCCAAAAACAAAAACCCCATCGCCTGATATTCAGATTTAAAATAATCTAAATTCCAGCCGCCAAACAAGGTCGATTCAAACAAGGCAAAGGGATTTACGAAGACCATTGACAGCGTTGTCAATGGCAATATGCCGCCAACCGGACCAGCTGCCCGCTGGGGCAGTTCAAACAGGCTGGGGTTGGCGGAGGGTGTCGCCGGACGGGCTCGGCCGGCGTCGGATGGACAAACACCCGGACCGCGGCAGACCGCGAATCCGGGTGTCGAGAGGGCTGTCTGGCGCGGAAACCGGATGCGCGACCCGGTACCGCCGCCCGACGACTCGGGCGCTCAGCGCTTGCCGCTAGCCTGGTCGATGGTCTGGATCAGTTCGGCCAGCGTCTGCCGGCAGGTGACTGCGTCCGGCTTGCCGGCGCGCAGTGCGTCCAGCGCCCGGTCGATCGCCTTGTCGACGCGGTGCCAATCGGACGCCGAGCGCGGCTTGAGGCCGGCTTCCGCGGCATCCCAGGAGACTTCGAGGTCTTTGATGCGCTGCTTGGCGCCGGGCAGGTCACCCTTGTCGACAATGGCGGCCGTATCGACGGCGATGGTGCGGAACGCCCCCAGATCGCCGAGCGCCGCCGCCGCGGCATGGGCCGTGTTGATGACGCTGAAGTGCGTGGGCACGACATGGCCGGCGGCGGCCATGAACAGAACGAGCGAAGCGGCTGCGAGCGTGGGGGTCAGTTTGCGGATCATGATGGCATCTCCTTCGGTTAAGCGGAATGGATTGGGAACGCACGGGCACGGCGGCTAGGACACGGTGACAGCTACATCGGCGCGGCTGGCCTCGCGCTGCGCGAACGCCACCAGCACGACGATCACCGCGAGGAAGACGGCGCTCGTCACCATGGCCCCCAGGCCCGCTCCGCCGTAGTCGGGCGACTGCGACAGGAAATCGCCCAGCGCGGCGCCCAGCGGGCGGGTCAGGATGTAGGCGGCCCAGAAGGCGAGCACCTTG
Source organism: Ralstonia pseudosolanacearum (assembly GCF_024925465.1). Classification (NCBI taxonomy): domain Bacteria; kingdom Pseudomonadati; phylum Pseudomonadota; class Betaproteobacteria; order Burkholderiales; family Burkholderiaceae; genus Ralstonia; species Ralstonia pseudosolanacearum. The sequence continues at coordinate 1,073,132 of NZ_CP103851.1, read as the reverse complement.
TCCGCGCCCAGCCGGTACGCCGCCGCCGCCAGCGCGATCAGCACGCCGAAGGCCACGATCCCACGCTGGAACCCGAGCCCGATCGCCTCGGTGGCCAGGTCGCCGGCGGCGGTGCCGAGCGCGAAGGTGCAGAGGATGGCCGCCCAGTAGAACAGCTCCCGGCGGCGCGTATCGATGGCCTGGATGGACAAGGTGCGCTCGGTCCGATACCAGATCGCGAAGATGGCCAGCAGCGCCACGCCAAAGACCGCCGTGCTCACGTAGAGGCTCACGCCCAGCCGGTCGGTCAGCAGGTCAGTGATCTGCGTGCCGACGATGCTGACGAGTACCACCGTCAGCCAGTACAGCCACGGGACATAGCGCCGCGCGCGCAGCTGCGCCACCAGCGCGGCCAGCAGCAGCGCGGCCATCGCGCCGCCAGTAATCGCCGCCCCCAGTCCGACATTGACGGCGAGGAAATCCGCGCCGGTCTCGCCCACCGTGGTCGACAGGATCTTGATGATCCAGAACCCCAGCGCGACCTGGGGCACCTTGTTCAGCGCACCAGGCAGTGCGCGCATCGGTCGTGCATCCATATGGCTCTCCCAAATGACCTCCGTTGAAGGCGCGCCGCCCGGTTTGGACCGCATGGAGCGCGCGCCGCTGCTGCGGGTGTTCAACCCGCGAGTACTGGAGGACAGCCTAGGCAGGCAGACTTAGGTGCCACTGAGACGGCGCACCGGACGCGACGCGCCGGCCCCGCGTCGCAGATCACCGCGGGATGCCGATGGAGAGATACCGATGGGAAGCCGGCGAAGCGCCGGGGCAAGCCTGTCGCCCCGGGCCGCCGACGATGCCGCCGCCTTATCGCGCGGGGCAGCGCGAAAACCGCAGCTTCAACAGCTTCGACGCGCGCGCGGGCTGCGGCGCCGCGGCATCGAAGTGATGGCGCTCGATCAGAATGCCGCGCGACGGCGCTTCTTCGATGAAGCGCTCGACCAGCTCACGCACGTCGGGGTCGATGTAGTCCGCCCGGCTGGCGTCGATGATGAGCGTGGTGTAGTCGGGCACCTGCGCCAGGTAGCGCTTGAGCGGCACCTTGCCCATGAACGACACATCCTTGCGGAACGACAGCAGGAAATGATCATGATGGCGCGCCATGACAATCGAGCGCCGCAGGTTGGCGCGGATCGCCAGCGCAATGCTGAGCGCGATGCCCATCAGGATGCCGATCAGCAGGTCGGTCAGCAGCACCCCGACGATCGTGACGACGAACGGCGCGAAGCGCTCCATGCCCTGCCGCGCCACGGACACGAACAGCGACGGCTTGGCCAGCTTGAAGCCGGTGAAGATCAGGATGGTGGCCAGGCATGCCAGCGGAATCAGGTTGACGATGCTGGTCAGCGTAAACACGCTCGCCAGCAGCAGCACGCCGTGCATCACGGCCGACCAGCGGCTCTGCGCGCCGGCCTGCACGTTGGCCGAGCTGCGCACGATCACGGAGGTGATCGGCAGCGCGCCGAACACGCCCGCCATCATGTTGCCGATGCCCTGGGCCTTCAGCTCGCGGTCCGCCGGCGCGGGGCGCTTCTTGGGGTCGATCTGCTCGACGGCCTCCAGGCTCAGCAGCGTCTCCAGGCTGGCCACGATGGCCAGCGCCAACGCCAGTTGCCAGACGTCGGGGTTGGTCAGCGCGTCGAGCGACGGCGACTGCAGCGCATCGAACAGCGCCCCGAACGACGCCAGCGACGGCAGCCCGACCCGATGCTCGACGGGCGGCGCCACGCCGGGGGCCACCGCATCGAGCAGCAGCGTCACGCCGATGCCGAGCGCCACCACCATCAACGGCGCCGGCAGCGCCCGCACCAGCATAAACCGGCGCAGCGCGCGGGTCTCCCAGCCGATCAGCACGGCGGCGGACAGCGCCGTCACCGCCATCGCCGCCGCCGACACGGAGCCGAACGGCGTCACGATGGCGCCGGCCGCCGCGGCGGCGTCAGCGCGCGAGAAGCCGAACGCCAGCGGCACCTGCTTGATGATCAGCAGCAGGCCGATGGCCGCCAGCATGCCCTTGATGACGGACGAGGGCACATAAGCCGCAAAGCGCCCGGCCCGCAGCATGCCGAATACGAACTGCAGCACGCCGGACAGCAGCACCGCCATCAGGAACGCGGAGAAGCCGCCCAGCTTGGCGATCCCGTCCACGACGATGACGACCAGCCCGGCCGCCGGGCCGCTCACGCTCAGCTGCGAACCGCTGAGCAGCGCCACCACCAGCCCGCCGATCATGCCGGACATCAGCCCGGCCAGCGGGTCTACGCCGGATGCACTGGCAATGCCCAGACACAGCGGTAGGGCGACGAAAAAGACGATGGTGCCCGCGAGCATGTCACGCGGGAAAAAAGCGGGTTGTGTTGGAGTCTGCATGGTGGTGTCTTCGTTGGGGGCGGGACATGCAAACGCCGGCCCGCGGACGGAACACCGCCCGCTGGGCACAGCGGATGAATCTAGGAATCGCGGCCGCGCAGCGCAGCCGCACGGGGTGCTTTAGGCCTCGACCTCGGCCGGCTCGAGGATGTCGCCACGGTCCGGCAGCGCCTCGCCGGGATCGCCGGAAGCCAGCACGCGGATGCGGCCGTCGGCCAGACCGAAGATCCAGCCGTGCACGCGCGGCGCCGGCTCGGCCTCGCGCACGATGGGGCTCTCGCGCAGCCAGCGCACCTGTTCGAGCACGTTCAGCTCGGCCAGGCGGTTCACGCGGTCGTCCATATCCGGCACCGCGTCGAGCTCGGCGCGGTGCCGGCCGGCCAGCGCGCACAACGGGCCGATGCGGCGGTTCACGTGCGGCAGCGCGTCGGGCTGCGGCAGCAGCGCGGCCTGCACGCCGCCGCAGCCGTCATGCCCGCACACGATGATGTGTCCGACCTTCAGGACACGCACCGCATATTCCAGCACGCTCATCGTATTGTCGTCGGCCGGGCACACCAGATTGGCGATATTGCGATGGACAAACAGGTCGCCCGGATTGGAATGGGTAATGGTTTCGGCCGGCACGCGGCTATCGGCACAGCCGATCCATAACACCTGGGGTTTCTGTCCCTGCGCCAGGCGGGAAAAGAAACGGGGATCACGCTCGGCGATTTCATGTGCCCACGCGACATTCCCGACGAGCATGCGTTTCGGTCGATACATTGAATCAGGCTCCTGCGGAATCGGCTCGCCGCTGCGGCCTGCAGAGCCCGTCGGTGGGCGCTTGCGTTGACATTGCAGTGCAGCGGAAGCGCTACGCAGTCGATGGTATGAAAAACGTTTCCACTGTGCTAGTCAGGGTATTTTTTGTCTTCCTTATATGCGATTGAAATCAGCTTCAAGATGCGCCATCTCGTCGCATCGATGTTTCTTCGCAGGCAGAAACGATGTGCAGTTATTGCACAAATAGGTTATCTGGACAAAACATTCGCGTGACAGTACTGCAAATATTGCAATGCCGATCGCGATTTGCAATGCATTGCACAGCAAATGGGAGACCCCCATTCCCTGTCTGTATCAATCAGCGGATTGTCAGCCTCGACCGGCCGGTGCCGGTGCATCGGGATGCAGGCCGCGACTGCGCGGCGACGCACGCGGCCGGTGGTCGAGGCCTGCGCGCGCCATGCCGGCGCCCCTTGTGCCCTATCCCTATCCCGACACGCGCAGGGCGGCGATGTCCTTGCGCCATTGCGCCAGCCGCTGCGCTCTCGCCGGCGCGTCGCCGTCGTCGCGGCCGTAGCGCAGCGCGACATAGCCGGCGGCGACACGCCGCAGTGCGTCGGCCGCCTGCGGAAACCGGGCGGCGGCACGCTCCGCGTAGGCCATCGGCCCTTCCGCCGCACCGCGCACGCAGCCGTGGCGTGCCAGCCGGTCGCACACGCGCTGCCATTGGGCCTGCACCGGGTCCGGCCTGGGGCGCCGCTGCTGCCACAGCAGCGGCAGCGCCGCCAGCAGGAACAGTGCCGACACGCCCCACAGCACCGCGCGCGGATCGGCCGCGTCCAGCCCCAGCCAGGCGAACAGCCGGGCCTGCCGGGCACGGTCGTAGCCCAGCACCCAGCGGTTCCAGCCGCTGATCAGGCCGTCCAGGCCCCAGCGCACGCTGCGCAGCCAGGCGGGCTCCTGCACGCGGCGCGAGCGGAATTCGCTGGCGGGCACGGCGCCGGCCAGGCCGCGCTCCACGCGCTGCGGCGCCACGGCGGCGGTGGGGTCCACCCGCACCCAGCCGCGCCCGCGCAGCCACACCTCGGCCCAGGCGTGCGCGTCCGACTGGCGCACGATGAGGTCGCCGCTGACCGCGTTGTCCTCGCCGCCCTGGTAGCCGACCACCACGCGCGCTGGCACGCCCGCCGCCCGCATCAGGAAGACGAAGCTGCCCGCGTAGTGCTCGCAGAAACCGCGGCGGGTGCGGAAGAGGAAGTCGTCGATCTGCGCGCCCCGCAGCGGCTCGGGCTCGAGCGTGTAGGCGAACGGCGCGTCGCGGAACAGCTTCAGCGCCGAGGCCACCCGCTCGGCCGGAGCGAGGCCGGCCCACTGCGCGGCCAGCGCGCGCGCCTGCGGGTTGCCCGGCGGCAGCGCCAGCGCCAGCTGCTGCGTCTGTGGGTCGAGCGCCTCGTCATCGCCCGCGCCCGGCCCCGGCAGGCGTGAACGCGCGTGATAGCGGATGCGCTCGTCCAGCGGCTGCGCGCTCAGGAACTCCGCGTCGATGCTGCGCTTGAGGCCGTCCCGCGCGTCGATGGCGATGCCGCGATCCAGCGCGAAGAGCCAGCGCTGGCGGGTCGGTTCGAGCGTGATGCTGTAGTCGACGGGCCGGCCGGCACCGGGGCGCGCGTTCGCAGAATCGGGTACGCCCACAGCATTGGGGGGGCTCGCAGAATTGGGTACGCTCGCCGGCTCGGCGCGCTGCCGGAACGACGATGCCGTCCACGCCTGGCCATCGAATCGCCACAGCACGATGCCGCGCCAGTAGCGCGCTCCGGGCGGCGGCGGCGCGCCGTTGAAGTCGGCGCGGAAGGCGAGATCGTCCGACAGGATCAACTTGCCGATCGAGCCGGGCGCCATGCGGTCGGTGAGCCCACTGGTGGCGACGTCCGCGCCTTGCGGCAGGCGCCACAGCGGATGGTCCAGGCGCGGAAACAGCAGAAACAGCACGGCCGCGCACGGCAGGCCCGTCATGACCAGCCGCAGCAGCACCCCCGCCACGGACAGCCGGGTGCGCGCCTGCGGATGCAGCAGCACCATCCACTGATGGAGCAGCAGCCCGACGGAGGCCAGCAGCGTGGCCGCCATCCAGGGCGGCTGGTCGAACAGCGTCTGCGACAGCAGCAGGAAGCAGCACAGCTGCATGACCAGGATGCCGCTGCGCACGGTGTGCGACTCCATCAGCTTGAGCACCAGGAAGGCACCCAGCACCGCCACCGACAGGTCGCGGCCGATGTTGCCGCCGGTGCGCAGCGCCAGCACCAGCGTGATGCCCAGCACCGCCGCGCCGGTCACCCCGAGCAGCCATTTGTTGGGCAGCGGCGCACGGCGGACCCACAGCCCGGTCCGCCAGAGCAGCAGCACGCCGAACACGCTGCATGTCACCAGCGGCAGGCTGCGCAGCAGCGGCGCCAGCACCAGGGCCAGCAGCGCGATCAACCAGCCGTGCTCGCGGTGCGTGAGCGCGCGTGCGGAACCGAAGGCGGCGTTCATGCGGCCGCCTCCGGCACCGGCGGCCTGCCCCACAGCGCCAGCGCGCGCAGGCAGGCATCGCGGTGCGCCGGACCGCGCGCGGGGCCGATCGCGAGGCCGGGCAGGACCAGCGTGTATTCGGGCGCCTCGCCGTCCGGGGCCTGCTCGGCGGCCAGCACCCAGGCGCACAGGCGGGACAGGCGCGCCTCCGCTTCCATCGGCGGCGGCAGCGCATCCCACGCCAGCACGCATTGCGCGTGGCGGACCTGCTGGCCGCTGCGGGTGAGCCAGGTGTCGAGCCGCGCGCTGTGCTTCCACGCGATGCTGCGCAGCGGATCGCCGGGGCGATAGGGCCGCAGCTGGTCGGCGGCCACATCGGGGCGTGGGCGGGCGACGCGCGGGTCGTCCGCCTCGCCGGGGTCGGGCGCGAAGGCGGCCGGCAGCGGCGGCGCAGCGGCCTCCGGCTCGGGGTAGACCAGCAGCGTCAGCGGCGCATCGGCATAGCTCCAGGCGCGGAACAGCCCGAGCGGAAACCGCGTCGACACGGTCAAGCGCGGCAGGCGGAACCAGCCGCGCGGCTGCGCCCCGAAGGACAGCGCCGTCAGCGTGCCGTCGTGCGCGTCGAGCGAGGACTCCGCCGGTGCGGCATCGCGCGCACCGGTCTCCACGCCCACGCGCGCCCACGCGGTCGCGTTGGCCAGCGCCACGCTCACGTTGACGGCGCGGCCCGCAAACACGGGCTCGCCCACCGCACCGCGCACCTCCAGGTCGACCAGGTTGCGGTGCGTCTGCCACATGGCCGAGGCCATCACGCCCGCCAGCAGGAAGGTCAGCAGGAAACCGAGGCTGACGTTGTAGTTGAGCGAGGTCAGCAGCATGGCGACCAGCAGCAGCGCAAAGCCGGCCCCGGTGGCGGTGGGCAGGATGTAGACGTGGCGGCGATCGAGACGGATCGCGCCGTCGCGCGGACGGCGCGGGCGCGACAGGAAGCGCTGCACGCGCTCGCGCGCGAAGCGCAGGCCCGGCAACGCGCGCAACAACGCGCTCCACAGCGGCATGACACGCACCATGGCGCGCTCAGGGAATGGCGACCGTATCGAGCAGCCGCTGCGCCAGCGCAGTGGCCGACAGCATGCCGCCGGTCGGCAGCAGCCGGTGCGCGGCCACCGAGTTGAACACGGCCTGCACGTCTTCCGGCAGCACGGCATCGCGGCCGTCGATCAGGGCCCACGCCCGCGCGGCCGCCAACAGCGCCAACCCGGCGCGCGGCGACAAACCCATCTGCACCTGCGCGTCGGTGCGCGTGGCGTTGACCAGCGCGAGCACGTAGTCGACCAGCGCGGGCGCCACGTGCACGGCATCCGCCGCGGCCTGCAGCGCCACCACCTGCGCGGCGCTCAACGCCGGCTCGATCGCCTGCGCCGCGCCGCCGCCCAGGTAGAGCGCGCGCTCCGAGCGCTGGTCCGGATAGCCGAGCGAGAGCCGCATCGTGAAGCGGTCCAGCTGCGACTCCGGCAGCGGATGCGTGCCGATCTGGTTGAGCGGATTCTGCGTGGCGATGACGAAGAAGGGCTCGGGCAGCGGATAGGTGGCGCCGTCGTGCGTCACCTGGCCTTCGGCCATCGCTTCGAGCAGCGCGCTCTGCGCCTTGGGGGTGGCGCGGTTGATCTCGTCGGCCAGCACCACCTGGGCGAACAGCGGCCCGGGGTGGAACTCGAACGCGCCCGTATCCTTCACGTAGATCGAGACGCCGATCAGGTCGGCCGGCAGCAGGTCGCTGGTGAACTGCACGCGCTGGTACTGCAGCCCCAGCGTGCGGGCCAGCGCATGCGCCAGCGTGGTCTTGCCGACGCCCGGCAGGTCTTCCAGCAGCAGGTGCCCGCGCGCGAGCAGGCAGGCCAGCGCCAGCCGGATCTGCAGCGGCTTGCCGAGCACGATGCGGTCGAGCGCGCGCTGCGCCTGCGACAGCGCGGCCGGCAGCGAAAGGGACAGCGGCTGCGGTTGCGACGACATAGCCGGGGTGGGATGAACGGAAGACAGCGAAGATTGGGCGGACATCATCGAGGTGGAACGGAACAGCCGAGGCAGCAATGCCGCGAGTGTAGCGGCATCGAACCCGCCCGGCGCACGTGTGACGCCGCTACAACATCCGGCGCGCCCCCGGCAGGCCTCAGGCGGCCGTGCGCGCGGGAATGGCGGCGTCGAGCAGCGTGGCGGCCGTACGCGGCAGGCTGCGCATCAGGCGCGGCGCGCCGGCACCGAAGGTCTGGCTGGCGGTGTAAGCGCCTTCGATCAGGAAGGCCAGATCGTCGGCGAGCGCGTCGGGGTCGATGGCGCCGGCGGCCGCGGCGCGCTCGCGCAGGCGCGCCAGCAGTTGCGTCTTGTTGCGCTCGACGAACTGCCGCGCGGGATGCGACGGATCGCGAAACTCCGCCGCCACGTTGACGAACGGACACCCCCGGTAACCCGCCTGGCTCGCCCGCCCCGACAGGTCGATGAAGAACTGCAGCAGCTGGGCGCGCGCATCGGCGGGGTGGGCCTCCATGCTGGCGTTGAAATAGCCCCAGAAATTCTCCGCGCTGCGCGCGAGGTAGGCCAGCACGAGATCGTCCTTGGACTTGAACTGGCGGTACAGGCTCATCTTGTTGACGCCCGCCCGCTCCACCACGGCCTCCACGCCCACGGCGCGCACGCCCTCCTGATAGAACAGCTCGCGCGCCGCCTCCAGCAGGCTGGCCTGCGCGGCCTCGCCGCTGATGCGGCGCGAGGCCGTCTTGGTGTTGTCGGTGGAAGAAAGGGCGCGCGGCCCGCGTGCTGCCATGATTGATGCTCCTGCTGGCGAGGCGGCCGGAACAAGCCTCCGGCCGCGTCGGTGATCTTTCCCGCTTGACATGTTACCGACCGGTACCTACCATCGCAAGCACGTTGTTACCGACCGGTAACGAACGGTGCGTCGACCGCGTCACAACCCTCACCGGACACCCCCAATGCAGCGACTCGCCCGCCTCATCGCGCCCCGCTTCCACTACGGCTGGATCGCCCTGGCCGTGGTGTTCCTGATTCTCCTGTGCGCCGCCGGCACGCGCGCCACGCCCAGCGTGATGATGCTGCCGCTCGAGCACGAGTTCGGCTGGAGCCGCGGCACGATCTCGCTGGCGATCTCGATCGGCATCGCCCTGTATGGGCTGACCGGGCCGTTCGCGGCGGCGTCGATGCAGTACTTCGGCATCCGGCCGACGGTGCTGGGGGCGCTGGTGGTACTGATCTCGGGGACGGCGCTGTCGGCCATGATGAGCCAGCCGTGGCAGATGGTGCTGCTGTGGGGCGTGATGGTGGGCGGCGGCACGGGCGTAGCGGCGATCACGCTCGGCGCGACGGTGGTCAACCGCTGGTTCACCTCGCACCGCGGGCTGGCGATGGGCATCCTGACGGCCAGCTCCGCCACCGGCCAGTTGGTCTTCCTGCCGATGATGGCGGCGGTGGTCGAGCGCCACGGCTGGCGGCCGGTGGTGCTGATCGTGGCGGGCGCGCTGGTGCTGCTGCTGCCGATCGTCGGCTTCCTGCTGCCGGAATCGCCCAAGAGCGTCGGGCTGCGTACCTACGGCGCGCCGGCCGATGCGCCCGAGGCCGACCACGGCCCGCGCACCAACCCGATCACACTGGCCCTGCACACGCTGATGCAAGCGATGCGCAAGCGCGACTTCTGGCTGCTCTTTGGCAGCTTCTTCATCTGCGGCGCCAGCACCAACGGCTATATCGGCACGCACTTCATCGCCATGTGTGCGGACCACGGCATGACGGAGGTCAAGGGCGCGAGCCTGCTGGCGGCGATGGGCATCTTCGACCTGGTCGGCACCACGCTGTCGGGCTGGCTGTCCGACCGCTACAACAGCCGCGTGCTGCTGTTCTGGTACTACGGGCTGCGCGGCCTGTCGCTGATCTACCTGCCGTATGCGTTCGGCTTCGAGTTCTTCGGGCTGCCGGTGTTCGCGATCTTCTATGGGCTGGACTGGATCGCCACCGTGCCGCCCACCGTGCGCCTGACCAACGACGTGTTCGGCAAGGCAGCCGCACCCATCGTGTTCGGGTGGATCGTCGCCGGGCACCAGCTGGGGGCGGCCTTCGCCACGCTGGGCGCAGGCCTGATGCGCGCCTCGCTGGGCAACTACACGCTGGCGTCGATGATCTCGGGCGGGCTGTGCGTGGCGGGCGCTTTTCTAGTGCTGCGCATCCACCGCCAGCGCAAACCCGACGCGGAGGCCTCGGGCCAGCCCGCCACCGCCTGATGGCGATCGACGATTACGGCTTCAGAAAACCGTACTTGGCCAGAATGGCCTGACCGGCCGGCGACAGCACGAACGCGACGAAGTCGGCGGCCTGCTGCGGCTGCCGCGTGCCGGCCGTCACCGCGATCGGATACGTGAGCGGCACCGACAGCGGCACCGGCGCCGCCACCTTCACCTTGTCGGCCGCAATGGCCGCGTCGGTGGCGAACACCAGGCCGGCCTCGACCTCGCCGCGCGCCACGTAGTCCAGCGCCTGGCGCACGTTCTGCGCCAGCACCGCCTTGGCCGACACCGGCTGCCACAGGCCGGCGGCCTCCAGCGCGCGCTTCGCATAGCGGCCCACCGGCACCGAGGCCGGATTGCCGATCGCCACGCGCTGCACCTCCGGGCGGGCCAGATCGCCCAAGGCATGCACCGGCACCGCGCTCGCCGACGGCACGATCAGCACCAGCTGGTTGGCCACGAAATCGCGACGCGACCCGGACTGGATGACCTTCTCGCTCACGGCCTTGTCCATCGCTTCTTGGTCGGCGGAGGCGAACACGTCGGCGGGCGCGCCGCGCACGATCTGCTGCATCAGCACGTCGGAAGCGCCGAAGTTCAGCACGACCCTGGTGTCGGGATGCTGCGCCTCGTACGACTGCGCGAGCGTCTTGAAGGCATTGGTCAGACTGGCGGCGGCGGACACCACCAGCTCGGCGGCCTGCGCCTGCGCGCCCAGCCCCAGCGACAGTGCGGCAGCCAGACCAACAGCGCGCACGCATGCGCGCAACGAAAAACGTGACATGACGGAACTCCCCCGGATCAATGAAGAAAGACGGTGCGTAATATACGGACCGATATAACGGCTGGTCAACGCATCGTTGCCGATACCAGGGGTCACATCAGGGCCGCGCTGTTCCGGTCGGCCGGCCGGTTCGCGATCGTGCCGCTCTGTGCGTGACGGCCGGATACGGCGCCGTGCTCGGGCCCGCATCGCCGACGAACTGGCGACGCTGCCCACCCTGTCCCTGCTCGATCCGGTCGCCAGGCACGACCGACTTCCACAGCGTGGATCCGCAACCACGGCCAACCGGGGCGCCTTCACGATGCGCCATCCAAGCGCCAATCCAATCTGACGCTGGCCCGCCGCAAGGTGCAGGACATCGAGCCGGCCCTGAACTTCCGACGCCGGCTCGCCCCCTTCTTTCGGGGACACGGCGCCCGCATCCCTGCGACGATACAGCGCACCGTTGCCATGGAGCCGGACCGGCAGCGCGCTGCGCCCTACACCCGCTCCGAACGACGGCGCAACGCGCCATGCAGGGCCGCGTGTGCCGCCTGCGACGGCGCGTCTTTCAGCTGCGGCTGGTGAATCCGGTCGGCAATGCGTGCCGCATCGTTTCCCAGGAGGGGAATCGCGTCGCCACCCGATGCGCGCGCGAGTTCCGCGTCGACGAGGCGGCTCAGGACGTGCAGCGCTTCGCCCCTGCGCAGGCCCATGTCGGTCAGCAGCGTATGGATCGCCAGCAGGCCGGGAGCAGCCTTGACGTGCCGGGCCAGCCTGCGCGCGCGGCCGGACAGCGACAGGTCGGGATCCTGCGCGATGGCCTGCAGCGCGGTCAGGGCCTCGGCCGATCGCGTGGCCTCATGCGTCAAGGCGTCGCCGATCCGCCGTAGAGCGTGGTCTACCACGATGGCGCGCGCCTCGTCCTTGAACACCGTGGCTTTGCGATGGTTGATCCACCGGCCGGGAATCCCTTTGCCGAAGGTCTGGTCCGCCACCCGCTGCTCCGCGCTCGCAAACGTGGCGGCAACGATACCGGCCCTTGCCTCCAGCAGCCGATCGTCCGGATCGGCCGCCGATGACGCGCCGGCTTTCTGGTCCGTCCCGCGGAGGTTGAGCTGCTTCAGTTCCCGGTTCACGATGCGCATCATCTGGTCGGCCTTGGCGTCGCGCATCTTCTGCTTTTCTTCGGCCAGCGGCCTGCCCAGCCACAGCACTTCACGGGCAGCGGCCACCGCGTAGCCCGCCGCGACCACCGGCAGCGCCGCGCCGTGGGTCCCCGCAATCATCAACGCACTCGCACCCGCGCTCAGTCCCGACAGGCAGGCCTGGTACACGGCATCGTTGCGCCGACGCACGCCCTGCTGGCTGCCGACGTACATCAGCATCAGGACGTCGCGCGCATGCCGCGCCCCCGGGTGCGCGTCGTCCCGCGCGATGCGCAGCAGCTTCTGCCGATCGTATTGCCACCGGCCGCGAGGGTCGCGCGTGACGATCAGGTGCTCCACCCGTGCGGCGTCGCGTTCCCGGCTGTGCGCGTCGGGGGCCGGCTCCGCGCTGTCGGCCGGCCCGGCGGATGGCTCGCCGGGGCGGCGCGGCCGCGCATTGCGGGCCGATGCGCTTTTCAGGGCGGCAACGTCTGCCTGCAGCATGGCGTCGAGCGCGGTGCGGTAACGCTGCGCCAAGGCGCTGCGCGAAGCGATGCCGAGGCCCGCCGCCGCCAGGTTCAGGATGTCGTGCGCGAGCAGGCCATCGTACGTATACGTCGAGCCGGCCGTGGCATTGCCGGCCGCTTCGATGGCATACGCATCCGGCATCCGGTTGAGCGCGAGCGGAGACAAGCCGGGCCGGTCCTGGCCCAGCCAGCCCTGCAGCTTGCGGCTCAGGGAGGCGGTCTGCGTGCCGGCAGGGGGCAGCGGCCGATGGCGCGGAACCGGGGCGGCGTCGCCTGCCGTCTCCGCCCGCCGCCTCCGGGTGGAGAGTGGCTCCAGGCATCCGCCCGGCGCAGGCCGCGCCCGCGCAGCGCTGTCCGCGCCGTCCGCGTGGACGCTGGGGGTGTCATGTTGGCGATCGGGGGACTGCGTGCGCCAGAACGATATCTTCATAGCTGCTCACCGGCTCAGGGGCTCAAGAACTCAAGGGCTAAGGGACGCGAGGTCCGGCAAGCAATCTAGCGAAGGGCCCATCAAAAACTTGCATAGATTGGCGGCCCCCGCGTAAACGCCGCATATAGGCTTCGCGCCGGAGCCCCACCCGAACCGGCCGTCATCGCATCGCCGAGACCCGCCGCCGAAGGCTTGGCCATGCGCCCGCACACGGCCGCACCCCGGCCGGACATCCCGCCTTGTTCGTGAAATTTCTTGAGCATTCGGGCGCGCCGGAATTGCGACAATCTCGCCTTTCGCTCAAACAGTAGTGATAATCACTCGCATTTGAATTGAGATCGAGCGACACGTACTACAGACAATGAGGAACGGGGTGGTGGTCAAGAACAGCGGATGGGCGGCCGGTCTCGCGGTCGCGCTCATGGGCTTGCCGTGCGTCGGCAATGTCTCGGCACAGGAAGTGGATCTCCCGGCGACCACGGCGTCGGGCCAGCGGCAGGCGTCCGGCTACCGGGCGCGGGAATCGTCGCTGGCCACGCGCACGGATGCCGATCTGATGGAGATTCCCTTTGCGGTCAGCAGCGTCAATGCCGAGCTGATCCGGACCGTGGCCGCCGGCCGCGGCGACGACCTGTACGACTGGGTGGCCGGTGTCGCGCGCCAGAACAGCTTCGGCGGCCTGTGGGACCACTACGCCGTGCGCGGCTTCGCCGGCGACGGCAACTGGGCCGGCACCGACTACCTGCTCAACGGCTTCTCGTGGAACCGCGGCAACAGCGTGCCGCGCGACACCGCCACCCTGGAGCGCATGGAGGTGCTCAAGGGACCGGCCTCCGCGCTGTACGGGCGCGGCGATCCGGGCGGCATCATCAGCTACACCACCAAGCAGCCGCAGTTCAAGAGCGCCAACACCGTCAGCGTGTCGGCCGGCAGCTACGGCGCCACGCGCGAGACGCTCGATTCCACCGGCCCGCTGTCCGACACGCTGGCCTACCGGCTGAACCTGATGCACGAGGCCAACGGCAGCTTCCGCGACACCGTGTCCAGCAAGCGCTACCTGGTCGCGCCGGGCTTCACCTGGAAAGCCGGCCCCGATACCGTCGTCCACTACGAGATGGAGGCCGCGCGCCAGAGCGCGCCGCTGGACCGCGGTGTGGTGGCGGTCAATAACCAACTGGGCGCGATCCCGGCCTCGCGCTTCCTCGGCGAGCCGCGCGACGGCGACTACGAGGTCCGCAACCTGGGCCACCAACTCACCGTCGACCACCACATCGATGCGGACTGGTCGGTCAATGCCGGCGTAGCGCAGCGGGAGACCGACATGTACGGCTACAGCACCGAGGCCACCGCGCTGCAGGCCGACGCACGCACGCTGTGGCGCCGCTATCGCTACTCGAATTTCCACACCAGCGACCTGCAGGGCCGCCTGGAACTCATCGGCCGGCTGCGGACCGGTGCCCTGTCGCACACGCTGGTGATGGGTGCCGACGCCTACCAGTTCCGCTACGACCAGCTGTTCCAGCGCTCCCGGCCGACAGCCACCGCGCCGTATGCCATCGATATCTTCAACCCCGTCTACGGCCAGCCCGCCCCCGCGCTGGGCACGGCGGTGAACGCACTGGAGCGCGACGAAGGCCAGGGTGCCTACGTACAGGACACGCTGGCGCTCGGCGAGCGCTGGAAGGTCATCGCCGGGCTGCGCTGGGACGGCTACCGCCAATCGATCGAGAACCGCCAGTCCGGCACCACCACCAGCCAGCAGCAGACCGCCTTCAGCCCGCGCCTGGGCGTGGTCTACCAGTGGAGCCCGGCCTTCTCCGTCTACGCCAACACCGCGTACTCGTTCCGCCCCAACAGCGGCACCGACGTGAACGGCAACGCCTTCGACCCGGAAAAGGGACGCGGCTACGAGGTGGGCGCCAAATGGGCCGGCCCGGGCTGGCTGGCGACGGTGGCGGCGTTCAGCGTGACCAAGCGCAACGTGCTGAGCGCCGATCCGGCCAACGACGGCTTCTCGCGCGCGGCCGGCGAAGTGCGCAGCCGCGGCGTGGAGCTGGAATGGAACGGCGAGCTCGGCGGCGGCTTCCGTGGCATCGCCAACCTGGCCTACGTCGATGCGGAGGTCACGCGCGACACCGTGCTCACGCCGGGCGCGCGCCTGGTCAACATTCCGCGCGTCAACGGCAGCGCGATGCTGATGTACGAGTTCGCCCCGCGCTTCGCGCAGAAGGCGGGCGTGGGCGCGGGCGTGGTCTACGTCGGCCGCCGCGCCGGCAACACCGCCGACACGCAGGACGGCTTCCAGCTGCCCGCCTACGCGACGGTGCAGCTCAACGGCTACGTGCAGATCGACAAGCACCTGCGGGCGTCGGTGGTGCTCAACAACCTGTTCAACCGCACGTACTACGCCAGCTCCTACAACAGCGTGTGGGTAACGCCCGGGGCGCCGCGCAGCATCCTCGGCACGCTGTCGTATTCCTTCTGATCCGGCCGGCCGGCATCGGCGGCATCGGCGGCGCGCGCCTCAGAGCACCTCGCCGGCCGCCGGGTCCTTGTCCTGCGCGGCGTGCGCCGGATCGTCCATCAATTCCAGGTCGCGCACGGCCAGCTCGGCCAGCACGCGCTCGCCGGCGACGGAGGTGGACGCCGTCGCCTGCAGCAGCATCGCCGGCCCGGCGGTGTAGCCGTGCGTGGTGATGTCGTAGGCGTAGTAGCCCGACAGCTTCCAGCTCTGCACATCCTTGAGCACACGGATCGTCTCGTTGGCGAGCCGCAGGATCTGGTCGACCTCCTGGTCGCCCAGGCCGGCCAGCGCCTGCCGGAAGGCCTTCGCTTGCTCATCCGGGGGCATGGCCGTTTCGCGCTCCACGGTCTCGAAGATGCGTTCGATGAGGTCGTGATAGGTCTGCGCGGCCTGAGCGGGCTGGATGGTCTGCCCGCCCGCGCCCGGTGCCGCCTTCGCGCATTTCAGCATCAGCTGGATCTCGTCCGTATAGGCGTTCAGGACTTCGGTCACTTCCGGGCGGATCTTCCAGCTCTCGCCGTAGGCCAGGTTGCCCTGGGTTCCCATGTCCTTCATCGCGCTCATGAAGGCGCCGACCTTGGCCCGGCTGGCGTTCGAGTGCGCGATCTGCGGCAGACGGGCCTGCATGTGCGACAGGAAGGCGGACGGATCGATGAATTCGACCAGCCGCCGGATGAAGCGCGGATTCAGCCGCCCGTGCTCGTCCACCCGCCGCAGCGTCACGCTCGTGCCGCTGGGCAGAATGTTGGCGGACACCCCGACGATGGGCGTGCTCGGCAGGGTGATCGATTCGGGAAAGCCGCTGCGGTTGGAAAAGTGGCCGACCCCGTGCGTCACGGCCGCCAGCGATCCGCTGACATGCACGTTCGAGGCCCGCGCCCGCGCACGCTCCACGCCACGCAGCCAGCCGTTGGTGTCGACCCGGTCGTTCTTGCTGGCCAGCACCCGGTCATGGCCCACGGAAAAGGCGGGCCCCACGCGCACCGGGCCGGCCGCCACGCGCACCGCGCCGCTGCCGTGCTTGGTCACGGTGTGGCTGCTGCGGCGCTGGTCGCGCCAGTTGACGGAGATGTCGGGCGTGCGGAAGAAGCGGGCCGAGAACTGCTCCCACATCCGGTCCGGCGGAACGGGCCGCGCGGCCTGGCTCTGCGCGGCGGTCTGGAACAGGAAGCGCGTCACGTCGGCCACGTTGTCGCGCCATGCGTTGGTCGCCTTGCCGTTGGCGCCGTAGGTCAATCCCGTGCGGACGATGACGCCGACGGGCGCGCTGCGGTCGTGCGCATGCGCGACGCCGGCGCTGAAGCCGGCCGACAGGTGCCAGTTCTTGATGCCGATCTTGAAGCCGGCGTAGAGGCCGACGCCAGCGCCGGTGGATGAGCGCTTGTCCGTGCCGATGAACACCTCGCCGCCGTAGGACGACGAACCGATCTCGACGAACGCGTGACGGCCGGTCAGTTCCCTCGCACCCGGCCCCAGTCCCATCGACGGCACCAGCGAGTTGTGCGAGAACGCATGCTGGTTGACGGTCATGTTGGTGTTGGCGCCGTAGGTGGCGCCATCGAAGTAGCGCACGTAGTTGCCCAGCGGCATCTGGCCGATCGCACCGGTCAGCGCCTCGCGAAAGTCCGCCAGGGTCGTGCCCTGGGGCTTGATCGGTCGGCCCCGTTCGATGTCGACGGCCTTGACGAGGTCTTTGGCGGCCGCCCGCAGCATGGGCGACTCGGACGCCCGCGGATCGAATGCCCGCGCTTCGTCCAACCAGCGCGCCAGGGTCTTCAGGTCCAGCTTGTCGAGCTTGCGGAATTCGCGATACGTCAGCACGTCCTTGGCATCGACACGCGCGCCGGGCGCCGCCTTGCGCACCCGGTCTGCGATGGCGCGCTTGTCGTGGTCGCTGAGCTTGAGCTTGCTGGAGCGCCACGTCGTGCCGATGCTCGCCCCCCAATGCTGCAGCACCGCCTCGCGCAGCACCAGCAGACCGCGCTGCTCGGTGGACAGCGCATGGCGGCCGTTCAGCCCGCGCAGCGCGGTGCTGTGCGCCTGCATGGCTTCGATGCCGTGCTTGACGGTGTCGTGCAGCGCCTGCGCTTCCTGGTTCAGCAGGCCGAGGTTGGCGCCGCCGGTGCCGTAGGCCGCCGCGGTCAGCGGCGACTTGCGCATGCCCAGCAGGCGGCGCGGATCGAATGCGGCCAGCGGGTGGGTGGCGCGGTGTTCGGCGCGCCGGGCCCAGGTGGTGAATTTGTGCATGCGCCCCACGGAGCGCTCCAGCGCCGAGCCCTTGCCGCCTTCCCGGTAGCCGCTGCGCCATGCCACGTAGGCGGCGACCTGCGCGGGATCCTTGACGGCTTGGGCCGCTTCGTGCGGCTGGGCATGGACCTGGGCGGCGCACAGCAACGCATTGAGTGCGAGACCGTCGCCTGCCAAGCTGGCGCGGTCGGTGGCGGCGACAAGGCGCGCGCGCGCGTCCTGCAGCTGCGCATGCGGCGTCTGCGGCGGCGCCACACCTGCCGGCAGCCGCGCCGCCATCAGGTCGGCCGCCTGCAGAAACGTGCGCAAGCCTTCGCGCTTCATGCGGCCGTTCATGTGGTCGTCGTCGGGCAGGGTCGCATCCACTTTGGCCAGCGCCGGGCGCAAGGCCAGCAACGCATCGAAGCCGGAGGCCGTGTGCGCCAGCAGCTTGGCCGTGCTCCAGGCGTCCGTCTGTGCCGGAGTCGGGGCCGCGCCGTCGCTGCCGTCCGTCAGCGAGAAGCGCTCGCGCAGATGCTCGAGCGCCCGGCACGCTTCGTCGGCGCGACCGCCCGTCGCGGTGGCCAGGGCACGGGCGCATTGCAGCATGCCGGCGTAGCGCGTGGTATCGACGGCATCGGGCTGGGCATCGGCCACCCTGGCCAAGCCGTGGATCAAGTTCCGGAGGCCCGGGACCGCGTTCGCGCCCACGCCCGATGGCACGAACAGCGCTTCGACCGCACTGGCAAACGCCCGGCTGCTGGCGATCGCGCGCTTGGCCTCGGGGTCTCCGTGCTGACCCGACGGCAGCGGCGGATACAGCTTCTGCGTGAGGTTGTGAACCTGCCGATCGATGCGGTCGAGCTTGTGCTGACCGGCCGGCTTCGGCGTCTTGGAAAGGCTGGGCGGCGGCGGCCGCTTGGGAATCGGCAGCGGATCGATGGTCGTCTTGGTGAAGCCCGGCACCGCCGTGACGTTGATGGCGGCGGGTCGCAGACAGCGCTTCAGCCCGCGCAGGGCATGGCTGATCCGTCCCGAGCCGGCCGACGCACTGGCCGACTGCTGAGTGGCGGCGCTCGCGGACGACGCGGCATCCCTCGCAGCCGGAGCGACAGTGGACGCCGTGTGGACGGACGATCTGAATGAGAAGAGTTTCATGGGGCAACCTTGAACAGGCTCGCCCGGCCCCCACCGCCTTTGTCACGTGCGTGCCAATGGAAACCGCGCCGATGGAAATATCGGACGGCGCCAGACGAGCGGGGAAACGTCGATGCTAGCGCCCGCCGATGCGGCCCGGGCGCTGTCATGCGAAAGGATGTGCGCGGATGCGAAGCGTGAAGGGCGTGCCACGGGAAGCCGTCCATGCAAGCCGCCTGATTTGGAAAAACGATGTCTTTTTGCCCTGAGCATCACCCATTCCGATGATTCAGGAAAAAAAGAAGCCGCTCAGCGGCGGCGCAAGAGACACACTGCAGGCACGCCTCCGCCTGGAGGCATGCGAACGCAGAACACGTCAGCCGGCGGTCGCGGCGAACAGAAAGGGAATCGAGGCCACCGGGGCCTGCCGGTCGGCGAGCACCAGGCGCACGGTGCAGACCGTCGCATCCCCCGGCACGCCGGCGACATGGAAGCCGGCATCGCGGGCCATGACGATCATGCGGCGGTTCATCGACAGCACTTCGCCGAAGACCTCCCGCGCGCCCACTGCACGCGCGGCCTGGACCAGCATCGCAAACAGGCGCCGGCCGACGCCCTTGCCCTGCCACGCATCGGCCACCAGCAGGGCGAATTCGGCCACGCCGTCCTCCAGCACGAAGCGGCCATCGGCGATCAGCCGCTCGCCGGCATCGGCATCGGCCACGCTGACCACCAGTGCCAGGTGATTCACATAATCGACCTGCGTGTAGGCAGCGAGCATCTCATCGGACAAGTGCCCGCCGCCGACCAGAAAGCGCGCATATCGCGACTCGGACGACAGCCCGTCGACCAGCGCGGCCTCCAGCGGCGCGTCCTGCGGCAGGATGGGGCGCACGGTGGCGACCGTGCCGTCGTGCATGGTCCAGCGATCGATCCAGTGGGCGGGGTAGCGGTGAATGGTGTAGAGCATGCGGTGCCTCCTCACGCGATGGATCGGTCGGGCCGAAACGCCGGGATCGCCAGCTGGCTTTCGGAATTGAATCCAGATTAGCAGAAACCCTGACTTTTGCAAGTAAAGTCAGCTTGGGCTATCCTGTTCCGTATGAAAACGCCCGAACCGCTCCCCGTTCCGTCCGCTTCCGAGCTGGTGGCATCGATGCAAGCGCCCTGCTCCATCGGCGCGGCGGTGTCGCTCGTGGGCGAGAAATGGACGCTGCTCGTGCTGCGCGAGGCGTTCTCGGGCGTAACACGATTCGACGAGTTCCTGCGCCGGATCGGCTGTTCGTCGGCGATCCTGTCGTCGCGGCTGAAGGCGCTGGTGGCGTACGGCATCCTGCGCCGGGTGCCCTACCAGGAACCGGGCGATCGGGCGCGCGATGCCTATCGGCTCACGCGCGCCGGGGTCGACCTGCTGCCGGCCATCGTTGCCCTGATGCAGTGGGGAGACCGGTACCTGACACCCGACGGCGAAGGCCCGGTGCTGCTGCGCGACCGCGCGAGCGGCACGCCGATCCACGTGGCGCTGGTCAACGCGGCCGGCCAGCCAGTGGCGCCGCAAGACTCGGTGCCGGAGCGCAACCCGCGCTACAGGCACCGCGCCGGCCGCCCAAACCCGCCGGCCGAAGGCGATCCGGAAGCGGTTTCGAACGGGTGACTCACAACTTTACACGTTAAGCAAAAGCGCCTATGGTCGCGGAGATGCGGGCGGGCGGCCTGCGCTCCCGGCGCGGCTCGCCATGCCGCATCCGGCACCGCCAGCCCGCTGCAGCGCGGCCCGCCGCCCGTCCCTCGACACCCTCATCGGCTCCAGCCTGCCCAGACCGCGACCGCCATGCCCGATGCCGTGGTACCGCTTTATCACCAGATTTACGTCGTGCTGCGCCAGCAGATTCTCGAAGGCAAGTTCGGTGACGGACCGATGCCCGGCGAGATCGAACTGGCACGGCAGTTCGGTGCATCGCGCGTCACCATGCGACGCGTGTTCGACTACCTCGTCAAGGAAGGCCTGGTGCGCCGCCATCGCGGCATGGGCACCTTCGTCGTGCGCCCAGACGATCCGGAGGCGGCCGGCGGCAGCCAGACCCTGCTGCAGAACATCATCGACGTCGGCGAGCGGACGTCCGCCGTGGTGGTCGAATTCGAAGACGTGATGGCGCCGCCCGACGAAGCCAGGCTGCTCGAGATCGCCCCCGGCACGCCGATCAAGAAGCTGGTCCGCGTGCGCCACCTGGAAGACACGCCGATGGCGCTTATCACCACCTGGCTGCCGATGGATGTGACCGTCAAGCTGACGCCGGAGCGCCTGACGAACCAGTCGCTGCTGCGGCTGATCGAGGCCTCGGGCGTGCGCATCGACCGGGCCTCCCAGGTGGTATCGGCGCGCCTGGCGGACGTGGCGACGGCGCAATACCTGGACGTCGCCGTGGGCGCGCCGCTGCTGTCCGTGCAGCGCATCGTGCGCGCGATGAGCGGGCGCCCGGTGCAGCTGCTGCAGGGCCCCTACCGGCCCGACCGCTACGAGTACCGCATGGAGCTGTCGCGCGTGGGCGAAGACCGTGCCCGCCTGTGGATCGACAACGCCGGCCGCAGCGAGGACGAAGACGGGGAAGGCGAACAGGGCGCCCCGCACGACGGCCTGCGGGGCTGACCCCAAGCCCCCAAGGCATCAACCTCTCGCCCGGCAGGGCGATTCGGCGGCCTGCAGGCCCGGCGAATCGTTGCTAGCATCGCCGCTTTCGTTGCATCGCAGCGACCGTCCCCCAACGAGGTTCCCATGCCGGCCGCCCCTGCCTCCCCGACGCAATCCGCCACCACCGACACCCAGGGGCTGATCCGCCTGCTGACGGCCGGTGCCGGCGTCAGCGTCGCCTGCATCTACCTCAATCAGCCGCTGCTCGGCCTGATCGGCCACGACCTGAACCTCGCGCCGCACGCGCTGGGCGTGCTGCCGACCCTGACGGCGGCCGGCTACGCCAGCGGCATTTTTTTCTTCGGCCCGCTGGGCGACCGCTACGACCGCCGCCTGGTGATCCTGTGGAAGGCCGTGCTGCTGACGCTCGCACTGATCGGCAGCAGCATCGCGCCCGGCCTGCCGATGCTGGCCGCCGCCGGCTTCGCCATCGGCCTGGCGGCCACCATCGCCCAGGATTTCGTGCCCAGCGCGGCCGCCATCAGCACCGACCTCAACCGCAATCGCAACATCGGCACGGTGATGACGGGGCTGCTGACCGGCATCGTCGGCTCGCGGGTGTTCAGCGGCATCGTGGCCGACCACTTCGGCTGGCGCGCAGCCTTCGGCGTGTCGGCGGCGGCGATCGTGGGGCTGGCGCTGGCGGTACGGGCGGCGCATTTCGGGGTGGTGCCGGCCACGCGGCAGCCGTATTTCACGCTGCTGCGCTCGCTCGGCACGCTGTTTGCGCGGCATCCGCGGCTGCGGGCCTCGGCTTTCACGCAGGCTTGCCTCGCCGTGGCGTTCTCGGGGTTCTGGTCGACAGTGGCGCTGCACCTGACCGGCACGATCGGGCTGTCGACGGGACAGGCCGGCCTGCTGGGCCTGGCCGGCGCGGCCGGGGCCCTGGGCGCGAGCATCGCCGGCCGGCTGTCGGGCCGCGTGGCGCCGGGTCATATCGTGGCGGGCGGCGCGCTGCTGATGGCCGCGACCTTTGCCACGATGGCCCTGTTCCCGCATTCCCTGCCCGCCATCGTGATCGGCACGCTGCTGTTCGATGTGGGCGTGCAGGCGGCGCTGGTCTCGCACCAGACCATCATCTACGCGCTGGCGCCGGAAGCGCGCAGCCGCATCAACGCGGTCTTCATGACCATCATATTCATCGGCATGTCGGCCGGCGCCTACGGCGCGAGCCTGGCGTGGAGCTACGCACACTGGACCGGGCTGATGGCGTTCTGCACGGCAGCCTCGTCGATCGGGCTGGGGCTGCGGCTGGCCTTCAACGCACGGCTGGGAACGCGTTAGCGATCGGCCTCTGCGCACGTGACAATTTGTGAACTGTGGTTTACAGTATAGGCATGCGGCACTAGCATGCCCCGCATGCTGACGATCCGCACGACCGAAATCTTCGACGACTGGTTTTGCAGCCTCCGCGACAAGGCTGCGCAACGCCGCATCCAGGTGCGCATCGACCGCCTGCAGATGGGCAACCCGGGCGACATGAAAGCGGTCCGTGACGGCATCCGTGAACTGCGGATCGATCATGGGCCGGGCTACCGCTTGTACGTCGTGCAGCATGGCGTGGTCCTGATCGTGCTGCTCTGCGGCGGCGACAAGTCGACGCAGGAAGCCGATATCCGTCGCGCAATTGACCTGTCCCGCCGCCTCGACGTGGACGACATGGAATGACGATGGCTCAACGCACCATCAAGACCCGGCCGTGGGATTCGGCCGAACACCTCCGGACCGAAGCGGACATCGCCGCCTACCTCGACGCCTGCCTGGAAGAAGCCGGAGACGACCCCGCCTTCATCACGCACGCGCTGGGCGTGGTCGCGCGCTCGCGCGGCATGACGCAGCTCGCCCGCGAGACCGGGATGACCCGCGAAGGACTGTACAAAGCGCTTTCCGAGGGCGGCAATCCGAGCTTTGCGACCGTGCTGAAGGTCATCCGGGCGCTCGGCATCCGGCTGCACGCCGTGCCGACCTGAGGACCGGCGGGCCCGGGGGCGTACCCGTTTCTGCGTGACGCCACGCCCAGCCCGGACACCGTTCGGGCTGCCGGAAAGCACAACGCCCGGCCCCCGGCATCGGGACAATCCAGGGCGGTGCAACCGCGCGTCGCTCGCTACAATCGTTGGCGACAGGGCACGCTGTCCGCAGGGCCGCGCGCCTCCCGAGAACCCCACCCACAGGCCCGTCCATGAGCACCCCCGCAGCCCAAGCGTCCCAAGCCGTGATGGCCCCGCATGACACCCGGCGCCGCATCTTCGCGATCGTCGGGGCATCGTCGGGCAATCTGGTCGAGTGGTTCGATTTCTACGTCTACGCGTTCTGCTCGCTGTACTTCGCGCCGGCGTTCTTTCCGAGCGGCAACACGACCACGCAGCTGATGAACACCGCGGGCGTGTTCGCGGCGGGCTTCCTGATGCGGCCGATCGGCGGCTGGCTGTTCGGCCGCATTGCCGACCGGCACGGCCGCCGCAACGCAATGATGATCTCGGTGCTGATGATGTGCGGCGGCTCGCTGGTCATCGCGGTGTTGCCCACCTATGCGCAGATCGGGGCGCTGGCGCCGCTCCTGCTGCTGGTGGCGCGGCTGTTCCAGGGGCTGTCGGTCGGCGGCGAGTACGGCACCAGCGCCACCTATATGAGCGAGGTGGCGCTCAAGGGGCGCCGCGGCTTCTTCGCGTCGTTCCAGTACGTCACGCTGATCGGCGGCCAGCTGTGTGCGCTGCTGGTGCTGGTGATCTTGCAGCAGGTGCTGTCCACCGCTGAGCTCAAGGCCTGGGGCTGGCGCATTCCGTTCGTGGTGGGCGCGCTGTCGGCGCTCGTCTCGCTCTATCTGCGCCGCTCGCTCGACGAGACCCAGAGCAGCGCATCGCGCGAGGCCAAGCACGCCGGCACGATCCGCGGCGCATGGCAGCACAAGGGCGCCTTCCTGCGCGTGATCGGCTTCACCGCCGGCGGCTCGCTGATCTTCTACACGTTCACCACGTACATGCAGAAGTACCTGGTCAACACGGCCGGGATGAACACCAAGACAGCCTCCAACGTGATGACGGCGGCGCTGTTCGTCTACATGGCGCTGCAGCCGGTGTTCGGCGCGCTGTCCGACCGCATCGGCCGCCGCATGTCGATGATCCTGTTCGGGGTGGGCGCGGTGCTGTTCACGGTGCCGCTGATGCGCGCGCTGGGCAGCGTGACGAGCCCGTACGCGGCGTTCGGCCTCATCACCGCGGCGCTGGCCATCGTCAGCTTCTATACCTCGATCAGCGGCCTGATCAAGGCCGAGATGTTCCCGCCGGAGGTGCGTGCGATGGGCGTGGGCCTGTCGTACGCGATCGCCAATGCGATATTTGGCGGCTCGGCGGAATACGTCGCACTGTGGTTCAAGTCGGCCGGCAGCGAATCGACGTTCTACTGGTACGTCACCGCCCTGTGCGCGGTGTCGCTGATCGTGTCGTACACGATGCCTGATCCGAGCAAGGAGGGGTATCTGCGGCACGAGCCGTGATGGTGCTGCGGGCCTGACGGCGTTGCCCGGAAGGCGCTCCGCTTCGTGGCGGAGCGCTAAGGAAACGCTGATCAATGAGGTTTGCGCGTGATGTTGCACAAGCCAATGACCTGGGTTTTCTCCAGGCGGGAGGGGTAGGCCGATTCAAGCCGGGTTTTCTATCGTTTCGGGCCGTTTCTGCCGCGCTTTGCGCGCTCAGCGCGGACTGCTCCCCGGCAGCGCCAACAACTGCTTTTTCGCCAGCACCAGATTCGCCAGACCAAACAGGCTGAACAACTGCGCTGTGTTCTTGGCCAGGCCCTTGTAGCGAACCTTGCGATGACCGAACAGATTCTTAATGACGTGGAACGGATGCTCGACCCGCGCCCGAATCTGGGCCTTGGCCCGCTCGACGGCGATCAGCAAGTCCTTGACGATGCCCTCACGCATCGCCTTGACCTTGCCTCGCTTGACGGCCACCTGCCACTTCACGGACTTGCCTTGCATCTCGTCGCGCTTTTCCACGCCCGTGTAGCCCGCATCGCCAAACGCGTGCTCTTCGTGGCCATGCAGCAAGGCGTGCGCCTGCGACACATCCGACTCGTTGGCCGCGGTGCCCACCACGCTGTGTACCAGCCCAGACGCCGCATCCACGCCCACATGGCTCTTCATACCAAAGTGCCAGGCATTACCCTTCTTGGTCTGGTGCATCTCCGGGTCGCGGCTCTTCGTCTCGTTCTTGGTCGACGGTGGTGCAGCGATGATGGTGGCATCCACAATGGTGCCTTCCTTCATCATCAGCCCCCGCTCGCACAGCATGATGCCGATCTCGTCGAACAGCTTTCGCGTCAGCTCATGCTCCACGAGCATGCGGCGAAACTTGAGCAGCGTCGTTGCGTCCGGCACCGCTTCGACTGCCAGGTCGATCCCGGCGAATGCGCGCAGGGCCATGCTGTCGTACAACGCATCTTCCAGCGCCTCGTCCGACAGCCCGTACCACTGCTGAGTCGGAGTAGGAATGCCAGTCGCCCAGCACCCCCTCCACAGATCCGTACGAGCGGAATTACCGCATACGGCTCCTGCCTTGGGTCGTGACGATCAGACGCTGGTGAGGATAGGGATGACAGATTTGCGTGGGAGGTAACCAATGCGCAATGAGCCGGGTCATCCGTTGCCACTTAAGGCGATTCTTCTGACTCCGGCGGCGCAGGGCGCGGTGCCACAGTTTGCCAACGCACAAACGGAAACGTCTGAGACTTTCTCCATTGCGCGGCACTCCGAAGTACCGCACATACCCAGTCACCACGGCTCTCAGATACTTCCCTTGCTCCGCGACGGTCTGATGCATGCGTCTGCGCAGTTGCTCCTTGACCGCCCGCAGCTTGGCGCGCATGCGCTTGGCGTTGGTCAGCCTCAGGACCGCGAACTTCCCTTTGCTGGTCTTCCCACAACAGTGTGTGAAGCCCAGGAATTCAAAGGTAGGCGGCTTACCCCCATTTCGGCGTCGGCAATTCTCGCGCGCAAAGCGTCCGAACTCAATCAGCCGCGTCTTGTCTTTGTGCAGCTTCAGGCCGAAGTGGGTCAGCCGTTCGGTCACCGCGCGCTGGAAGCGCCCGGCGTCTTCAAGGTACTGGAACCCAGCGACCCAATCATCGGCGTATCGCACAACGATCATGTCGCCTTCGGCATGCCGCGCACGCCACTGTTTCACCCACAGGTCGAACGCATAGTGAAGGTAGATATTGGACAGCAGCGGGCTAATGCTGCCACCCTGAACTGTCCCCACCTCGCTCTGCGTCAGCCTGCCATCCTCCAGCACGCCGGCGTGCAGCCATTTCCTGATAAGCCGCACGACCCGCGTGTCAGCCACCCGGTGTTCGATGAACCTGATCAGCCAGTCATGATCGATCGTGTCGTAGAACTTGCTGATGTCGGCATCGAGTATCCAGTTCACCTTCCGCTTCTCTACACCCACGCTCACGGCGTCAGCGCGTTGTGCGCGCTCTTGCCGGGACGAAAGCCATAGCTGAACCCAACAAAGTCCTGCTCATAGATTGCGTTCAGTACCTCGGTCGTGGCGAGCTGGACGAGTTTGTCCTCCAGCGCCGGCACGCCCAGCGGGCGTTTGCTGCCGTCAGCCTTGTCGATGTACACACGCCTCACAGGCTGGGGCCGGTAAGCCCCCCGGGCCAGCCGGTCGGACAGGTCCAGAAGCCGCGCCTCCAGATTCTCCCCGTACGACTGCCATGTCTGGCCGTCTACCCCGGCTGCCGCCTTGCGTTTGAGCGCAAAGTAAGCTGCCCGCAGGCGTTCGGCCGCGTAGATGTGGTGCATCAGGGTGGTGAACTTCGCACCCAGTCGGCCTTTGGCCGTCTGTCGTATGCCGTCGAGCGCCTTTCCCATGTCGTATTCCCGCCCCAATCTGCGGGACATGCGCGCCGCGACTGCATTGCCCTTGGCCTGCCGCCTTCCCTCCACCGCCTCCGCCGCCGCAGGACTTTCAGCCACGGCCTTGTTCAGCAGCTTCCCCGGTACTACGCAGCAGTCCGACTTCCCGCGCCCGTGGCTCATCGTCGTACGCCCTCAGGCTTCACGATGCGCACTGCGTCTGACGCTTCCCAGCGCGATGCAGTAGAGCGCGGGATCTCCCGGTTCCCGTGCGAGATGTTTCCGTGCGTGCACGGGGTCTCTGACCGCGCGAGGTCCGGTGCTGCCTTGCCATGGCGGCAGCACCGGTGTGGCCTTCGGCTACTTCCTACAGCCTCGGCACCCCGGTCTACCCGCAGCTTTCGCCACGGGGCATCTATTACGCGGCTCAATACCCGGCCCGCGCGTACCCCTGTCAACGCTTCGCCTGCATCCTCACGGATGCACACGCATGACTCGGGGCCGTCGTAGCTGGCTAAACCTTCAACGTATGACTCTTTCATTCACAACATCTCGCCGGTTTTGACCGGCGCACAGGAAATAGATGCGCAGCATCCGCTCCAGTCCGATCGGTGGCCGCCCACGTTTGCCTTTGGGGTAGTACGGCTCGACCGCCGCTATCAGGCGCGACCACGGCACAACGCGTTCCATCTCCGCCAGGAAGCGCTGGCGGCGCGTTACACGCTTCTGACCGTGGCCTTCCGCTTCTGCAAAACTGATCTGTCGCTTCATCTCGACTCATCTTTTGGGGCACACACTGGTCAACGTCTACAAGCCACACAACGATGACCGTCGCGCTGAATAAATCAGTCTTTCCCTAACGGCGAACAAAAAGTCTGTACCCAAATCGCGCCGAAATCATCGTCACTGAGCAATGAGTTCGTACTCAATGTCCTGGACCATATGACCGTAGGCGGATGACTCTCGATTGTATCGACCGCCAAACTTGAGCGTGTAGCGCCCACGTTGGAGTGGTTTGAGAAGAATCCAGTATCCGTCGGATGCGGATGGGTAAGCCTTGTAGGGGCGCTGCTCCGGTTGGATGCGCTCGAAAATGTCAAAACACTTGTCGCTGGCGACGCGATATCTTTTGACATCT
The DNA here is from genome assembly GCF_024925465.1 of Ralstonia pseudosolanacearum. NCBI lineage: Bacteria > Pseudomonadati > Pseudomonadota > Betaproteobacteria > Burkholderiales > Burkholderiaceae > Ralstonia > Ralstonia pseudosolanacearum. Next base: position 1,044,716 of record NZ_CP103851.1, on the reverse strand, counting down.
TGAAGCGCTACACCATTGAGCTCCACAAATAGATCTATTGCGGATTCGTTGTTAAGCGCCGCCGCCGCCTTTGCCTGTCCGCACGTATACGTGTCATTTCCCCTGGCAGGGTAGTACAGCATATTGACTACCGGAAAAAACAAGGGCCTGTTAGCGGGAATCACACAGGTTCTTCGGAATTTAGATGACCCAAAGCCCCCCGCAAGGAACCAAACGGCGCCCTGCTGTGCAGTCCCGCAGTTTGCGCCCGTCGAATCGCGTAACGGACTTGTTTCCGGCGGAATCGACATTGCCCACTGCCACCACTCCGCCGACAACTGTGCGACGGAGCGCCCCGAGACAGCGCTACCCGGAGGGAAAGTGAATTCAGCGGCAAATGTAGGGAGGGGAAAGATGATGGCTGCAGTCGTCGCAAGGATCATATTGCGCAACATGGCAGTCTTACCGGCATAGCGAGTCACAGATATCTCTTTTGATCAGGGTTCAGTGGCCGAAGCATAGTCGAATCCGCCGCCAGAAGCGGACATGCAGACCCTGCCGGCGCAGTACATCTACCACCTACTCCAGGTGCCCGAATAGCGGTCATCAAGCCTCACCCCTCGCAGGGGATAGCGCAGGGCCGTTGACCACCTCCCGCAAGTCCCCCCCTGGCGCCGACCTCTCGCACTGCTGCACAGGAGCCCATTCGACGTCCGTCATGTCGCTGGAGTCACGCTTGGTTTTGCGAGCCAGCTTCGCCTCACGTTCTCGATGTTCTTTTTTCCACATCTCGCCTTTACACCATAGGCGCGAGGAATTCTAAAACGGGCTCTTACTGTTTTTTGAGATTTCTTGAGATTTACACCTATCGATCGGCGCGACATAGAAATGCTTTGTGGACACTGTCTTTCCCTGAATTCTTCTACCCCGCCCGATCCAAAAGCGGATGGGAACGCCGGGATGTAGCGCGTTTGTGCTACAGATGGAAATGGCCCACGCAAATATACTCCTCCCCATTAAGAAAATAATATTTACCCGAATCACTTTCTTTATTTTCTTGCTGCCTCAAATTTTTCGAGAGCATGTTTTACGGGGAAGTTGTCACTTAAACAGGAGATCAAATATGGCCGGCTACGCTGTTACAAACAAAACCGACAAGGAAGTGTGGATTACCATCTACGAACCGTTCGGCACCATCATAAGCTACGGCCCGGTCAAGTCGGGCGAGACTTGGACCTTCAACAAGGGCGCCTGGGCAATCGGTTCGACTTATAAACTGCTCGCCGAATATCCCGTAAAGGAACCCCATTCCTGGGCCACCACGACGAGGCAAACGCTCAGGCACATGGATTTCGACTCGATCAACTTGATCGGCGGGCCTAACGGCGGATATTGGCAGACCCCCTGAAATCGACCAGCGGGCGCGTGCACTAGCAGGCGCTACCTTCGCTGACATCGAAGGTAATAGCCTGCTTTTTATTGCTCGCGCTTGACGAGAATCTGTTCTATTGGAATGTAATTACCAAAACGGGAAAAAATATGTCCAGCATCTCCGTTGAAAACAGAACTGGCAGGGACGTGTTGATTGCCATCTACAGTCCGTTCGGCCCCTTGACCGATGGCCCAGTCAAAGCGGGCGAGACCAAGAAATTCGCTTTGGAAACCTTGTCGATTGGCTCGACGTTTACGGCACCTCGTTATACAGAAGTCGGCAGTAGTTGAGTTCCAAGGGGGGTTGTAAACGATCGCGGAGTCTCGTTTACTGCCTGGATTTGGAGCCGAAATGGTCAGCGATTCGGGAGCGTGGGTGGACGAGGAGCTTGAGGGTCTGGATCTAGGTGATCCGCGGCGGGATCGGCGAGCGAAGGAGTTGCTCAAGCGGTTGTCGGCGCAGCCCACGGCGAGCATTCCGGGTGCGTGTGATGGCTGGAGCGAGACCGTTGGGGCCTATCGGTTTCTGGGCAATACCGAGATCGATTGGCGCGACGTGATGCAGCCGCATTGGGAACGTACAACGCAGCGGGCTGGTGAGCACCCGGTGGTCCTATGCATCGCGGACACCACGGAGCTGGACTTCAATGGTCAGGAGATTGAAGGGCTTGGTCCCCTGAGCTACGAAGTCCAACGGGGCATGTATTTGCATCCGACATATGCGGTGACACCAGACCGGGAGCCGTTGGGCGTGCTTGATGCGTGGATGTGGGCACGCGAGCCGCGAGAGGCGGACGGCTCACGGGGCGGGCTCAAGGAGAGCGTGCGCTGGATCGAAGGGTATGAGCGAGTCGCGGAGCAAGCCGCGCAGTTGCCGCACACTCGCTTGGTGTACGTGGCGGATCGTGAAGGCGATATCGGTGCGCTGATGGCCCGCGCGCAAGTGCTGGGTCACCCGGCCGACTGGCTGATCCGCTGCCAACATGATCGAAGCCTGGATGAAGCCGGCAAGCTATGGGAGCAGTTCGAAGCCAGCCCGGTGCTTGGGGAGCTCACCTTCACCTTGCCGCGACGCCCGGGCAGCCCGGCGCGCCAGGTCACACAGGCGTTGCGCACACAGCGGGTAAAGCTGGCCGGTCATAGCGGTGTGGAGTTGACTTGCATTGAGGCGCGGGAGATTGGCGCACCTGCGGGCGCCAAGCCCGTGGTGTGGCGACTGCTGACCAACCGGAGCGCAGCGGATGCGCACGCCATCATCGAAGTGGTGGATTGGTATCGAGCGCGTTGGGAGATCGAGATGTTCTTCCACGTGCTCAAGACCGGTTGCAAGGTCGAGGCTCTGCAGTTGGCGCAAATCGATCGCGTGGAGCGGGCCCTGGTGCTGTACATGATCGTGGCTTGGCGCATCGCCCGGCTGATGCGACTGGGCCGGACGTGCCCCGACCTGGATGCCGTGCTGTTCTTCGATGCTGACGAGATACGAGGCGCCCACCTGTTGGCCAAGAAACCGGCGCCCAAGGGTTCGGTCACGCTTAACCAGATGATCCGCCTGGTGGCCTCCCTTGGCGGGTTCCTCGGACGCAAGAGCGATGGTGAGCCCGGCGCCAAGACGATATGGATCGGCCTACAGCGCACCATGGATGCCGCTTCTATGATTCAAGCGCTCAGGGGCAACGTATGAATTCTGTATAACGAGGTGCGTTTACGGTGCGCGCCGATTATCCGGTAGAGGAACAGCATACCTGGACCGTCACGATCAAACATACATTGAGGCACCCGGAGTCCGACGTGATTGTCTTGACCGGCGGGCCGGACGGTGGCGATTGGAGAACGGCCTGAGATCGACTCGCATAGGTACGAAATAGCAGGCGACACTTTCACTGACTGAGCGAAAGTGTCCGCCTGCATTGCGCCTGTGCGGTATGCCGTTAAGAGCGAATGTGCAATCGTGGGCGTCGCTCTGGTCCGCGATGTAGTTGAACCCTTGCCCGTGCGGTGAGCCAGAATGCCCGAATAAAGGACATCAAGCCTCACACCTCGCAGTGGATAGCGCAGCGCTTTGACCACCTGCCGCAAGTCGCACTCCCGGCGGCGGCCACGACCCCGGCTACTGCTGAGCGTGGCAATCAGCCATATACCGTGCTGGCGGTTTTCCGACGGTTTTCCGGAACGTCGTGACAAAGCTGCTCGCGCTGTCGTAACCGAGTTCGATTGCGATCGCATGAACCGTTTCCCCTTGGCTCAGAAGCTGCAAGGCCAGGACCACATGGAGCTGCCGACGCCAAGCGCCAAAGCTCATCCCGATTTCGTTACGCAGAGCACGGGTAAGCGTCCTTTCGCTCATGCCAATGCTTCTGGCCCAAGCCGCTAGCGGCGCATTCTTCGCTGGTTCCGCGCGCAACGCATCGGCCAAGCGCCGTAGGCGTGGGTGGGCGGGTATGGGGAAATGGAAGCTTTCTGCGCGCGCTGACGACAACTCGTCGAGCAGCAAGGAAACGGTTCGCTCCTCTCTACCTCCCATCGGATAGAGACTGGGAAACTGTGCAACGCGAAACAATAGCTCGCGGGTGAGCGGCGAGATCCCGAGTGTGCAACAGTTTCCTGGCAGATCCGGAGCCGCATCAGGTTCTATATAGAGGCAGTACGTCTCGGTTTCACCCGAGCCTCGTGCCGAATAGAGCGTGCTCCCCGGTATCCAAATGCCCTTGTCGATCTCGCAATTGATGATGCCACGCTCCGAATAGAGGAGATGGCCCCTACGGTGTCGATGGAGTGTCTGCTCCCAACGAGTCGGCACGACCGCGCTCACAGCGACGACGGGCCTGGGAGTTCGATCCATGTTGTCACTGTGGCACGAAGTATTGCGTGCGTCGAAGATTGGCATTTGCACGACACGTCTGCGTGATCGATCGGTTGTTCCAAGAACTTGGACCGACTGCATTGGATGGGTATTGAGAATACCTGAGATGTGGCCGGATTCGAAAACAAGTCGTCCGGATCTCCCAATGACGCAACCCGGCTCCATCACCACAATGGCTCGCTCGCGTAATCAGTGCGGAGCCGGGAACGACAAGCCATCTGCGGCAGGTGATGGTCCTTCCTCGCGCCGCGTTCAGATCATGCTCGATCCGCTGTCGAGCACCGCAAGCTCTGCCGCTTGCGGAACAGCCACATAGGTCACAAGCAATGAGCACGTTGGAATCAGGAATGATGTCGGCATGGCGAATCAAGAACGGGGCGTTGGTTTTCGAGACGGTGCCGATCCCCAGCGTCCCGCCGGGATACGCCTTGGTTGAAGTCAAGAGCAGTAGTCTGACGCTCGGCGAGGTACTGTATCTGCCCTACATGCAGGAGGGCAGGATTCCAGGCCTCGAAGCCGCAGGGGTCGTCGTTCGCGCTGCCGAGGGCGTAGGGCCGACCATCGGATCGCGAGTCAGCGCAATGACCGCTTTCAGTGGCGGCGGGTGGGGCCAGTATGTCGCGCTTCCGGCAGAACAACTCGGCACGCTGCCGAACAATGTGAGTTGGGTTGACGCAGGTGGCCTTGCCAACGCAGGCCTGACGGCACTGCATGCCGTTCGGCTTGGAGGCGCGCTGCTTGGGGCAACTGTTCTGGTGACCGGCGTCACGGGTACGATCGGGCGCTATGCTGCCCAACTCGCGCGATTGGCAGGCGCTCAAGTCTCAGGCACCGTACGCAGCCCGGACCGATTGGAAGCCGTCGCTGAGCTCGGGTTGAAAGAGGTCGTCGTGTCCAATACTGCAACCGGCCGCTACGATCTTGTGATCGATACGCTCGGTGGAGCCGCACTCACGCATGCCATGGAGCGTGTATCCCCGGGGGGGCGTCGTGGCCTCTCTCATTGGGGGCGGCCAGACATTCGAACAGCCTTCGGAGCCGGCGATCGTTCCCTTGAACTGGGAAAGCAAAGCACCTGGCGCACGACTCCAGACGGTCAATGTGGCCGTCGAAGTCACTCGCGGAGGCAGAGCCGGCCGGGACCTAACCTTCCTCGGCGAACTTGCCTCCGTTGGACGCCTCGCACCTCCCGAAATCGGACGCGAGGCCAACTGGCGCGAAACAGACAAACTGGTCCAGGGCTTCAGAACCACCGCCATCAAGGGCAAGATCGTGTTGCTTGTCGACTAGGCACGCCGACACGTCCTTCACGTAGCGTGCTGTGAGAGGCGCGAGGGTTCCAAGTGGAATCCTCGCGGGGTGACTGGAGCCGCCCCACGTGCAAAAGCCCTTTGCTATGTCTGATCACGCCGGGAAATCACGCTCTCTGCCACACGCACATGACTTTGCTGACAAGTTCCTTCGGCAAGAACTCTTGTTCCAGCCGCCCCCGCTCCTGCGCCAGTAGATACGCAAAGAAGGCCCCCTCGTCCGGAGTGAGCCCGTCGGGTATCCCCCCATCGACCGGAGCGGGCTCGCACACCGCCAGTTCCTGTGCGTATTGATCAAAACAATCCTGGTTCATGAGCAATGCGGTCACGGATGGAATCGCCAGGCGCACCCTCGCAAGCATGCTCAGGCCCCAGGTATCCATATCACCCCAATACGCCACCCGCTTACTGGTCAGCCACGCATCACGCACCCAACCCAGGCTCAATCCGGCGCCCAGAATCGCCACCGTGCCGGGCAGCTCCGGTAGCTGATGAAGAGATCGCTCGTTCTCGACAATGACAACATAGCTCGCCACCGCGGCAAGCTGAGACAGTTCACTCGCCCTCACGCGCTGCTGGCGAAATGGCAGCATTCCCGAGGCAAGCGGTGCCACCAGCAACCAGCGTTCATCCTCTTCGGCGGCGCCGAGAAAATGCTCGAGTCCCAGTTCACCAACCTGCCCCTCAAATCGAACATCGAGCATCTGGCAGATCAGCGCCCGATTGCGTTCAAAGAATTTGGTGTCGATGTTGCCAACGCTCAGCGCCCGCAGTGGCCGGCCTTGTGCGCAACCGGGGAATAACGTCAAGGCGACTTCCGCCGCTTTGATGACCTCCGGTACGGGGCGCTCCATCACAAGTTGACGGCGACGCACCACCAGCGCATGAAACTGCGAACTCATCTGTTGGACGAGCTCTCCGAGCCGTCGATACTCCGCAGCAATCGTGGCACTCCGGGTCGCGCGCACCCATTCGGAGGGATTCTTGAGCTCCCAACGATGCGGAACTTCAACCGGTCCCCCGCCGGCGCGATAGATCACAGTCTCCCAGTGCACGCGCCCGATCTCGACCGCTCGCCACCGGTCCAGATGCGCCTTAACGTGTTCGGTCTGTTCTGCAATCGCTTTAGGGCTGGGCCGGCCGATCGCGTACTGCAATGGCCAACTCTCCGGGTCCAGCAGTCTAGCTTCGCGTACATCGGCCGACTGCCACGCCTTGGCAAGGCGAGCAGCGATCTCATCCGGGGATCTCATCGCGGGAGCTCATCTGTCGAGAACGGGCAATGGCATCGAGCTCTTCCCAGCTCAGTGAGGTCATGGTGGCGTGCGGGCCCTTGCGGTGGATCAGAATGGCTGAGCGCGTGTGGGATCGCAGCAGGCGCATTTCCTTGTTCGGCGTCACAAAGAGCGGATGGAGACCAAACTCTCGCAGGGCGGAAATAATGCGCCCTGCGACAGCTTGCGAGCTCTTCGAGAAGGCCTCGTCCAGCACGATGGTGCCAAATAGGGGGCGATCCTTGCCGTCCGGACACAAGGCATAGCTCAACGATGCAGTCAGGATGTAGCTCGCAATGATTTCTTTTTCACCACCACTGCCCCCTTGAGATCCTGTACGCGTCTCCAGGACCTTCCCTGAAGCGCGGTCGATCACCGACACCGCAAACTGCAACCGATAGCGCGGATCAAGAAGCGCCTTCGCGCCTACGGTCGAGCGCCGCTCGCCCGCTTCCCGAAGCAATCCAACGACCCCGGCAAGCGCCTTGAACTGACTCTCGCCCTGATCGTCCTGAAGCATCGCGGTACGCAGACCGCGCTGGGCTTGCTCCAAGGTTCGCAGGCTTTCATGCACCACCCTACGAGGCTCAAGTCGTAGATACCGCAGCGGCTGGAAGTCAACCTGACGCATCGTGGCATTGAGATCCTCGATCCGCTCAATGATGGTCTCGACCTCGTTGTCGATGCTGCGCAGCAGCTGCGTCACCCCCTCGTCCGAGGACTGATTCAAGTAGCTCAGGAACCGGTCCAACTTCTCCGGAAGCGCCTCTTCTCTCAGTACTCGCAGACGTTCCAAGTAGTGCGGCACGTCGTCCACCTCGGACCCCACTTCCGCCAGGGCGCCCGTGTCAACGCCATGTGCCGTCCCCATGTTGCGAACAAGCTGCTTTTCGCAATCGGCGATTTTCTTTTCCAACGCGTCAAGATGCGCGCGCAACTCACGCTGGGTCTGCGTCTGTCGGGCATTCAGCGCATCCACTGTTTGCACGTCTGAGAAATCGAAATGCGCCTGGACCAGCGTCATCTGCCCTGCATCGAGCCCCTCTCCAGTCAATGCAAAGGCGCGCTCACGATCGCGCCGGGCTGCGGCGAGCTCGTTTTGCAGCGTGTGCTGCAGCTTGAGACTCTTCTCGCGGTCTTCATTGATCTTGGTGAGCTGCGCTCGGACGTCTTCCCAAGCTTGCTTCGCCCGGGCTGTGTCCGACTGCGGATCCATCAGCGCTGAAAGGTGCTTTGTGGAATCGTCCACCTCACGCTGCGCCCCGGGCTCATCGATGTCCACGAACTGGATAGCCAGCACACGCTCGAGCATGAGGTTGCGAGATCGTGCCTCGCTCACACGCGCCTTTGCCGCTTCAAAACGCGCCACCTGTTCCTTCAACTGGCGCTCTGTGTCACGCACCTGATGCTCAAGCGCCTCCAGGATGTCGCGGTTGTCAAAGCCCGTCAGCCACCCTCGGTTCAAGGGGGTCTGGTCCTGCTTCTCGAAGAAGCCGCTCTTGCTCGACATGAGCCCCTGAGCGGTCATGCCATGCGGCGTGTTTCGCAGCGCCTCGGGGGAGGCCACACAGTGCCGATCGATTTGCGCGAGCAAGCCGCGAAGGGCGTCCCGATAGGGATGGTTCTTAAGATTGAGCTTCTGGGTGAAGCCATCGGTCAAGAATTCGGCTGGCCGCTCCGGTGCCATCACTTCGACCAGACGAACGTGCAGGTGATTGTCGCGCCCGTTCACCCAGGCCAGCGCAGACTTCATCTGCGTGGGCGGGACCATGATGCGCAACCGGTTCCCGCCGATGGCACGCTCAATCGCGCCACGCCATTGGGACTGTGCCTTCTGCACCTCGACCAATTCCGCAACGAACGGCAGCGCATCTTCGTTGAGTTTCAGTTCGTCGGCCAGTTCCCGACGAAACTGTTGATACGGCGACGGGATGTTTGATCCCGGGCGTACCTTGGCGTCGGCTAAAGCCGTCTGCTGCTCGCGAAGACTTTTTCCAGTCGTAGACTGAACGGAGCCTAGGGTATAGACATCTCCCTCCAGCGCCTCGATCGTTGCATCAACCGCATCCTTCAACGCCTGCGCTTGGGTCTGATTCGCCTGAAACACTGTCTCGGCCAACGTGTCATCAAACTGAAGTCGCTTGGCCACTAGCCGGTACTCACTGGCATACCGCTGAATCGTTGCCAGGCGCTGACGTTCGGTCGTCAGCTTGGACTCCAGCAGTTCAATGCTGCTACCGCCGTACTGGAAATAGAGATCACGTAGACGCAACGCTTCGGCATCCAGCGCATCCCGACGCTGGGTGCGCTGCTCGACCAGTTGGTCACACAGTTCGAGCTTTCGCATTAGGTCGCTTGCCAACTGGGCCCATAGTTGGTGTGCTCGCAGGGCACCCGCGATCGGCAGGATCGAGATGAGATGAACATGAAGATCACGCTGCTCGATGTTCGCGGACCGTTGCGCCCAGCCCTTTTCGATCGGCAACAACGTGTCGCGTTGCTTGCGCGCAATCTCCAGTTCCTGGCGAATCTCGGCGAGTGTATCGAACTCGGATGCCACCTCCACAGCCCGTTGGAAGGCCGACCGGTCATCGAGCACCAAGTCGCGAAACAGGTCATCGATGCTATTGAGCTGCTTCAGGCCCGCAGCGCGATTAAGCAACGTAAAGGCATTCTCACCGACCTCAAAGAGGCGGCGCAGCTCGCCGATATATGCCTTCTTACTATCGAAAACCTTCAGGAATCCGGCCTCTCGCTCCTGTTGCCTGAGTGCACGCTTGCCGCCAGCGTGGTGCAGCTCCAGCACGTCATCGAGGTCGAGTTCGTTACCACGCAAGACCATCCAGATCCGGTCGAGCTCGGCGGCCGAGGAACCCGAGCCCTCCAGCGCGAATAGTCCAGCAATGGTCACACGCGTACTATCATTGCCAAAGGTCGCCGCAATGGCTGACACGGTCTTTCCCGGTCGAGCGATATGGTCCGAGTCGCCCTCGCGCCCCGCTCCGGAAACCCCGCGCACATAGGAGATGAGGTCACGGTCGCTTTCGTGCCCGCCCGTCGAGGCGAGGTTGTACCGGGGCTGTGCGGCGATCAGCGTCATCAACGCATCGACCAGCGTGGTCTTTCCGCTTCCCGTCTGGCCAATGATTGCCGTGCCCTCAATATCGATTTGCGCGTGATGGCGCCCGCTAAAGGGTCCCCAGTTGAAGACGTCGAGATCGGTCAGAATGAACGGCGCTGGTGGCGGTAGTTCCTCGATGGTGACAGGGAAGGCTTCGGTAGACGTCATGCGGCTGCCCCTTCTCCCGGTGTCGACCCGACATCGCCATCGCTGCGCGCGTCAGCCGATGCCTGCTTGAGCGCCTGGAGCAACCCCTGCAGGTTCTCCGGATTGGCAAGATGGACGATGATCGGGCGAATCAGGAACTGGTCGTGTTGATCGACCTCCGAGACGATGCCGTGCGGCTTGAGCTTCTCGAGCAAGTTGCGCGCACGCTGGAGTTCACGAGTATCGCTACCCAGGTTGCCCAGATACAGTTGCAACTGGGACGCGACCTCCTCGACCAGCACCGGCGCCTCCTGCGCGCCAATTCCCTGCTCCTGCTCGTGAACGAGATAGTGCTGCCGCAATAGCGCCACCAATAAGGAATGCTCGAGCGTCAGGCGCTGGCGGCGAATCAGCGGATGTGACCACTCGTCGTCCTGCGCATCAGCAACGAACGAGGCGGCAACCACCAGGAAAGCCAGGCCCCGTACGTCGTCAATCCTGAGCGCTAGATCGAGGGGCTCCAGAATGGCATTGATCTGCGCGGTGCTTGTAGCAGCGATGTGGTAGAGATTGGGCTTTCTGGCGGCCTCGAGAAAACCGAATTTGAGCAGTTCCTGGAACGCATCCTTGACATCGCGGGGTATGAACGCTCCGGGGGCCTCCGGCACCGCGCCCACGCCTGATTCGGCATCAGCCCTGTGAGTCAGCTCCGGCTGCAACGCGACATCAGGCGTGACGTCGGCAGCCGCCTGACCATCCTCCTTTGGAGCCGTCAGCGTATCGAAAATGCTCACCACGTTATAGCCACCTCGTTATACAGAATTCATACGTTGCCCCTGAGCGCTTGAATCATAGAAGCGGCATCCATGGTGCGCTGTAGGCCGATCCATATCGTCTTGGCGCCGGGCTCACCATCGCTCTTGCGTCCGAGGAACCCGCCAAGGGAGGCCACCAGGCGGATCATCTGGTTAAGCGTGACCGAACCCTTGGGCGCCGGTTTCTTGGCCAACAGGTGGGCGCCTCGTATCTCGTCAGCATCGAAGAACAGCACGGCATCCAGGTCGGGGCACGTCCGGCCCAGTCGCATCAGCCGGGCGATGCGCCAAGCCACGATCATGTACAGCACCAGGGCCCGCTCCACGCGATCGATTTGCGCCAACTGCAGAGCCTCGACCTTGCAACCGGTCTTGAGCACGTGGAAGAACATCTCGATCTCCCAACGCGCTCGATACCAATCCACCACTTCGATGATGGCGTGCGCATCCGCTGCGCTCCGGTTGGTCAGCAGTCGCCACACCACGGGCTTGGCGCCCGCAGGTGCGCCAATCTCCCGCGCCTCAAATGCAAGTCAACTCCACACCGCTATGACCGGCCAGCTTTACCCGCTGTGTGCGCAACGCCTGTGTGACCTGGCGCGCCGGGCTGCCCGGGCGTCGCGGCAAGGTGAAGGTGAGCTCCCCAAGCACCGGGCTGGCTTCGAACTGCTCCCATAGCTTGCCGGCTTCATCCAGGCTTCGATCATGTTGGCAGCGGATCAGCCAGTCGGCCGGGTGACCCAGCACTTGCGCGCGGGCCATCAGCGCACCGATATCGCCTTCACGATCCGCCACGTACACCAAGCGAGTGTGCGGCAACTGCGCGGCTTGCTCCGCGACTCGCTCATACCCTTCGATCCAGCGCACGCTCTCCTTGAGCCCGCCCCGTGAGCCGTCCGCCTCTCGCGGCTCGCGTGCCCACATCCACGCATCAAGCACGCCCAACGGCTCCCGGTCTGGTGTCACCGCATATGTCGGATGCAAATACATGCCCCGTTGGACTTCGTAGCTCAGGGGACCAAGCCCTTCAATCTCCTGACCATTGAAGTCCAGCTCCGTGGTGTCCGCGATGCATAGGACCACCGGGTGCTCACCAGCCCGCTGCGTTGTACGTTCCCAATGCGGCTGCATCACGTCGCGCCAATCGATCTCGGTATTGCCCAGAAACCGATAGGCCCCAACGGTCTCGCTCCAGCCATCACACGCACCCGGAATGCTCGCCGTGGGCTGCGCCGACAACCGCTTGAGCAACTCCTTCGCTCGCCGATCCCGCCGCGGATCACCTAGATCCAGACCCTCAAGCTCCTCGTCCACCCACGCTCCCGAATCGCTGACCATTTCGGCTCCAAATCCAGGCAGTAAACGAGACTCCGCGATCGTTTACAACCCCCCTTGGAACTCAACTACTGCCGACTTCTGTATAACGAGGTGCGTTATAGCTCCATATCCAATCCGCGCATCTGCTCGAAGCTGAGCTCCACCTCGGGGACACTGAATCGTAACGGCACGCCGTCGCGGCCGACCACATCGACGCTTTCTCGCCGTTCACTGACTGGCGCCTCAGCTTCGCGTGCCATGCTCAGCCAGAGTGCAATGGTCTCAAGGTCGTGCGTCGGCGGCAGTTGCCGCGCCAATTCAGCGATCCCCATCGACTCACCACTTTGCTCGAGCAGCGCCAATGTCCGCTCGTACAACGCCTGCCGATCCAGGCCGTCGAGTGCTTCCCAGAACGCATCGTCCATGGTCTGCGGATCCATGCTTTGCGCCCGCAGTTCCAGCAACTCTTGCGCCTCCTCCTCGATGACCTTGAATCGAAGCCGTTCGACCAACGGCAGTCCGGCGACGGAAATGGCGACGGGTGGCAAGCTGCTGCCCATGCCGCGCACCGAGGCGCTCTGCCAATCGAGCGCCAGCGCCTGCCGCAGGATGTCGCCGATCAACTCGCCGACCCGGTGGTGTTCCGCCGCCAAGCCCGTCCGGAGAAATCCCTTGACGTCACGCTCGCTTCTGGCCCGTGCACGAATGACGACAGCCGACTCGTCGATCAGACGAATAATGAGCCAGCGCAGTTCATGCTGCTGAGCGGGATTGAGTGCGGAGCGTGCGGCGGGATGGCGAAGGATTTCGCGCAAGCGATGCTTCATCGCATCGAGTTCAGCCGAGCGGCCGAGTTGCTGCTGAAACCCTCGAAACACCTTACCCTCGGGGGTCTCCAGAAGCTCATCATGGCTGTTCAACAATTTGTCGACAATCGCGCCTCGGTGATTGCGCTCGCTTACGATCGACTGTCGCAAAGCCTGATCTGCCTCCCGATAGGAATCTTCCACCCGGCGAAAATCCGCGCGCAAACTGATGGCCAAACTGTAAATCTCGCGGATGCCCTCGACCGCCTCCGACTCGGTCACCACGTGCACTTTGCCGGCCTTAACGTCGTCCAGTTCTCGCTCGAGTTCCTGGATCTTGCGCTCCAGATACCGCGAGCGGCTGCGAGGATCCGGATTCAGACTGGATTCGAGATTTTCGATTTCCCGTTGCACGATGGATAGCCGCGACGCGGTGGACGTCATGAGTCGACCGTCCAAGGCTGCCACAAAGCGCAAGGCCTCTTCCAGCGCGTCCGTGGCGTAGAGCCTGCCTTCTCGCTCAATCAACAGCGCACGCCGAATCCATCCGCGCAACTCCTTTCGCGCCAGCGCCGCGCAATCGACGTCGGGGTCGACACCGAACTCGTCAGAGTTGGCGTGTTGCTCCAGTAACACAGTCAGCCCCTGCTCGGCCGCTTCCGCCTCAATGCCGTCGTGGCTCTTCTCGAATAGGCTCTGCAAACAGCTCAGCACCAACGGCGCACTACGTGCGGCAAGCAATTGCCAGGCCGGGTGTTGACGTCGCGACTGGACGTATTGATACGTGCGCTGTTTCCAATCCTGATCCATTGCTGATGTTTGCAATTCGCGAGACACGGAAATCGATGACGGCGGTGATCATGCTGGGAACAAGGCCACGGCAGAACGGTGCCGTGGTCAAGTACGCCGCAACGAAACCACTGACCATACCGTTCGCATGAAGTGCACTTTGAGCCACTTTTACAGCACCCCGGCAGCCTTGGTTGAAGATGGTACACTGGTCAGTGCATGAGCATAATTTGAGTATAATTTTCCTTTTCTATCAAGAATTTATATCATATAGCATCAGGAAGACAATGATTGGAGGTTGCGATGATTCTCGCAGAACGAATGAAGAGGTCCATCGCTCGTCGCAACGACGAGGTCTTCGTACGCTCGGAGTTCGCCAAGCTGGGCAGTGAAGCTCAAGTGAGTCGCGCCCTCAAGGAACTCGTCACATCAGGAGTCATTGTTAAGCTGGGAGTCGGTGTTTACGCCAAGGCCAAAAGAAGCGTGCTGTCCGGCGCCGCCATCCCCGTCAAACCTGTCGACGTCTTGGCCCCTATCGCCTTAATGAAACTGGGGGTTACTGTATACCCCAGTAAAAACATGCAAAAATACAACGCGGGGGAAACAACTCAAATCCCAGCTGGCAATGTTCTGAATACAGGAGGCAGACGCATTGCACGCAAGCTTGGTTTTGGAAGACAAACCATAAGGTATGAGAACAATAACTCAGTCGCAGGTTGACCTTATTGGGACGTGTCAGGAATTCTGTGTGCTGAGGTCGGTTAAAAAATCTCAGCGTAGGGCGTTGGTGAATCGTTCGCCGAAGAGGATGGCGAACTGGTTGGCCGCCTGCTTCCAAGTGATGGGCGGCATCTTCCAGTCTTTCTCGATATTGCGCAAGGCCAGGAACAGCAGCTTGCTGGCCGCTTCGTCGCTGGGGAAGTGACCCCGGTTTTTGACGATCTTGCGCAACTGCATGTGCATGCTTTCGATAGCGTTGGTGGTGTAGATGATCCGGCGCACTTCGGGTGGGTAGACGAAGAATGGGATGACCTGCTCCCATTGCCGGCGCCACATATCGGCCACCGTCGGGAATTTCCGGCCCCAATCGCTGGCTGCGAACGCCTCCAGTGCGCCGGCGGCGGCTTCGGCCGTGGCGGCCTGGTAAATCGGCTTGAGCGCGGCCGCCAGGCCCTTGCGCTCCTTCCAGCTCGCCAGGTTGAGCGAGTTGCGGATCAGGTGAACGATACAGGTCTGGATTTGCGCGTCTGGATAGACAGCCTCGATCGCTTCGGGGAAGCCTCGCAGGCCGTCAACCACGGCGACCAGGATGTCGCCCAGGCCGCGGTTCTTCAGCTCGTTGAAGACCTTGAGCCAGAATTTGGCGCCCTCGGTCTGCTCGATCCACAGTCCGAGCACTTCCTTGCGCCCGTCGGCCCGAATGCCCAGCGCGAGGTACACCGCCTTGTTCTTGACCGTGCCTTCGTCGCGGATCTTCAGGCGCAGTGCGTCGAAGTAGACGATTGGGTACATCGCCTCCAGCGGGCGTTGCTGCCATTGTTCGACCTCAGCCAGCACCTCGTCGGTGATGGTGGAGATCAGGTCGGGCGAGACCTGCAGGCCGTACAACTCTTGCAGGTGACCCTGGATTTCGCGCACACTCATGCCGCGCGCATACATGCTGATCACGTGGTCGTCGAAGCGGGGCAGCCGGCGCTGGTACTTGGCCACCAGTTGCGGCTCGAAGGTGGCCTGCCGGTCGCGTGGAATGTCCAGTTCCAGCTCGCCGTTGGGCGTGAGGACGGTCTTGGGGCTGGTGCCGTTGCGGTGATTGCCGCTCTTGCCTTGCTGGGCCTCAGCAGCCAGATGGTGCCTCAGCTCAGCAGCCAGCATGCGCTCGGCCAACTGCTTCTTGAGCAGGCCGGCTAGGCCCGATTCGCCGAGAATCGACTCGGCGTCTTTGTTCTCGAGCTGGGCCAGCAACTGGTCGATCAGTTCGTCGGGAACAAGCTTGGGGGCCTTCGGTTTCGTGGTCTTCTTGCGCGGCATTGCTACGGTCATGGTCGATTTTGCTTACAAGCATCTCATGACCTCGGGCACACGGAAAATCTGACACGCTCGAGTTCCAAGTTGCCTTTGCGGTATTCAAAGCCTGTGCCCTCGAGTTGCTGGGTACCTTATAGCACCTGTCGACGAGCCCTCGATAGCACGACGTCGTGCTTGTGCCGAGGGCCGCTCTCATACGGACGCTACCGCCCCCAGCCAAGCTCTCGAATTACGAACTCCGTTGCGTGCAAAGCCAGCTCGGCGTCCGCGTTTGACACCGCTCGCAAGCTGTACCTCTCCCGCTCGTTCTCCTTCCCCCGAGGATGGAGAAGGTTCACCGTCTCAAGCGCCGCGCGGACGAGCTTTTGCTCGCTTTCACCGAAGTAGCGCTTCACTGCCGATATGCAGCCTCCAAGGTCATTGTGAAGCGTCTTCTCGTCTCCTGTTAGCTGACGCAACCAACGAGCAATGAGAACCGCACAGAGGTTCCGGCACTGGTCAACAATCGACGTCGGCGAGTCTTGATACGCCACGTTCATGACCCGCTCGTAGGCCTCAGTCACGGCTTGCCGCCCGTCTTCAGGGATTTGGGCCACGTCGAGAGTAGGTAGAACGCCATACGCCGACTCAGCCCGAAGCGTTACCAGCACGTCCTGACTGACCGTCTGCTCAGTCTGCAAAATCCGCCAGAGCGAGTACGCCCCCGCGTGGCCGATTGCGAGCTGAAGGCCCTCGCCTCGGTCGGGATGCGACACAAGCGGAGTGCAGTGAATGAAGACCGTCATCTCCTTGCGCACTTGGCCAACGGCGCTTTGGTTTATGTCCGATAGCACGTACGGATGTGCGATAACCAGGACGAATTGCTTGTTGGAATTACCGAGGGGTTGAAACAGGCGTCCACGACGGACCCTAGACACCGGGTCAAACGAGTCCTCCCTGAAAATCCAGCGAAACGGGTCAGTACCCACCCCCTGGGGCAGTTTTCCAAGGTCAGAGGGAGACTCGATGAGAGCGCATTGCGAGACGATCGGCGTCGGGACCGTGAGATAGCTCGGGTCGTCCCTGCCCTCGTAGATTAAGCCGTTCTGGTGTTCGATTCCCAAGCGAGACATGGCATTCGGCGCGGTAGGTAGGCACCTCACTATATCGCTTCCACCCAACCCCGGACACGACTACGCCCGCACCTCATGACTTTGCCCGCCCAGCTATAAAAATGGTCAGTCCACGAGAACCGGCCACCCATAGCAACAGCTGAAGTAAAAGCGAAGGCCGCCACCTCCGCTTAGGTTCCATATGGAGGCACAGCGCCGGCCCCGAGATAACCTAACGCGGACGGGTTGCTTACACCGCTCAACGACGCGCTTGGTACAGACTTTTTTGTCCGCCGTTATAAGCGCCGTGTTGCCTCAATCCGGCACCACCGCTGTCACCTCGATCTCCACCTTGGCGCGGTCCTCCACCAGCGCCGACACCTCCACCGCCGTCATGGCGATGCTGAAGCTGCCGATCAGCTCGCGGAAGATTTCGCCGATCTCCCGGTAGGCGGCCACGTAGGCCCGCTTGTCGGTCACGTACCAGGTCATGCGCACGATGTGCCCGGGCTGGGCGCCGCCCTCGGCGAGGACCTCGACGATGTTGCGCAGCGCCTGGCGCACCTGGCCGGCCAGGTCGTCGGTGTGGAACACGCCCTGCGCGTCCCAGCCGATCATGCCGGCTACGAAAATCATGCGTCCGCGCACGGACACGCCGTTGGCATAGCCCTTCGGGCGCGGCCAGCCGGGGGGAAGAAGCACCTGCATGGGTCTGTTCCTTGGGTTTTTGTGGTGATCAGGCGCACGCGGCCAGCGCCTGCCGCACATCCGGCGGCACCGCGATGGCACGATGCGTATTGAGATCGGTGAACACCAGCACCTGCTGCGAGCGCACGCGCTGCTGGTCGCCGGCCCAGCAGTCGAGGGCCAGCGACAGCGAGGCATTGCCCAGCCGCTCCAGCCGCAGCTTGAGCTGCACGTCATCGCCCATGCGGCTGATGGCGCTGAATTCGCAGTGCAGCTTGACGATCGGCAGCCCGATGCGGCGCGGGCCGAGCATGTCAGCGTATGAGATGCCCAGGCCGTCGGTGAACCAGTCCTCGACCAGGCCGTTGAACAGCACCAGGTATTGCGGGAAATACACGATGCCGGCCGGATCGCAGTGGCCGAAGCGGATGCGCGCGGCGCGCTCGAAGTGCGCCGTCATGACGACGCGCCCTCGCGCAGCCGATAGCGCAGCAGCTTGCCGACTTCGCTGCGCGGCAGGCTCGTGCAGAACTCGATGGCGCGCGGGTACTTGTACGGCGCCACGGTCTGCTTGACGAAGTCCTGCAGCGCCTTGACCATCGCCGGCCCGGGTTCGTGGCCCGGTTGCAGCACGACGAAGGCCTTGACGATCTGTCCGCGCTCCGCGTCCGGCACGCCGATCACGCCGCACTCGGCCACGGCCGGATGCTGCATCAGTGCGTCCTCCACCTCGGGCGAGGCGATGTTGTAGCCCGACGAGACGATCATGTCGTCGGTGCGCGAGTGGTAGTGGAAATAGCCGTCCGCGTCCATCACGTAGGCGTCGCCGGTCAGGTTCCAGCCGTCTTTCACGTAGTTGCGCTGGCGCTCGTCGGCCAAGTAGCGGCAGCCGGTCGGGCCCTGCACCGCGAGCCGGCCGACCGTGCCGGGCGGCACCGTGTTGCCGTGCTCATCCACCACGCGGGCGACATAGCCGGGCACCGGCTTGCCGGTAGCGCCGGGGCGCACGTCGCCATCAGCGGCGGAGATGAAGATATGCAGCATCTCGGTCGCGCCGATGCCGTCGATCAGTTCAATGCCGGTGGCCTGCTTCCACAGCGCGCGCGTGGCGGCGGGCAGCGCCTCGCCGGCGGAGACACAGCGGCGCAGCGGCGTGGCGCGCAGTTCGTCCCCGCGCGCGGCGATGTTGCGGTAGGTGGTCGGCGCGGTGAACAGCACGGTGGCGCCGAACGCGCGGATGCCGTCCACCAGGTCGTTGGGCGAAGCCTTCTCCAGCAGCACTGTCGACGCCCCCACGCTCATCGGGAACAGCAGCAGGCCGCCCAGCCCGAAGGTGAACGCCATCGGCGGGCTGCCGATGAAGATGTCGTCCGGACGCGGGCGTAGCACGTGCGGCGGCCAGCAGGCGCAGATCGCCATCACGTCGCGGTGGAAATGCATGGTCGCCTTGGGCACGCCGGTGGTGCCCGAGGTGAAGGCCAGCAGGCAGGTGTCGTCGGCCGCCGTGTCGACGTTGGTGAAGGTGGCGGGCTGGCGCGCCATCGCCGCTTCCAGGCCGTCGGGCGAGGCGTCGTTGAAGCAGCGGATGCGCATCGGCATGGCCACCTGATCGGCGGCGGCGCGCAGTTCGTCGGCCAGCCGCGCATCGCACAGGGCGAAGCCGATCTCGCCCTTGGCCAGAATCTGCCCGAGCTCCTTGGCGCGCAGCAGCGGCATGGTGGTCACGGCGATCGCGCCCACCTTCATCACCGCGAACCAGCAGGCCGCCAGCATCGGGTTGTTGGGCGCGCGCAGCAGCACGCGGTTGCCGGGCACCACGCCCATGTCCCGAACGAGCACGTTGGCCAAGCGGTTGGCGTGTTCGAGCAGATCGGCGTAGCGCCAGCGCAGGCCGCCCGGCGCCTGGATGCACAGGCGGGCACCCTCGCCGCCGGCAACGCGCCGGTCCAGCAATTCGGTCGCGCAATTGAGCTGGGCCGGAAACCGCAGCGCCGGCAGATCGAAGCGGTAGACCGGCTGAAGCGCCGGCGGCGGCAGGCGGTCGCGGGCGAAGGTGTCGAGGTGGGCGCTGGGCATGGCGGGCTCTCCGTCGCGGGCGGGGGTCAAGACGCGGTGGCGGCCGCAGCCGGGGCCGCGCCCTGGGCCGCATGGCGCAGCAGGTCGCGCGCGATGATGAGCTGCTGCACCTCGGTCGCGCCTTCGTAGATGCGCAGCGCGCGGATCTCGCGGTACAGGCGCTCGACCGGCTGCTCGCTGACCACGCCCAGGCCGCCCCACATCTGCACGGCGGCGTCGATCACCTGCTGGGCGTTCTCGGTGGCGGTCATCTTGGCCATGGCGGCCTCGCGCGTGACGCTGCGGCCCTGGTCGCGCTGCCACGCGGCGCGGTAGGTCAGCAGCGCGGCGCTGTCGATGGCGGTGGCCATCTGCGCGAGCTTGGCCTGCGTGAGCTGGAAGTCGGCCAGCACGCCGTTGAACATCTTGCGGGTGGTGGCGCGCGCCAGCGCTTCGTCCAGCGCGCGGCGCGCGAAGCCGAGCGCGGCGGCGGCCACCGAGGTGCGGAACACGTCCAGCGTGCGCATCGCCACCTTGAAGCCCTCGCCGGCCGCGCCCACGCGCTGGCCGGCCGGGATGCGGCAATCGGTGAAGCGCAGGCGCGCCAGCGGATGCGGCGCGATCACGTCGATGCGCTCGGCGATCTCGAAGCCCGGCGTGCCCGCCTCGACGATGAACGCGCTGATGCCGCGCGCGCCCGGCGCCTCGCCGGTGCGGGCGAAGACGACGTAGAAATCGGCGATGCCGCCGTTGGAGATCCACGTCTTCTCGCCATCGAGCACGTAGCTGTCGCCGTCCGCGCGCGCGGCGCACGCCATGGCGGCCACATCGGAGCCGGCCTCGGGCTCGGACAGCGCGAACGCGGCGATGGCCTCGCCGCGCGCCACCTTTGTCAGATAGCGCTTGCGCTGCGCGGGCGTGCCGTGCAGCGAGATCGCACCGGAGCCCAGCCCCTGCATCGCGAACGCAAAATCGGCCAGGCCCGAGTGGCGCGCCAGCGTCTCGCGGATCAGGCAGATGGCGCGCGTGTCGATAGCCTCGCCGGCGCCGCCATGCGCGGTGCCGCCCACCGCGTGGCGCAGCCAGCCGGCCTGGCCGAGCAGGCGCACCAGCGCGCGGCATTCGGCATCGACGTCGGCACCGTGGCCGTGCGGAATGTGTTCGGCCGCCCAGGCCTCGAGCTCGGCCGCCAACCCGCGATGCCGGTCATCGAAGAAGGGCCACTGCAGGTAGTCCAGGTCGCTCATGTCAGTTGCCCTCGAACACCGGTGTCTGCCTGGCGACGAACGCGTGGTACGCGCGCGAGAAATCCTCGGTCAGCATGCAGAGCGCCTGGGCCTGGGCTTCGGCCTCCAGCGCCTGCTCGATCGTCATGGTCCATTCCTGGTGCAGCATGGTCTTGGTGATGCCGTTGGCGAAGGTCGGGCCGGCGGCCAGGTCGGCGGCCAGCGCCTGCGCCTGGGCCAGCACCTCGGCCGGCTCGCACAGGCGGTTGAAGAAGCCCCAGCGCTCGCCTTCCTCGCCGCGCATGGCACGGCCGGTGTAGAGCAGCTCGCTCGCACGGCCTTGGCCGATGATGCGCGGCAGCATCGCGCACGCGCCCATGTCGCACCCGGCCAGGCCGACGCGGTTGAAGAGGAACGCCGTCTTGCTGCGCGCGGTGCCCAGGCGCAGGTCGGAGGCCATCGCCAGGATCGCGCCCGCGCCCGCGCACACGCCATCCACGGCGGCGACGATGGGCTGCGGGCAGGCGCGCATGGCCTTGACGAGCTCGCCGGTCATGCGCGTGAACATCAGCAGTTCGGGCGCCTTCAACTGCACCAGCGGGCCGATGATCTCGTGCACGTCGCCGCCGGAGCAGAAGTTGTCGCCGGCGCCAGCCAGCACGATGGCCTTGACGTCGTCCGCCCACTTGAGCTGGTGGAACAGGTCGCGCAGCTCGGCGTACGAATCGAAGGTCAGCGGGTTCTTGCGCTCGGGCCGGTTGAGCGTGACGGTGGCCACGCCGCCCTGCACGCGCCACAGGAAATGCGTGGCCTGGTAGCCCGCCAGCGGGCGGCGGTTGCCGGCCAGCAGGGCCGGGTCGATGCGGTCGTTCATGGTCGGGATCGGGTTGAAGAAACGGGGTCGTCGAGGGCGTCGGGCTCGCTCAGTTCGGTCTCGCGCCGCGCCAGGTGCACGCGCAGGCTGCCGAGCTGCGCATACAGCGCATCCTTGTTCGCGGCGCCCAGGCCGTCGAACATCCCGATCAGCCAGCGCTCGTGCTCGGCGGCCATGGTGGCGAAGTGGCGGCGGCCCGCCGGGGTCAGCCGCACGCGAAACGAGCGGCGATCATCCGGATCCGCCTCGCGTTTGACAAGCCCCTCCTTCTCCAACTGGTCGGTCAGGCCGGTCACGTTGCCGCCGGTCACCATCAGGTAGCGCGACAGCACGCTCATGCGCAGGCCGTCCGGATGGCGGTCGAGCTGGGCCAGGTAGTCGAAGCGAGGCAGCGTGGTGTTGAAGCGCGCGCGCAGGCGCTGGCGGATCTGCTGTTCGATCTGCGTGCTGCAGGCCAGCAGGCGCAGCCAGATCTTCACGTCCATGTGGTCGTCGACGTGAGAGCGGGCCTCCAGGCCGATGCGCGCATCGCCGAGGGCCTGCACCACCTTGTGGTGGCCGGTGGCGCGCGCGGCCAGGGCGGTCTTGCGGGGCCGGCTCACATGACCTCCCCGCCCGAGACCGAAATGGCCTGCCCATTGATCGACGCAGCGCCCCCCGAGCAGAGCCACGCCACGGCGTCGGCCACTTCTTGCGGCGTCACCAGCCGGCCCTGCGGATTGCCCCTGACCAGCTCGGCGCGCGCGTCCTCCGCGCTGCGGCCGGTGCGGGCGACGATGCGGTCGATGCTCTCGCGCACGATGTCGGTATCGGTGTAGCCGGGGCAGACGGCGTTGACGGTCACGCCGCGCGCGGCCAGCTCCAGCGCCAGCGAGCGCGTCAGGCCGATCACGCCGTGCTTGGCCGCCGCGTAGGCCGACACATAGGCGTAGCCGCGCAGCCCCGCCGTGCTCGCCACGTTGACGATGCGGCCGCGGCCGCAGGCCTGCACATCGGCCAGCGCGGCCTGCGTGCACAGGAAGGTGCCGGTCAGGTTGACGGTCAGCATGCGCTGCCAGTGCTCCAGCGTGGTCTTGCCGAACGACGCGCTCTCGGCCTGGCCCGCGTTGTTGATCAGGATCGAGACCGGGCCGCGCCCCGCGCGCGCCGACGCAAAGGCCTGCGCCACGCTCGCCGCATCCGCGACGTCGCACGTCACCACCTGCGCGCGGGCAGCGGCGGGCAGCGTCGCGGCGGTGGCTTCGAGCACGGCAGCGTTGCGCCCCATCAGGGTCAGCGTGGCGCCGTCGGCGGCCAGGCGCGACGCGATCGCCGCGCCGATGCCCCGGCCCGCGCCGGTCACGACGGCATGGTGTCCTGCCAGCGTCGACATGTCAGACCCCCTGCATGCGGTTGGCCTGCTCCAGCGGCGACAGCCCCGCCGCCTGCGTGGCCAGCGCCCGCTCGCGCTCCAGGTTGCGCTCGAGCTGCAGCTTGCCGGCGCGGTATTGCTGGGGCCATGGCATGTCGAGGTAGCCGATGCGCGCGGCCTCGTTCAGCGTCCAGGCCGGGTTGGCCAGGTGCGGACGCGCCACGGCACACAGGTCGGCACGGCCGGCGGCGATGATGCTGTTGACGTGGTCGGCCTCGGAGATGGCGCCCACGGCGATGGTGGCGATGCCCGCCTCGTTGCGCACGCGGTCGGCGAACGGCGTCTGGTACATGCGGCCGTACACCGGCTGCTCCTTTTTGCTGACCTGGCCCGACGAGCAGTCGATCATGTCGGCGCCCGCGGCCTTGAACAGGCGCGCGATCGCCACCGCGTCGTCCGGCGTGATGCCGCCCTGCACCCAGTCGTGCGCGGAGATGCGCACCGACATCGGCCGGTCCGCCGGCCACACGGCCCGCACGGCGCGGAACACTTCGAGCGGATAGCGCAGGCGGTTCTCCAGCACGCCGCCGTAGTCGTCGCTGCGCAGGTTGGTCAGCGGCGAAATGAACGACGACAGCAGATAGCCGTGCGCGCAGTGCAGCTCCAGCCAGTCGAAGCCGGCCTCCACCGCCAGCCGGGCCGCGCGGACGAAATCGTCGCGCACGCGGTCCATGTCGTCGCGCGTCATGGCGCGGGACCACTGGCTCACGCCGTCCAGGTACTGCTGCGGCGAGGCGGAGATCAGCGGCCAGTTGCCCTCGGGCAGCGGCAGGTCGATGCCCTCCCACGCCACGCGCGTCGAGCCCTTGGCGCCCGCATGGCCGAGCTGGATACCGAGCCTGGCCTCGCTGTGGTCGTGCACGAACCCGACGATGCGCGCCCAACCGTCGCGCTGTTCGGCATTCCACAGGCCGGGGCAGCCGGGCGTGATGCGCGCATCGGGCGACACGCAGGTCATCTCCGCCATCACCAGCCCGGCGCCGCCCATGGCGCGCGCGCCCAGGTGCACGAGGTGGTAGTCGGCGGGCAGGCCGTTGCGGCACGAATACTGGGCCATCGGCGAAACCACCACGCGGTTCTTCAGCGTCAGGCCGCGCACCGTGAACGGCGTGAACATCGGCGGCACCGGGGCGCGGTCGGGGGCGCGCGGCGCGCCGGCCTGACCCGCGATCCAGTCCTCGAACGATTCGAGATAAGCGCGGTCGCGCTGGCGCAGGTTCTCGTGGCTGATGCGCTGGCTGCGCGTGAGCAGCGAGTAGGCGAACTGCTCGGTCGGCAGGTTGGCATAGCGCGCGACGTTCTCAAACCACTCGGTCGAATTGCGCGCGGCGTTCTGGATGCGCAGCACTTCCACGCTGCGCACCGCTTCGTAGTGTTCGAGCGCGGCCCGCAGGTCGGCGGGCTGCGCGCCGATGCAGCGCGCGAGTTCGATCGCATCTTCCAGTGCCAGCTTGGTGCCCGAGCCGATCGAGAAATGCGCTGTGTGCGCGGCATCGCCCATCAGCACCACCGGCGTGCGCCCGTTGTCGTGCACCCAGCGCCGGCACACCACGCGCGGAAAGCGGATCCACTGCGCCGAGCCGCGCAGATGCGCCGCGTTCGAGATCAGCTTGTGGCCATCCAGGTACTTGGCGAACAGGCGCTCGCAGAAGGCGATGGCCTCGTCCTTCTCCATCGTCTCCAGCCCGGCCTTGCGCCAAACCTCTTCGGGCGTCTCGACGATGAAGGTGGAGGTATCGGCGTCGAAGCGGTAGGCGTGCGCCTGGAACCAGCCATGCTCGGTCTGCTCGAAGGCGAAGGTGAACGCCTCGAACAGCTTGTGCGTGCCGAGCCAGACGAAGCGGCAGCGGCGCGTATCGATGTCGGGCTGGTAGGTGGCGGCATACTTGGCGCGGATGCGGCTGTTCAGGCCGTCGCTGGCGATGATGAGATCGGCGTCGGCATAGGCCTCATCGTCCTGCACATCGGTCTCGAAGACGAGCTTGACGCCCACTTCCTCGCAGCGCGCCTGCAGGATGTTCAGCAGCCGCTTGCGGCCGATGCCACAGAAACCGTGGCCGCCGGAGCGCACCACCTGCCCGCGGATGTGGACCTCAATGTCATCCCAGTGGTTGAACGCATCGAGGATCTGCGCGGCGCTCTCGGGGTCAGCGCGCTGCAGGTGGCCCAGCGTCTGGTCGGAGAAGACCACGCCCCAGCCGAAGGTGTCGTACGGCCGGTTGCGCTCGACCACCGTGATGTCGTGCGACGGATCCTGCCGCTTCATCAGCAGGGCGAAATACAGGCCGGCCGGGCCGCCGCCGATACAGACAATCTTCATGAGGGCTCCACGGATGAGGCCCAATTACATTAGTCATAAATAGTTTAATTGTAAAGCAATTGAGCAGAGATGCGCCCTGGGGCTCACACCGCGAACGGCGCACCGCCGCCGGGTCGCACCGGGTTACGCACGGTTACACCGCACAGGCCCGGCCTTAATGCCCGCTTAAGTCTCGCTTCCTAATCTGGCCCCGTCGCACACCACCCGGATCAGACACGCCATGACCCCGCAAGAGCTGCAAGCGCTGGAAAGCTTCCTCGCCCAACTGACGCAGGCCCAGGCCGGCACGAAAGACCCGCAGGCCGAAGCCCGCATCGCCGAGGCCGTCGCCAGGCAGCCGGACGCCGCCTACCTGCTGGTGCAGCGCGCCATGCTGCTTGACCAGGCATTGGCCGGCGCCAAGACGCAGATCGCGCAACTGCAAACCCGGCTGCAGGCGGCGCAGGCCACCGGCTCCGGCGCCTTCCTTGACCCGGCAGGCACCTGGGGCCAGCACGCCGGCAGCGCGCCGCCCCCGGCGATGGCCTCCGCGCCCGTGGCGCCGGCAGCACAGCCATCCCGCTCCGGCTTTCTGGGCGACGGCATGCGCAGCACGCTCGGCAGCATCGCCACCACGGCCGCCGGCGTCGCGGGCGGCGCCTTCCTGTTCCAGGGCATCGAGAGCTTGTTCCACCACAACAGCGGGAACGGCTTCCTCGGCCAGCCGGCCATGGGAATGCTGCCGACCGAGACCACGGTCATCAACAACTACTACGGCGACGATGACGCGCCCGCGCTCCGCACCGACACGGCCTCGCGCGACGACGGCCTGCTGGACACCAGCTTCGACGACGGCAACTTCGCCGACGACGATCCGTCGATGTTCTGATCGCCCCCGGCCAGCCGGTCCCGACGCAGTCGCAGACGGGGCGGTCGTCGCTGTGCCCCGGAGCGGCCGTCCAATCGCCCCGGATTTTTAGAGCGTCGCCTCGAATCGGGACGCCTCTTTGGAATTGTTTTCAATCCGGGGGCCACGCTTTTGTATCGTGATTACGCAGACCTCGCATCCCAATTCGCCCGGCTTCCCTCGCCGGGTTTTTTTTGGCCGATGCGCGCGCCACGCCGGCTTCGGCGCTTCAGCCGGCCTCAGCTGGCGTCAGGCGGCAGCAGCGCCGGCAGCCGATCGAGCACCGCTTCGCGGGCCCGCACGCCGGCCGTACGCGGCTCGATCCGCGCGTCCTGCAGCAGGTGGGCGAATACGTACGTCTTCGTCCCGTTGGTGACCCAGCCGACGAACCAGCCATAGGCATGCGCCTGATCCCAGGTGCCGTCCGGCGACGAGGCGCCCGGCGCGCCGGTGCCGGTCTTGCCGTGCACGACCCAGCCGCCGGGCAGCCGCGCCACCTCGGTGAGGCGAGCCGTCATGTCGAACGCATGCGCCGATACCGGCAGCTGCCGGTTGACCAGCCTGCGCAGAAAGCCGACCTGCTCCTCGGGCGAAATCCTCAGCGACGAGATGATCCACGCCCGGTCCAGGCCGTTGTCGCGGCCGGGGTCGCCGGCCACGTCCTGGTTGCCGTAATCGAACTGCCGCACGTACGACCGGAAGCGCTCGGCGCCGAGCGCATGCGAGATCCGCTGCGAATACCACACCACCGAATACTGTATCCACCGCGCCGGATCGGTCGGCGCACGCCATGCCGCGCCGCCCCAGTCCGGATCGCCCGGCTTGAACGCCAGCGTCGGCGCGTGCTCGTCCCGCAGGACGCCGGCGTCATAGCCCATCAGGCTCAGCGCAATCTTGAAGGTGGACGCCGGCGTGACACGCTCGCCGCACTGCCCCTCCCGCACGATAGGCCCGCCGGTTGCGGCATCGGCCACCAGCGTGCAAAGCGGCTCGGCGTGCGCAAACGATGCCCATGCGGCCAGCAGCGCGCCCGCCGCGCTCAAGCGAAGGTTCTTCATGGATCGATCTCCTCGGAATAGCCATCCGTCCGGCCCGGCCAACCCGCCGCGCCCCGACCTCTGCGCGACAGCATACCCGCGCAGTCGACGGAACATGACGCAACGCCCGTCACGTCATCCATGCCCGCGAAATGCAAACATCTCGCGGTCGATCCATGTTTGCAGCGACCGGCAATTCGGGCCATGCGCGCAATGGATCAGCAGGCAATCAATCTTCCGGATTGCATTCGGTTGAATGCCGGCAAACGCGCGGACAACCCGTTTCAATTTGATGGCCGACCACCGAAGCGGCGCGTTTGGATAACACCACAGGCAGAAGGGCGAATCGCTTCAAGACGTCAATCGCCAAACGGATGCGCGGTGGCAACGAAGACTTCGCAACGCATCCGTAACGATCGGGGAATGTCCTGCTCATGGCCAGCCGATTCCAAAGACCGTATGGCGGGCGGAAAAACCAAGGCAATGCATTTCAGCAACGGCATCGGGCCGACATGGATTGCGCTGCTTGAGCGAACCAATTCCCGTGCGGGTTCAGCGCCACCGCTCATCTTTTGATCGGCATGGCAGGACGGCGGTGGAATTCTCGATCGGCGGCCAATTGAAAGCGCACTCGGCGACCCACGAATTTGAAAAAAACGTGAAATCGGCGATCGACTATCCAACTTTATGTGCACGAATTCGCTCAGATTTTCGCTAATGGTATTAAAATTCAGACTTCCGGGTCGGCGCGATTCGCGGTGATCTTTTGCCGCAAGCGGCAACCAACGCTTGGCTCGGTTATTCCCACAACAACGATCTTTCCGGAAGAACCACATGGCAACCTACAAAGAACTGCTTGCCCAGAAGGCAAAACTCGACGAGCAACTCGAAACCGCCCGTCAGAAAGAACTGAATGAGGTCACCGAGCGCGTGCGGCAGGTCGTGCAGGAATACGGCCTGACCGCCGAGGACATCGGCCTCGCACCGAAGCGCAGCAAGCGCGGTCCCAAGTCCACCGTGGCGCCCAAGTACCGCGATCCGAAGACCGGCGCCACGTGGTCCGGCCGCGGCCGCGCACCCGCCTGGATCGGCAAGAACCGCGACAAATTCCTGATCGCCTGATCCGTCCCGCCCCAGTCGCCGCCGCCATCCCGGGGGCATACCGGTCGGTCCGGCTTCCCGACCTGTGCGCCTCCACGGCGGTGACCCCTCGGCGCCTGCGGCCGACGACCGGCCGGTCTACGCCGAGCCGCCTCCCGGGCACGCATGCGATACCCGCGTGACACCCGCCCCGTGACCGGGACGCCCGCGCCACACTGAATTCGACCGATCCCCTCACCGCCGCACGACCGCTGCGTCGGCATCTCCCACCTTCCATGCGCAATCCGGCATCCGGATGACGCTTCACGGGAAGCCCCCCATGCGACACGACACGCCGCTGGTCATGATCCACGGACTGTTCGGTCCGCTGCATGGCTTCGGGCTGGCCGCCCGGCTGCCCGGCATCGCCGTCCATATCCCGGATCTGCTGGGCTATGGCGCGCGCCCGGCGGAGCCGGCGCTGAGCCTGGCGGCACAGGCCGCCGAAGTGGTCCGCATCCTGCGCCAGGAAGTCCGGCAGCCGTGTCACCTGCTGGGACACAGCGTGGGTGGAGCAATCGCCGTACTGGCCGCCGCGCGTGCCCCCGAGCTGGTGAAAAGCATCGTGAGCGCCGAAGGCAATTTCACCCTGGACGATGCGTTCATGTGCCGCCGCATCGCCCCGCTCGATGCCCGCGAATGGGCGGCGGAGCTGCAGCGGATGCAGAGCGATCCGCTGGCCTGGCTCGCCAAGGGCGGCATCGCGCCGACCCCCGAGCGCCTGCAGATGGCCCGCTGCATTCTGCACAACCAGCCGGCCGCCACGCTGCAGGCCATGGCCCGCGCCGTGGTCAAGGAGACCGCAACGCCGACCTATCTGGAAACGCTACGCGGCCTGATGTCGCGCGGCCTGCCGTTCCACCTGCTGGCCGGCAGCCGCTCCGCCGCCGCGTGGCACGTGCCGGATTGGGTCCGGCAACACGCGCAGGGCAGCACCGAACTGCCCGACTGCGGCCACATGATGATGCTGGAGCAGCCGGATCTGTTCTGCCAGGCGATCCTGCAACAGCTGTATTCGTAAGCAGCGGCGGCGCGCGCACCGCACCGCCGACGACACCCGCATCACGCCGGCTGCGAGGATGCCGTAGCGCCGCGCCCCTCAAATCCGCAGCGTCACGCCGATGCGGGCCGCCAGCGCCATCAGCTCGGTTCTGGCGCCCGGTTCGCAGCCACTGTAGGTGGCATCGAGCACGGCCAGTTTCATCTGCGCGAGCAGCATGCGCACGCTGTCGGGGCCGAGCTTGTTGGCGCCCACGTCCAATGAGGCGAGCGTCTTGTTGGCCGCCAATGCCACCACCCCCTCGGGCTCGAGCTCGGATTTGCGGAGATTGAGCGTGGCCAGCGCCGTGTTGTCGGCCAATGCTTTTACACTTGGCGCCCCGATGACGTTCCCGCCCAGATCGAGCGAGGTGATCGTTCGATTGGCGGCCAACGCCAGCGCGCCGTCGCGATGGATCTTGTTGTAGCTGATGTTCAGCGTCTTGATCGTCTTGCTGGCGGCCAGCTGCCGTGCGCCTTCATCGCCAAGGCAATTCGTCCCCACGTTGAGGTAGACGAGCGAGGTGTTGGCAGCCAGCGCCGAAGCGACCTGGGCAACGGCAGCCGCAGCCGCTGCGACAGCCTCCGCATCGGCCGCATCCACCACGGTGCTGATCTCGGTGTATTCGACATCGAGCGAGGTCAGCTTCTTGTTGGCGGCCAGCGCCAGCACGACCCCGCTCCCGATGCGGTTGTGGCCGATGGCAAGCGAGACGAGCGATGTGTTCGCGGCCAGCGCCAGTCCACCGTCAGGGCCGATGCCGTTTTTGCGCACATTCAGCGTGGTGAGGGTCTTGTTGTCGGCCAGCCGCTGCGCACCCTGGTCCCCGATGGTGTTCTCTTCGATCAACAGCGTCCTGAGGGTGGCATGCTTGGCCAGCGCCTCCGCGCCCTCGGGTTCGATCTTGTTCTTGCCGACGTTCAGCGTGGTCAGCTTGGCGTTCTTGGCCAATGCGCGAATGCCATCCATGCCGAACGTGTTGCCGTCGAGATGGAGCGAGGCAAGCGTGGCGTTGCGGGCCAGCGCGGTCACACCTGGATCGCCGATGCTGTTGTCGCCGACATCGAGCACAGTCAGCCTGGTGTTGGCAGCCAGATAGGTCGCGCCCTCGTCGCCGATCTGGTTCCCGCGCATGTCGAGCGCGGTCAGCGTCGGATGATTCGCTAGCTGCCGCGCGCCCTCGGCACCCAGCCGGCATCCGCCGACATTCAGCCGAACCAGCGGCAGCGCGAGCAGCGGGTCGAGCCCCGTCACCCTGAGGCCGCGACACCCGCTCAGGTCCAGCTTGCGCAGCGTGGCAGGCAGTCCGATCAGGTCATTGCCCCAGAAATTGCCGACGAGGGTCAGCTCGCGCAGATCCGGATAGCTGCCTGGGCGCTTGACCGCCGCGAGGCCCTCCGGGGTCTTGACGATCAGTTGCCGGATGCCGACTTCCGCTGCGGCCCTCAGCGTCCCGCTGACGACGCGCAGCCGCTGCTGCGCAACGGGATCGTGATGGGCGATCACTGTCCACATCTCAGGTGGAAGCTCCGGCAACTCGCTCGGCGGCTCGGCATCGGTGCACGACGCCCCATCGCCGACCACCGCGAAAGGATGTTGCACTGTGTGCATGGATGGCGAAGCGATTTCCATCCGCGGCTCCGGCAAACGATCCGGCGCCTCGGTTGCAGGCCCGGCCTCGCCACCGGCTGACTGACCGGACGCCGCTGCAGCGGCGTACTGCGCTTGCGCGGACCGGAGCCCCTGCAACGGGCCGGAAGCGGTTCTGGCCGGATGCGGCGGACTTGCGGCAAGCGTATCCACGTCTGCTGAAGCCGGCCGTGGGCTGGCATCCTGGGGCACGACCGGGCCGTGCCGCTTCACCGAAAAGTGATTTCCCATTGCGCTGTCTGCGTGCAATCCAAGAAAAGAAAGCGCGCAGCGTAGGCAACAGGTGCGGGTCGGCCACCGCCTGAAACGAAGCGATGCAATCGATAGCGAACCGAATGCGTGCCGCCCGGCAAACGGCACGCACTCACCCCGCCACCAGCCCGGCAATGCGCACCAGCACCAGGCCGGCGGCAATCACAAGATAGCCGCGCAGCACGAGCATCCAGGTCCGCTTGAGAGGCGTCAGCCGGGCGGCGGTCAGTTGCTCCAGCGGCGGCATGGTCCACCGGGTGCGGTCCAGCACACTGACCCGGCGCCGCGCGATGCCGCGGTTCGCGCGGGGTTCGATGCGCCACAGCGCCAGCGACCCCACGGCCGCGATCAGCGACCCGCCCGCGAGTACGGCCACGATCTCCACCATGCCGATGCCGGGGAACAGCACCGCGGCCGTCAGGATCACCGACAGCATCACCAGCACCGCCACCACCGCGCCCGTGAACAGGTTGGTCAGGCGGGAGTTGGTCCACGGACCGAGCACGGCCTTGTCGTTGCACAGCAGCAGCAGGAACACCGTGGCGCTCGGCAGCAGCACGCCCGCCAGCGATTGCACCGCGCTGGTCAGCAGCCCCAGCGGCACGCCCGGCGTCAGCACCAGCCCGGCCGCCAGCAGCGTGAGGCCGCAGTAGACGGCGTAGAAGCTCTTGGCCTCGGTCGGCTTGCGATGCAGCGAGTGGCGCACCGCCAGCACATCGCCGATGGCATACGCCGTCGACAGCGACACCGCGCACGCGCCGATGATGCTGGCATCCAGCAGCGCGATCGCGAACAGGATGCCGGCCCAGCGGCCCGCCTGCCGCTCCAGCCCGACGGCGGTGCCCAGCGCATCGGTGTACCGGCCGAACTCGGGCGTGCCGTGGAAGGCCTGCGCGCTGAAGGCCATCATGGCCACCGCGCCCGCCACCGCCAACACGATGCCGAGCCACAGGTCGGCGCGCTCATAGCGGATGAAGCGCGGCGTGATGCGCTTGTCGATCACGTAGCTCTGCTGGAAGAACAACTGCCACGGCGCCACCGTCGTCCCGACGATCGCGATGATCAGCAGCATCACCTCCGCCAGCGGCGCACCGGCGGGCAGCGCCGGCACGAAGAAGTCGCGCGCCATCTGCCCGAGCGGCGGATGCGCCATCGCCAGCACCGGGATCAGCGCAAAGCTGCCCACCACCAGCGCCAGCGCGAACCGCTCGAAGCGGCGGAAGTCGCCCGTGGCGGCGGCCAGCAGCGCCAGCGCAGCCGACACGCACACGCCCCACTGGCGCGGAATCCCGAGATACGCCAGCGCGAGGCTGATGCCGATGAACTCCGTCACCAGCGTCAACGCGTTCACCAGAAACAGGTCGATCACGGAGAAGCTGCCCCAGAACCGGCCGAAGCGCGCGAAGATCAGCCGCGCATGGCCAACCCGCGTGACGGCGCCCAGCCGCAGCACCATCTCCTGGTTCACGTACAGCACCGGGATCAGCAGCAGCAGCGTCCACAGCAGCGTGGTGCCGTAGTTCTGCCCGGCCTGGGCGTACGTGCCGAAGGCGCCGGCGTCGTTGTCGCCCACCATCACGATGAGGCCTGGGCCCAGGATGGCGAGCAGCGTGCGCAGACGGGCACGCCATCCTCGGCGCGGGCCGATGTCATGCCGGGCGATGGTGCCGAGCGCGCCACGAATATCGTCGACGTGCGCATCGTCCAGCACTGCACGACGTGGTGGTGCATCGATGCCCGAAACGATCTGGGTCATATCGACCTCCTGAAAAAAGGGTGCGGAGAAAACGGCTTACCACCAGTACGTGCGCGACATCCGGACGGCCGCCTTCGCATAGTCGTGCGGCGTCATGGCCTGCCCTGCCCCGGCCTGCCGGCTGGCGCGATCGGCGGCCGGATCGGCCGTGCGCGGCGACACGGCCGGCGACTGGATGAAGGACGAGGTAAACGGCAGCACCACCGACGAGAAACGGCGGACGGACATCGTGAATTTGCGCATGCGACACTCCTTGCCGCCACGCGCTTGCGTCGAGCGCGTGCGGCGCATGCCGGAAGCCTTCCGGCAACGAACATCAAGGAGCGATGAAGACACCGCTGCCTTGCCAGGGCGGCAAGTCAGCGGCGGGAAGAACCCGGGCGGCAGACTTGCCTAGATGAGGGAATCAGGTCGTGGATCAGGTCGACTCGGACTGTCCATATGGGTCCTCCTGCGAATGCGTCAGAACGCGGCACGGACACGCAGGCCGACGGATTTCGTCGGGGCTCTGGATCAACCGGACATCGGGGCTGAGCAGGCTGCCCTTCGCCGGTTGCGTGCTGTCAAACCATTCGAGTGCGCGCGCGTGGGCAGGGTTCAACGCGCCATCGCCCCGGAACGCGCCGCTGCCGCCGGCCGCCCGGCAGGCCAGGTGATCCGGCTCCGGCATGGCGCGGGCGCGCCCCGCGAGCAAGGAAAGCGGCGCCGCCGGCCGGCACGCCTGCGGGCGCACTCGGCCCCGTGGATGCACCGCCACCCCAACGTATTGCAGCATCGGCAAGAACAGCATCAACCCTCCTTCGCCCGCTGCCATGGCGGACGCAGGCGCAAGCCGGCCACGGCTCCCGCTGGACGCGCGAACAAACGCCGCAGCCATCCGGCCGTGTCGGTCAAACCATCGAATTCGAATGCAGGAAAAGGCTCATGCGGAGAACCCGCACAAGAACCACGACCTGCCGTGCATGACGGCGAGGCAGTGGTGAGGCGGCGATGGATAGATACCCGCGCGCCTGGACTGTCTAGCCGTTCAACGTGCGACCCAGGGTCGACTAGAACAACTGTCCATGGAGATCACTCCGGAACGATGACGGGGCGCAGCGTAGCAAACGCGCGCGTGATGCCGCAAGCTGTTTTTTTGTGGGTGCCGAGCGACATGCGATCCGATGCGCCGGACCGGTCGTCCTTGCCGCGCCGGGCGCCGCGCACTACGTTGAAGGAACCGGGGCATGGCGGTGACCCAGCCCGTCCCGGCACCGGGCGACCACAGGGATGAAAGACATGCCACCCCGAACCCGTTTCCTGCCGATCCTGCTCGCCGCCCTGTGCGCCACCCCGGCTGTTCCACAAGCGAGGCCGCCCATGACGCTGACCCTGACTTCCCCCGCCTTCGCCGCGGGTACCGAGATGCCCGGCCGACTCACGTGCGAGGGAACGGATACCTCACCGCCCCTGGCCTGGACCGGCGTGCCGGCGGGCACCCGCAGCCTGGCCCTGATCGTCGACGACCCGGATGCCCCGGACCCCGCCGCCCCGCGCATGACCTGGGTGCACTGGGTGCTCTACAACATCCCGCCCGCCACGGCGGCGCTGGCCGAAGACGCCGCACGCAGCCACCTGCCCTCCGGCACGCGCGAGGGCACCAACGACTGGCAGCGCACCGGCTACGGCGGGCCCTGTCCGCCAATCGGCCGCCACCGCTACTTCCACAAGCTCTACGCGCTGGATACCGAACTGCCGGATCTCGGCACGCCGGACAAGGCCGCGCTGGAACGCGCCATGCACGGCCACGTGCTGGCACAGGCGGAGCTGGTCGGGACCTATCAGAAGCACAAGCGGTGAAACGCGCCGGGACACCCGCGGCGACAGCGCAGCAATGCCTCGCGCAACGCCGCGTGGTGAGCCAATCCGCATGCGGGGCTGCCCTTGCCATGCTCGTCACGCCCATCCGGCACTGCGCGCGGCATCCGGCGCCGCGGTGATCGGATCATCCGCGGCGGCATGACAGCTACCACGGACAGGCTTCGCACGCTCAGCGGCAGAGCCGGCCGGACTGCGCGACCTCATCAACCCGGAGACATCCTTGCCGGCCGGCCCGCTCGGGCCAGCCCGCAAGGCCCGGCGTCAATTTGCAGCAGCGGCCGCCGCGGCTTCCTGGTTCCAGTATCTGGGCAACACCGCGTACGGGGCCGGCAGGCTCTTGGGCGTCACGTACACGCTCCCAGCCCCCAGGGCCGATGCGCCCTGGACGATCGACAGCATCCGCCCCGCGGAGGCCGCGCCATACACGATATGGGCGAACCGGCTCACCGGATAGCTCGCCTGCCATGCTTGCGGCGCATAGCTGGCGTACTGCGCGGCGCTGTTCTCGAACACGACGAACTGGTCCGCCACAGGCAGGCTCGCATACAGCTCAGGGATGTTGGTGCCCGGGTTGCCCGTCACCGCGTACGCGCTCGACAGCCCCTTGATGTAGTTGTAGATCGACTGGTAGTACTGGATATGCGTCGTATCACTGTCGGCGGTCATCTCGTCGATGAAGAAGCCGTCGACGCTGTACAACGACAGATACGTGCTGATGTCCTGGACCACCGCCGACAGCGCCCGGGTCGTATAGGCACTCGATACATAGCCGATCACCTTGCCGCCCGCCGCATGGATCTGCGCGATCGCCGCGACGTAGTTGGCATCCTGCGCGCTGCCGGGGCCGCTGCTGGGATTGAGGATGACGGTCGTGGCCACCGTCTGCGCAGTCGTGGCGAGCGTAGTCCACGCGTCCGCGCCGGAGCCGGACGGATAGATGTACGCAGGTACGAGAAGCGATTCCGCGTTGGCGAGCGAGGCGCCGCCAAGCGCAGCCGCGACAAGAACAGTACGCGCCAGCGCCATGCAGGCGCGCCGAGCGCGAACGACCGGATATGCTGCTTTAGCAGCAGAGAGTGTAGGCACAAGCCCCCCGACAAATTTATTTTTCGTTATGTGTGTGCCTCCTGACGCAGACGCGATGGCTCGCGCCCGTCAATCGGCCCGCCGTCGATGATCGAATCGGCGGATAACTGACCCCTCTTGCCCCGCGTCACCGGATCGCTCCGGCGCTGCACGTGCAACAGAATGCAGTTGGCAGAGACTCTAACGGGTCACTGTCCTTCTGGCAAACGAAGACTGGGGGGGTGCATTCTGACCGGCAGAGCGTTGTCCAAAAACACGCAGGCGCCGGACAACCGCGCCCCGCCCCAACCCGCGCCAACGCTCACACCGCAGGCACAACGCATTGGACGGCCTGCAAGGCGTCTCGCACGGATGCGTCACCGTCATGAACATGAAAAACCATCGTGATTGCCCATCCTGCAGGAATGGGAATCTGCGTGCGTCTCGCTCGAGCGGATACGTGCCCCCGCGCAAACGGACGCCGCGCCGATGACATCGGGCTGCACTGATGCGCGATACCGAGTGCGATCGAGAGAACGAGGGCGACCGGCACACTCTGCACAGCGATCCACTGCATCGCGCACAACGCTCGCCCGTGCGGTCAGCATGCCGATCGTCGTCCTGCTCCGCACACCGCTGCCACATCGGGGAACGCGGTCGAGGCCGCATCCAGGCTCAACGCGCTGCGTGCCGATCAGCTGCCGACCGTCATTGCCACCGGCAACAGCAAAACGCGGTCACCTGCCGCCCCGACATCCTGATCGGCCAGGCAATCGAACGTGAGCGCCACACCGCCTCGCAAGGACAGCCGCTGTGAAGCAACGCAACGCGGAACAAAGCACGTTCACCAACAAAAGTGATCATCAACCCCCTCCAACACACGAAGACGTGGCGACGCCGCGACATTGCGGCAACGAAATTTGCTGCATCGCAATATTGCGACTAGCATCAGGGTATTCCCTAGGTTCTACGAAAAAGGAGCTGTCATGAAAGCCCTCGCCCTCCGTGTCTCGCCCGTTTCCCGTTTCGGCCGTTTCTGGCAAATCGTGCGTCGTGAAGCCCAGCGCGCCCTGAAGCTGCATGTCGAGGCTTGCGGCAGGATGGCTGAGCTGTACGAGCGCTCCGGCCGGTAATTCCCCCCAGGGTTGCCGCGCTGCAATATGCGGTGCGGCAACCCACCCCTCCCCACGTTCCTCCCGGCCAATCCCGCGGCCATCAAACGCGGCAGGACGCACCTGCTCCATCCCGCTTCCCGGGACGCGATCACAACGCCCTCCATGCAAGTTCGGGCACCGCACCTGCGGCCGAACCTCCGTGCCCCCTCCCGATAGATGACTCGACCGCCCTGCGCGTTGCAGCAGGCCGGCAAGGCGACGACTCGTCACGGCCGGTGCTCGATGAAAAGCCCGCACCCGGAAGGCATGGCGGGAGAGACCGAGCAGCGCTCGTCTCCCGCGCCACGCCAAGCACGCGGCCCGCAAAGCCGCACGCGATCAGAAAACAGTCACGCAGAATTGGGTACGCTTTGGCGTGCCTGGCAGGTTTTCGGCGGGCAAAACAACACGGCAGCACGGTGACGCAGGCCACCGCCGCACGAAGCACGCTCGGCACAATCCCCCCGTTCACCGCACGCAGCATCCCTCCATATTGGGCTGAGCGTACCCATTTCTGCGTACCCCGCTACGGCGATGAAGCCGGCGGCAAACACAAGGTGTCGTCGCGATTGCGCGCCAGCGCCCGCGCATAGACCGACGGCGCGCCCGTCGCATGGGCCGTCACATAGCCGGTGATGCACGCTAGCATCAGCGGCAGCACCACCTGGTAGCTCAGCGTCATCTCGAAGATCATCAGGATCGACATCAGCGGCGCATGCGTCGTGGCCGCCAGCAGCGCCCCCATGCCGACCACCGCGTAGCTGACCGGCACCGGCGCTGCACCGGGCAGCAGCGCATGCATGCCTGTGCCATACAGCAGGCCCAGCGCCGCGCCGCAGAACAGCGTGGGCGTGAACACGCCGCCCACCGCACCCGAGCCGGCGCTGGCGGCGGTCGCGACAACCTTGCAGACCAGCACCAGCGCCACCGTCTGCCACAGCCAGGGCGCATGCAGGAAGCCGTTGACCACGCTGTAGCCATTGCCCCAGACCTCCGGCACGCGGATCGACAGCGCACCGACGATCAGCCCGCCCAGGGCCAGCCGCAGCGTCTGCGGCAGGCGGGTACGCGCAAACGCGCCGCGCGCGCGGTCGATCAGGCCGAGCAGCAGCGGTCCCGCCATCCCGGCGGCCAGGCCCAGGCCGAGATACGTCAGCACCTCCCAGCCGGAGACGAAATCGAAATGCGGCATCGCATAGACCGCGCCGTAGCCGAAGAACTGACGCACGATGATGTCGGCGGTGACGGCGGACACCAGCAGCGGCCCGAGCGTGGCCGTGGTGATGGCGCCGAACACGATCTCGCAGACGAAGACGGCGCCGGCGATGGGCGCGTTGTAGGCCGAGGTGATGCCGGCTGCCGCGCCGCACGCAACCAGCAGGCGCATCTGCTCGACCGACACCGGCATGGCGTGCCGCAGCACCCGGCCCAGCAGCGAACCGCACATCGCCGCGAGCTGCACCATCGGGCCTTCGCGGCCGATCGACGCGCCGCTCGCCACCGAACACAGCGACGACGCACTGCGAACCAAGCTCTGCCGCGCGCTCAGCACGCCGTCACCGACGGCAATCGCCTCCATGTAGTCTTCCGCGCCCTTGCGCGGAATCCACTTCAGCCCGTATTGCAGCGTCAGCCCGGCGAGCAGCCCGCCGGCAGTGGGCACCAGCAGGCGCGCCCACCATGGCAGCGCCCGCGCCGTCGCGACCAGGCCCTGGTCGGCTCCGGCCAGCCACCATTGCAGCTGCCGCAGGCATTCGCGGAACGCGATCGTCGCCAGGGCCCCGGCGCAGCCGATCACCCCGGCAATCGCCAGCACCAGGTGCTCGCGCCGGAACGGCAGCCGCGCAGCAGCGCGTACCCACCAAGGCGGACGCGGGGGCAGGTCGGACGAAGGCGGTGGCGTGTCGGACATGGCGGCTCCCGGGACGACTGCCCGTCATGATAGCGGCCGCGCCGCCGCATCCTCATCGGTGCAGGTACTGACCGCCGCCTCCGGCAGCCACGCCTGGGGCACCTCGTCCAGCCGCCGGTTCGGCGCCCAGGCGATCACCCGCGCCTCCACCAGTTGCTCGACGACGAACGGATCGCGCGCAACGATGGCGTCGATCGCCTCGCGCGATGCCCCTCGCGCCAGGATGCCGCCGCCTTCGCGCGGGAAGAACGGGCCCGACATCAGGAAATGCCCGCTCGCGTAGTGCGCCTGCAGGTGCGCCCGATGCGCGGGCAGCACGCGATCGAGCACGTCGAGCGGCGCACGGTAGGTGAAAAGAATCAGGTACAGCACATCGGCCTCCGGTTGAGGCAGGGCGGGATTCCACTTGACACGCGGCCCAGTTGATGCGAACAAGAGCCGATTTGCGCCATGAGTTTGTTCGCCCACCTGAGCGTAGTTCCCGACCGAAGGCAGAACATCAACAAGAAGCACGACCTGATCGACGTGATCTTCCTCGTCTTTAGCGCCGTGCTCAGCGGTGCCACGGGCTGGAAAGCGATCGAAGTGTTTGGCGACGCGCAGCTTGATTGGCTGCGACACCATCGGGCCTTTGGCAACGGCGTGCCTCGCCGGCACTGTATCGCCAACATCGTCAAGGGCTTGGATACGGACGCATTGATGCAAGCGCTCTTCGGCTGGATCAACGAAAGACGCAAACTCGCAGGCAAGGGCACCATCGCCATCGACGGCAAAACCATGCGCCGCGCATGGCAGGAGGACGTACAGAAAGCGCTGCATGTCGTCTCAGCCTACGATGTCGAACATGGCGTGGCCTTGTATCAGCAAGCGGCGCAGAGCAAGGGCGAGGAGATCAAGCTCGCGCGCAACATCATCGATGTCGTGGCCGCTAAGGGCAAGATCATGACGCTCGACGCGCTGCACTGCCAGAGCGAGACGCTGCAACGGATCGCCGAGAAGAAAAGCGACTACATCGTTGGTGTGAAAGCCAACCAGAAGACGTTGCACGAGTGGGTCCAACAGGCGTTCTGCGCGACCTATGAAGTCAGTGGCACGGCGACCCACGAGCAAGTCAATCGCGGCCATGGCCGGGAGGAGCGGCGCGTCGTGATGCAAATCCCCGCGCACTTGCCACCGGAGTTGAAAACACGCTGGCCCTCCATTCGCAGTCTGATCGAGGTGAGCAGCGAGCGCACTGAAAAAGGCCAGACCTACTTCGATTCACGGTGGTACGTCAGTTCGCTGGAGATCGACGCGCAGCGTGTGGCGCAAGCCATCCGCGATCACTGGCAGATCGAGAATGGCTTGCATTGGGTGCTCGATGTGGCCTTCAAGGAGGATGCCACCGCGATCACTGACCCGGAGGGCGCCAAGCATGTCGCCCTGATCAACCGCATCGCGCTCAGCGTGATCAGGCAGCATCAGCAGACCAAGGAGAGCGTCAACAGCAAGCGCAATCGCGCTGCTTGGAGTGCGCCGTTTCGCGATCAACTGATCTTCGGATGAAAGTGGAATCCCGCCCTGCCGGTTGAGGTGGGTTGGACATCGGATCACGGGCACGGCGGCGCGCCCAAGGTCTTGCCTGACGCACAGGCGAGCGCGCCAGCGCCGCACGCCGCCGAACCCATCGCTTCCGCCGCGCCCAAAGACACCGCCCCGGCAGCCAGGCCGGCCCGACGCTCGCCGTCGACAACGTTGGCATCCACCGCAGCGTAGCGCAACGAAACGGCGGTGTCGGCGACCCGCAAACCTTGATGGCAGGCCGGGTTCGCGCTGTCGGATGCACTGGGTACGCACGACGAACATCCACGCAGAAATGGGTACGCTTTTCAATTTCCGGCGTGGCGGGAAAGGGTTGGCCACGTTGTATCGCAAGCGTATTCCGTTCAGAATTACACGGAAATTCATCAAGACCAACCAGCTCCTGTGCAAAAACGCACGGTTCAGCCCAAGCGCCCGGTGCCGGTGCGCGCTGCGGGCAGCGAACCTTCTTCTTCCTTGCAGTGGGATGACGTCCGCCACTTTCTCGCGCTGGCGCGGGAAGGCAGCCTGTCGGCCGCGGCGCGCCGGCTGGGCGTCGAGCACACCACCGTGGCCCGCCGCGCCGATGCGCTCGAGCAGGCGCTCGGCGTGCGGCTGTTCGACCGCCTGCCGCGCGGCTGGCGCCTGACGGCCGAAGGCGGCGCGCTGGCCGAGCAGGCCAGCCGCATGGAGCAGGAAGCGGCCGGCCTGGCCCGCATCGCTACGGGGGCCGGCAGCTTGCGCGGGACGGTGCGCGTTTCCGCGCCGCCGACCCTGGCCAGCCACGTCATCGCGCCCAACCTGGCGGCGCTGCGGCGCCGGTGGCCCGGCATCGACCTGGTCCTGCTGGGCGAGAAGCGCAACGCCAACCTGATGGCGCACGAGGCCGACCTGGCGGTGCGGCTATCGCGCCCCACGTCGGCGGCGCTGGCGACACGGCCGCTGGGCGATCTCGGCTATGGCCTCTATGCGACGCCCGAGGTACTGGCGCGCCCCGAGGCGGAATGGGAATTCATCGGCTACGACGACACCCTGCGGCACATGCCCCAGCAGCATTGGCTGGCCGCCTACGCCGGCACGCGCCGCATGGTCCTGCGCTGCAGCGACCTGGCGGCGATCCACCGGGCCGCGCTGACGGGGCTGGGCGTGGCGGCCCTTCCGCACTTTCTGGTGTCCGCAGAAACGGGTACGCCCCTGCGTCGGCTGCCGGTCAGCGACCCGGCATTGCAGCGTCCGATCTGGCTGGTGATCCATCCCGATGTCCGGCGCTCGCCGCGCGTGCGGGCGGTGGCCGACGGGCTGATCGCGCTGTTCGAGGCGCAGCGGCATGGGCTGGCGGGTGCCTGAAGCGCCCGCAGAAATGGGTACGCTCCAGGGCAAAAAGACCGGCGCCGAGGTCTGGCGCCGGCGCCGGACGCGGACTCAGCCGCCCAGGTACGCTTCCAGCACGCGCGGATTGCCCAGCAGGCTCTGCCCGCTGTCGGCCAGCACGATCTGGCCGGTTTCCAGCACGTAGCCGCGCTGCGCGATCTTCAGCGCCTGCCGCACGTTCTGCTCGACCAGGAAGATGGTCAGCCCTTCGGCGTTGATGGTGCGCAGGATGCGGAAGATCTCCTGCACGATGATCGGCGCCAGGCCCATCGACGGCTCGTCGAGCAGCAGCACGCGCGGCCGTGCCATCAGCGCGCGACCGATGGCGAGCATCTGCTGCTCGCCGCCCGACAGGTTGCCGGCCATGCCGTCGATGCGCTCCTTCAGGCGCGGGAACAAGTGGAACACGCGCTCCAGATCCGAGGCGATCTGGCCACGGTCTTTGCGCGTATAGGCGCCCAGCTCCAGGTTCTCGCGCACCGTCATGGTGGTGAGCGTGGCACGGCCCTCGGCCACCTGCACGATGCCGCGCTCCACACGCTTGTGAGCAGACCACTGCGTGACGTCCGCCCCCTCGAACAGGATCTGGCCGCGCACCGCACCCTGCGACTTCGGGATCAGCCCCGACAGCGCCAGCAGCGTGGTCGACTTGCCCGCGCCGTTGGCGCCGACCAGCGACGTGATCTCGCCCGCGTTGAGCGCGAAGTCGATGCCCTTGACGGCCGCGATGTGCCCGTACGACACCTCCAGCCCCTTGACTTCCAGCAGCACGGTCATGCCGTCACCTCCTGCGCGGCCGCACCGCCTTCGCCTTCATCGTCGTCGCGGCCCAGGTAGGCCTCGATCACCTGCGGGTTGTTGCGGATCGCCTCGGGCGGCCCTTCGGCGATGATGCGGCCGAAGTTCAGCACGGCGATCCGCTCGCACAGGCCCATCACGAAGCGCATGTCGTGCTCGATCATGAAGATGGTGTAGCCGCGCGCCCGAATGTTCTCGATCTCGGCCATCAGATCGACCTTCTCGCCGGTGTTCATGCCGGCGACGGGCTCGTCGAGCAGCAGCAGCTTCGGCTCGGTGGCCAGCGCCCGCGCGAGCTCGAGCTTGCGCTGGTCGCCGTAGGAGAGGTTGTCGGCGATATCGCCCGCCTTGTGGTCGAGCTTGACCCACGACAGCAGCTCCAGCGCGCGATCGCGCGCGCGGCGCTCGGCGGCGCGGTAGCCGGGCAGCGACAGCAGCAGGCCCGGCACACCGTAGTCCAGGTGCCGATGCATGCCGACCACGACGTTCTCCAGCAGCGTCATCTCCTTGAAGATGCGGATGTTCTGGAACGTGCGGGCGATGCCCATCTGCGTGATCTGGTGCGGCTTGCGGCCGACCAGGCTGGTGCCGTTGAAGGTCAGCGTGCCGCCGGTCGGCGCCAGCAGGCCGGTGATCAGGTTGAACACCGTCGTCTTGCCGGCGCCGTTGGGGCCGATCAGGCCGAAGATGGTGCCCTGCGGCACCTTGATGTTGACGTCCTGCAGGACCGACAGGCCGCCGAAGCGCTTGGAAATGGATGCGAGCTTGAGCATGGCGGCCTCAGTGCGGTTCATTGGAGGCGGCGGACGCGCCCGGCATGGTGCCGCCGCGCTTCATGCCGAACCAGCGCGCGAGGCGCGCCGGGTCCCAGATGCCCTTGGGCAGGAACAGCACGATCAGCATCAGGATCAGGCCGTTGACCACCAGGCGGAAATCCTTGAACGCGCGCAGCAGTTCCGGCAGCAGCGACAGGATCACGCTGCCCAGCACCGGCCCGGTAAGGCCGCTGGTGCCGCCCAGGATCGCCATGGTCAGGATCTCCACGCCGCGGTCGAAGCCGAACTCCGACGGACCGATGAAGAACGTGAGATGCGCGTTGAGCGCGCCCGCCAGGCCGGCGATCATCGCCCCCAGCACGAAGGCCAGCAGCTTGGTGCCCGCCACGTTGATGCCCATCAGGCCGGCGGCGGTCTCGTCTTCCTTGATGGCCTCGAACGCGCGGCCGACCTTGGAGCGGCGCAGGCGCGCCAGCACGAACGCCGTCAGCGCCACGGCCAGCGCCACGTGCCACCACTCGGTCAGCTGCGGGATGCCGTTCAGGCCGAGCGCGCCGCCCGTCCACGATTCGGTGTTGAGGATCAGCACGCGCGCCACTTCACCGAAGCCCAGCGTCGCCATGGCGAGGTACACGCCCGACAGCCGCAGCGTCGGCCGGCCGATGACGACGGCCACCACGGCCGGTGCCAGCATGCCGCCCAGCAGCGCCACCGGGAACGGCATCTCGGCGTTCATCGTCAGCAGTGCGGAGGTGTAGGCGCCGATGCCCATGAAGGCCGCATTGGCCATCGCCAGCAGGCCGCACGACAGCGTCAGGTAGATGGACAGCGCCAGCAGCGCATTGATGCCCAGCGTGAGCACCAG
This sequence comes from Ralstonia pseudosolanacearum, assembly GCF_024925465.1. NCBI lineage: Bacteria > Pseudomonadati > Pseudomonadota > Betaproteobacteria > Burkholderiales > Burkholderiaceae > Ralstonia > Ralstonia pseudosolanacearum. The sequence goes on along the minus strand of NZ_CP103851.1, from coordinate 1,000,057 downwards.
GTTGCTGTAGACCGACCAGAAATTATCGAACCATTCCATTGCGGTCTCCTCAGGCCTTGCGCTCGAGCACCTTGCCGAACAGCCCTTGCGGCCGCACCAGCAGGATCAGGAACAGCAGGCCGAACGCCACCGCGTCGCGCATGGTCGAGCCGATGTAGGCCACCGACAGCACCTCGGCAAACCCGAGGAACAGCCCGCCCAGCATCGCGCCACGGATGTCGCCCAGGCCGCCCAGGATGATGACCGCGATGCCCTTGTGCAGCATCGGCTGGCCCATCAGCGGAAACACCGCGTTCGAATACAGGCCGATCAGCACGCCGGCCAGCCCGCCCAGCGCCGCCGCCGCGAACGACGTCAGCAGAAGCAGGCCCTCGACATTGATACCCAGCAGCGCCGCCGCCTTGGGCGACTCCGCGATGGCGCGCAGCGCGCGGCCCAGCTGCGTGCGCTTGAGCAGCAGCATCAGCGCCGCCATCAGCGCGAACGACAGCACGATGATGCCCAGCTCCAGCGGCGTCAGGTGCACGCCGCCCAGGTCGAGCGACGCATCGGAGACGAGCCCGGCCGGAAAGCGCAGGTTCTCCGCGCCGAACACGCCCTGCATGGCGTTGTTGATGGCGATGCCCGCGCCGATGGTGGCGATCATCGGGATCAGGTGGGGCGCGTTGCGGCGGCGCAGCGGGCGCAGCAGCAGCACATCGATGATGAGCCCCGCCACGCCGCTGGCGGCAAAGCCGACCAGCAGCGCCGCCCACAGCGGCAGTTCGAAATGCGCCACGGCCTGCAGCGACGCGTAGGCGCCCAGCATGAACACTGCGCCGTGCGACAGGTTGATCACGCCCAGGATGCCGAAAACCAGCGTGAATCCCAGCGCGAACAACGCATATACGCAACCGAGCGACAGCGCGTTGACGAGTTGCTGTTCCAGCATGATGAATCTGATGAAGGTGTGTGGCGTCGCGCCACAAAAAAGCGATGGGGCGTAGGTTCAGCCTACGCCCCGCGTCCGGTGCCCGAAGCGTGCCGGAGATTACTTCTCGATCGTGTACTTGCCCGCCTTGGTCACGCTGACGATCGGCGTCTGCACCGCGTCGTAGCCGGCCGGCTTGCCGCGCGCCGTCACCTGACGGAAAGCGAACGCGCCGGTGGCGCCGGTGTGCTTGACCGCCGGCAGCGCATCGCGGACGGCCTTGCGGTCCGCTTCCAGGTTGCCGCTGAACTTGACCGTCTTCAGTGCCTGGGCCGCGATGTGCATGGCGTCATACGCCTGGGCCGCGAACTGGTCCGGGGCGGCCTTGTACTTGGCGGTGTAGGCGGTGATGAACTTGCTGTTCTCGGGCGTGTGGTTCTCGATCGACCACGGGCTGCCCACCCACAGGTTGTCGGACTTGTCGCGGGCCAAGTCGAACACCTTGACCGAGTTCATGCCGTTGCCGCCGATGATGGGCACGTTCAGGCCCAGCTGGCGCGCCTGCACCATGATTGGACCACCCTCGGCGATCAGCGCGGAGAGCACGATCGCATCCGGGTTGGTCGCCTTGATCTTGGTGAGTTGGGCCTTGAAGTCCACGTCGCCCTTGGCGAAGGTCTCGGTGGCAGTGACCGGGATCTTCAGGTCTTCGAGGGCTTTCTTGAAGTTGTCGTAGCCGCTCTTGGTGAAGACGTCGTCGTTGCCGTACAGCACCGCAACCTTCTTCACGCCGGCCTTCTTGACCACGGTCTGGATGGTGGCCGGCAGCACGTCGGCTTCGGTCACGGAATTGCGGAAGACGTGGTCACCGATGCTGGTGATGCCGTCGGCGGTGTTGGAGGTGCCGAACACGACGGTCTTGGCGCCCTGCGCGATCGGGTCGGCCGCCTGCGCCGAGTTGGACAGCGTGGGCCCGAACACCATCGCCACCTTGTCCTGGAAGATCAGCTTCTTGAAGACGTTGATGGCCTCTTCCTTCTTGCCCTGCTCGTCTTCGATCACCAGCGCGATCTTGCTGCCATTGATGCCGCCGGCGGCGTTGATCTCGTCGGCGGCCAGCTGGAAGCCGTTGCGGATGGCCGCGCCGTACTGGGCGGCACCGCCCGACAGCGCCTCGGCCACGCCGATCTTGATGTCCTGGGCCGCGGACGCCGCGCCCGCCGCCATTGCCGCCCCCGCGGACGCTGCCGTCACCAGCAGCCGTTTGATGATCTTGTGCATGTGAACCTGCTCCTTTTATCCGTCGCGATTGCGATCCGTCTCGAAGATGCGCTGGCCCAACACCGTCGCTTCCCCGCATGCGCCCTGCATCGCGTCCGGCCGCTGCCCGCCCGGCCCCCCGCGACCGGAGACGGTCGGCAAGGTGCCCGCAGGCCTGCCGGGCGGGCGATGCCGGATCGGGCATGCTCGCGCCGGAAGTGCGTCGGAGTGTGAAGCGAAGGCGCCTTGGGTACAGCGCTCTCGTGCGACGCGCCAAGGTGGCGGCGCGCGCAGTCAGTCGCGGGACTTTACCGGAAAGCGCACGACCGTGCGATAGGGAATTCTCCGCCACCCGCCCCGGTGGGGGATCGCCGTGGCGCGGCGCCACGGCGCGGGCATGGGGCGCCTGCCCGCTGCGTACCCATTTCTGCGAGCGCATCCGGGCGGCTCGACCATCCGCCGCCGCATACCGTACCCGTTTCTGCGTACGCCGCGCGGCCCCGCTCAGGCGGTGTCGGACGCACCGGACTGTGTGGCATCGAGGCCGACGAACAACCCCTTGCCGCGCGACTTGGCTTTGTACAACGCCTCATCGGCCGCCTCGAACACGGCGCTCAGCGCCAGCGTGCCGGCGTCGAAGCCGGCGATGCCGATGCTGGTGCCGACCTGCACCACGGCCTCGCCCAGGCGGAACGGCCGGCTGCACGCCGCGAGGATGTGGCGCGCCACCGCCCTGGCGTCGTCGGGCCGCGTCAGCCGCTCCAGGATCACGGCGAACTCGTCGCCGCCGAAGCGCGCCACGCCGTCACCGGGGCGCACGGTGCGCGCCAGCCGCTGCGCAAAGCGCCGCAGCAGCGCATCGCCCACGGCGTGCCCATGCGTATCGTTGACGACCTTGAAGCCGTCCAGGTCGAGCAGCAGCAGCGCGCCGGCCGTCTCCTCGCCGCGTGCCCGCGCGAGCGCCGCCGACAGGCACGCCTCGAAGCCCGCGCGGTTGAGCAGCCCGGTCAGGTGGTCGGTGGTCGAGAGCGCGCGCAGGTGCAGCTCCTGCTTCTTGCGCTCGGTGATGTCCAACGTCACCGCATGCACGCCCGCGACCCGGCCCGCCGCGTCGAACTGCGGGATGCAGTTGATCTCCTCGCAGCGGTACAGCTCCCGGTCGGGCACCTCGCGCTCGAAGACGACCGTCTCGCCCGCGAGCGCCCGGCGCAGCGGGCCGCGCATGATGGCGTAGACGCCCTCGCCCAGCACCTCGCGCACAGTGAGGCCGAGCATGGCGGCGGTGGGCCGACCGAACGCCTTTTCGTAGGCGGCATTGAGGAACCTGAAGCGCTCGTCCGCGTCGATAAAGGCGACGAGCGCGGGCATCGCATCCGTGACGGTCTGCAGGGTCTCGCGGCTGCGCTGCAAGGCCTCCTTGGCCGCCTTCTCCTGCGTGATGTCGCGCATGATCGACGAGAAATACTCGATCTGCCCGATCGGGTCGCGGTGCACGATGACCATGTGGTTGATCGGCACGGCACGGCGCTGCTCATCGAACACCGTGGTCTCGCCAATCCACACGCCGTCGCGCGTGGCCGCCGGCACGGCCACCTCGCGCAGCCATTGCATGGTGTCGTCCGGATAGAACACATCGACGCGGCGGCCGCGCACGTCGGCATCCGGCGCGACGCCCGCGAAGCGGCGCCCCGCCGGGTTGATATAGGTGACGCGGCCCTGCCCGTCGGTCTGGGCGACGAAGTCGGTGGTGGAGTCGAGAATCTGGGTCAGCACACGCGAGGCCTGCTCGGCGCGGGCACGCACGGTGATGTCTTCCATCGCGCCCACGTGGCCGACGACCTGGCCCTCCACGCGCACCGGCGCGGTGTTGACGACCAGCAGGCGCTCGCCGTGGCCGGGCAAGAGCACGCGCAGCTCGGCGCGATGGCCGACACCCCGCGCCACGGCATCCGCCCAGCCCGCCGTGACGGCCTCACGGTCCTGCGGATGCAGCTGCGCGAGCCACGCGCCGGCGATCGCCTCGTCATGCGCGAGGCCCAGCAAGCGGCGGCAGGCTTCGTTGGCGTAGACCATGTGGCCGGCCGCGTCGCAGCGGAACAGGCCCAGCGGCGAGGCATCGTTGACCGCCTCCAGTTCGGCGCGCTGCCGCACGACTTCGTCCATCAGCTTGCGAAACGCCGTCGAGACGGCTTCGATCTCCGCCGAAGCACCGGGCAGCTCGGCCGGACGGATCCCGCGCAGATCGGTGGCCGACAACTGCGTCATGGCGGCATGCAGCCGGCCCAGCGGGCGCAGCAGCCACAGCATCGCCGCCCACACCGACACCCCGATCAGCGCGGCCAGCGCCAGCAGCGACCAGCGGAAGCGGTCGCGCATCGCATCGAGCTGGCGGCTGGCCTCCTCGCCGGGCAGCACGGCGGCCAGGGTCCAGCCGGTGGCGATCACGTCCTGGGTGGTCACCACGTCGCCGCCCCAATCGGGCAGCGCGGCAGGATCGGCACGAAACGCCGCCGCGATCTCGGGGTCCGCATCGAGCGGCGCGAGCATCTTGTCGGCGGACGGATGAACGATGAAGAGCGGCCTCGACCCGCGCTCCACGAGGTAGACGCGGCCGGTCTCGCCGATCCGCATGTCGCGCAGGTCACCCAGGAAGTTGGGCTTGAGCAGGAACAGCCCCGCGCCGATCAGGCCGACGATGCGGCCCTCCTTGTCGTGCACCGGCGCGGCGAACGTGACCACCGGCGCGCCGCCGACGCGGTTGCGCAGCGGCGCGGAGATGGTCGGCTGGTCGACCACCATCGCCTGCTTGAAATAGTCGCGGTCGGCGATGTTGATGCCGATCACCCCCTCGCGATACGGCGACACCGCGGTCACCGTGCCGTCGGCGGTGGCGAGGAACACGCTGTCGAACAGGCCGGCGGCCGGCGCGATCGACGCATTGAACGCGGCCTCCTGCTCGGGGCTGGTGATTTGCACGGTGCTCATCTGCCGGGCGGTGCGCTCCAGCAGGCCCAGGTAGATGTCGAGCCGCTGCCTGAGGTTGTTGGCGGATTCGCGCACCAGCGCGGTCTGCTGGGTCTTGATCTGGCGCATGACCTCGCGCCGGATCGGCTCGCGCTGCGACCAGCCGAACAGACCCACCACCGCCACGCTGATGGCGGTTGCCATGATCGCCGCCTGCGACTTCAGGGTGAGTTTCATCGCAGCTGCGGCCGGCCCGCCATCGTGACGCCACCCGCACACGGCTTTGGCGGATGGCCGTTGTCGGGCCGCCGGCCGGCCGGGGCCCTCCGCCCTAGCGGCGCGCGCACACGTAACCGGCGGAGCGGGCCGCCAACGTGCCGGGCCGGATGCGCATCCAGTGCGCGCCGGCGGCGGTATCGGAATCGAGCGTGGCGCCGTCCGGGCCGCGCACCACATAGTCGACCAGGCGGATGCGCTGGCGACGGCAATCGATCTCCTGGCGCGACAGGATTACCGTGCCCGGCCGATAGCGGGCGCCGTGGCCGCGGCGCTCGCTGCGCTTGAGCACCGTGCGCGCCAGAAACATCCTGTGGCCAGCGCGATCCGAGCGCAGCGACGCGCGATCGATGGACGCCGACACCGAGGTGGTGGCCAGGTACTCATGCCAGCGCGCCGCACAGGCCGGCGCCGATGCCCACGCGGTGCCCAGACCGGCACCGCACACCAAGATCCACTGCCACACACTGCGTTTCACGACGATCACCTTGCCTGCCCGATTCCCAAGCCCGCGGCGGACGCCGTGGCCTGAATATATTGTAACAATCGGGTTGCGCCCCCCGGTCCGCCCGGCCGGCCGGTAAAACCGGGGCACTTCGCGGTATTGACCGGGCACCGCGTGCAGTAACATGGCCCCCTCCCGCCGCGCCTGCCACCATGACCGTTCCGCTCTCCGCGCTCGCCGCCCATGCCATCGCCGCCATCGCGCTGGCCTGCATCCCGATCGGCGTCTGGTTCTGGCTGCACCGGCGCTTCGACCTGGCCTGGCGCGACATCGGCGTGGGCGCGGCGGTGTTCGCCCTGTTCGTGCTGGTGCTCGAACGCGCCCTGCATGTCTATCTGCTGCAGCTCAATCCGGTGACTGCGCAATGGCTGCGCGTGCCGGCGCTGTTCGTCATCTACGGCACGCTGATGGCGGGCCTGTTCGAGGAAAGCGGGCGCTGGCTCGGCCTGCGCTTCCTGACACGCCGGCCCGGCGATGCGGCCACCCCGGTCGCCTATGCCCTCGGCCATGCGGGCATCGAGGCCTGGCTGGTGGGCGTGGCATCGCAGGCGCAGATGGTGATGTTCGGCATCGCCGCCAACCGCGGCGATCTCGACGCGCGCCTGGCCGCCAGCGGCGCCGAGGCGATGACGGCAACGATCCATGCCCTGCTCGCGCAGCTCTCGCCGTGGCTGGCCGCGGGCGCGGTAGCCGAGCGCATCGCCGCGATGCTGGTGCAGTTCGCGCTAACGCTGGTGGTGTGGCATGCGGTGCGGCAACGGCGCCCCGTGCTGCTGGGGCTGGCGATCGTGCTGCACGCGCTGGCCGACCTGCCCGCCGCGCTGTACCAGGTGCATGCGGTGCCGCTGGTGGTGACCGAGGGCATCTACACCGTGATCGCCCTGTTGCTGGCGGCCACCTGCTGGCCACCGCAGGGCGGCCGCACACCGGGCACATCGCCGCTGCGCTAGCGGCGTCAGCCGGCGCGGAAGCGCTCCGGCTCGATGCCGTGCCGGTTCAGCTTGTCGTATAGCGTCTTGCGCGGCACCGCCAGCAGATCGGCCGCACGGGCGACGCTGCCTTCGGTGGCGCGCAAGGCCTCCTCGATGGTGGCGCGCTCGACCGCCATCATGCGGCCGGCCAGTGAGTGCTGGCTCGCTTCGGTGGCGACCAGGCCATCGTCCAGGCCCAAGCAGAAGCGTTCGGCCACGTTCTTCAATTCGCGCACATTGCCGGGCCAGTCGTGGTGCTGCCAGCGCATCATGTCGTGCGCGCTCCAGTCGGGCGCCGCGCGGTCGTAGCGCAACGCCGCCTGCGGCAGGAAATGCGCCATCAGCAGCGGAATGTCCTCGGCACGCTGGCGCAGCGGCGGCAGCGCGATCGACACCACGTTCAGCCGGTAGTACAGGTCGGCGCGGAACGCGCCATGATCGGCCGCCGCCTTCAGGTCCACCTTGGCCGCCGCCACCACGCGGCAGTCGACCGGCACGCTGGCATTGCTGCCCAGCCGCTCGATGCTGCGCTCCTGCAGCGCGCGCAGCAGCTTGGCCTGCAGCGCCAGCGGCATCGATTCGATCTCGTCGAGGAACAGCGTGCCGCCGTCGGCATATTCCATCTTGCCGATACGCCGGCGGTTGGCGCCGGTGAAGGCGCCCGCCTCGTGGCCGAACATCTCGCTCTCGAAGACGGACTCCGGCAACGCCGCGCAATTGAGCGCGACGAACGGCCCGCGCCGCCGGCTGCCTTCGTGGATGGCGCGCGCGAGCACGTCCTTGCCCGTGCCGGTCTCGCCGGTGACCAGGATATCGGCATCGGTCGGCGCCAGCGCCGCCACCAGGCGGCGCACGTCCTGCATGGCCGGGCTCTGGCCGACCAGCGCAAACGCCTGGCGGCCCTGCAGCGCCGCGCGCAGGCGCAGGTTCTCGGCGGTGAGCCGGCGCTTCTCCAACGCGCGCCGCACCACATCGACCAGGCGCTCGGAGTGGAACGGCTTTTCGATGAAGTCGTACGCGCCGGCGCGCATGGCTGTCACGGCCATCGACACATCACCGTGACCGGTGACCAGGATGACCGGCAGCTGGCGATCGTGCCGCAGCATCTCGCGCAGCACGACCAGGCCGTCGCGGCCGGGCAGGCGAATGTCGCTCACCACCACCGACGGCGTCTGCACGGCCAGCGCAGCCAACGCGCTCTCGGCATCGGCGAAGGACCGCACCGGCAGGTCCGCCAGGGTGAGCGCTTGCTCGCAGCCCAGGCGCACCACGTCGTCGTCTTCGATCAGGAAGACCGGCGCGAGGTCGGTGGCGGACTGCAAATCGGAAGAGAAAGAGGTGTCAGGCATGCGGCTCCACGGCACGTTCCAGTTCGATGACGAACGCGGCACCGCCCGCGCCGTCGTCGGCATTGCGACCTTCCAGTCGCCCGCCGAAATCTTCGATGATCGCCAGCGAAATCGCCAGCCCGAGGCCGAGGCCCTGGCCGTCCGCCTTGGTGGTGAAAAACGGTTCGAACAGATGCGGCAACACTGCCGGCGCGATGCCCGGGCCGGCGTCACGCACGGTGATGCGCACGAGCGCCTCATCCGCCGCCGCCGTGACCCGCACGCCGGCGCCTTCCGGCCGCGGCGCCTCGGCGGTGGCGTCGATGGCGTTGCGGATCAGGTTGACCAGCACCTGCTCCAGCCGCACCGCGTTGGCCCACACCGCCACGCCGGGCGGCACCGGCCCGACCGCCACCGGTATGCCGGCCTGGCGGCGGCGCGTCTCCACCAGCATCAGTGCCTGGCGGATCGCCTCCTCCACCGGCACGGCCGCGCGAGCCGCGTCGCCCTTGCGGGCGAATCCCTTGATGTGCGACACGATGCGGCCCATGCGGTGCGCGAGCTGGCTGATGTGCACGAGATTGCCGCGCACCTCGTCGACACGGCCACGCTCGGCAAGCTGGTTGGCGTTGTCGGACAGCGTGGTCAACGCGGTCAGCGGCTGGTTCAGCTCATGCGTGATGCCGGCGGCCATCTGGCCCAGCACGGCCAGCTTACCGGCCTGCACGGCGGCATCGCGCGTCTCGCGCAGGATGCGCTGCGCGGCGTCGAGCGCCTCCACCTTGGAGGCGAGCGCCGCATTGGCCGAGGTCAGCTCGGCGGTGCGCTGGGCAATGCGCGCCTCCAGGTCGCGCTGGACTTCACGCAGCGCGGCGCGGGCACGGCGCTGCTCCTCGTGCCGCCGCGCCCGCAGCCGCAGCGCGACGCACACCGCAAAGGCCAGCGCCATCGCAAACGCGGCGCTGGCGCCGGCCACCAGCGCGGTCCGCCGCTCGTCGCGCGGATCGATCAGCACGGCAACCTGCCAGCCGAGCAGGCCGACCGGCCGATACTGCACCCGCAGCGTCGACACCGAGCGGCCGGGCAGCGCCACGCGCAGCGTCTGCGGCGCTGGGTCCGCAGAAACGGGTACGCTCCCGGCCCACGGATCGAGCGGCGCCAGCGCGTGCGGCCCGTATTGCCGCGTCGCATCCAGGGCTGCGCGCTGCGCCGCGCTCAGCATGCCGAGCGTGCGGTACTTCCACTCGGGCACCGACGACAGAAAGATCACGCCATGGCGATCGACCAGCAGCACGGTATCGCCGCTGCGCGCCAGCGTCGCCTCGAACGCATCCAGGTTGATCTTGACCGCCACCGCGCCGATGGGCTGGCCGCCCTCGCGCACGGGCGCGGCCAGGAAGTAGCCGGTCTCGCCGGTCGTGTTGCCCACGCCGTAGAAGCGGCCGAACCCCTCGCGCATGGCATCGACAAAGTACGGCCGGAACGCATAGTTCCGCCCGATGAACGACGAGGTCAGGTCCCAGTTGCTCGCGGCGCGGGTCTGGCCGGTGGCGTCCATCAGGTAGACGGCGGTCAGGTCGGCGGCGGCCTGGACTTCCTTCAGGTAGGCATCGGCGGCACGGCGCAGTGCGGTATCGTGCGCATGCGGCGCCGTCAGCGCGACATGCAGCACATGCTCCAGCGCGGCCAACCGCGGCAGCGACTCGTAGCGCGCCAGCGTGCCGCGCAGGTTCTGGGCATAGAACGTGGTGCGCTGGCCGGCCTCTTCGGCGCGCGCGGCCACGTAGCGCTGCAGGGCGAGGGCATAGGCGCCCCACCCCGCCGCCGCGCAGCAGGCCGCCATCGCCAGCGCGACGGCCAGCCGCAGCCCGCGTCCGCGCGCGGCGTGTGCAGGATCGGCGTGACCGTCAGCGCTCATCGTGCCCCGCACCGATCAATGCCCGATGCGCGAGTGCGCCCGCGTATCGCGCATGCACACGTACACCAGCAGCGACAGGAAGATCGTGCCCGTCACATACCAGTAGAACCAGGGCTCGTGGCCGGCCTGCTTGAGCCACAGCGCGATGTACTCGGCCGTGCCGCCGAAGATCGACACCGTCAGCGCATACGGCAGGCCCACGCCCAGCGCGCGCACTTCCGTCGGGAACAGCTCCGCCTTGACCACCGCGTTGATCGACGTGTAACCCGAGACGATCACCAGCGCCGCCATGATCAGGAAGAACGCCGTCCAAGGGCTCGAGGTCTGGCTGATGCCGGTCATGATGGGCACCGTGAACAGCGTGCCCAGGACGCCGAACCCGATCAGGATCGGACGCCGGCCCACGCGGTCCGACAGGCCGCCCACCACCGGCTGCAGCAGGGCAAACAACAGCAGCGTCGCGCCCGACACCAGCGTCGCCTGGTCCTTCGACAGCCCCACCGTGTTGGCCAGAAACTTCTGCATGTAGATCGAGTACGTGTAGAACGCGACCGTGCCGCCCAGCGTCAGCCCCACCACCGTGGCCACGGCGCTCGGGTGCTTGGCCAGCTCGCGCAGTGAGCCGCGCTTCTTCGTCTCCATCGTGGTCGCCGTAAACGATTGCGTTTCCTCCATGGTCGAGCGCAGCCGCATCGCGATCAGCGCACACAGCGCACCGATGAAGAACGGAATGCGCCAGCCCCACGCATCCAGTTGCGCGGGCGACAGCACGAACTGCTGCAGCACGATCAGCAGCGCCAGCGCGACCAGTTGCCCGGCGATCAGCGTGACGTACTGGAAGCTCGAATAGAAGCCCCGGCTTTCCCGGGTGGCGACCTCGCTCAGATAGGTGGCCGAGGTGCCATACTCGCCGCCGACCGACAGCCCTTGCAGCAGACGCGCCAGCACCAGCAGCGTCGGCGCCGCAACGCCGATGGTGGCATAGCCCGGCGTGAGTGCAATGATCAGCGAGCCCAGGCACATCAGCACAACCGACACCAGCAGCGCGCGCTTGCGCCCGTAGCGGTCGGCATAGATGCCCATCAGCCAGCCACCCACCGGACGCGCCAGGAACCCGACCGCGAACACGGCCGCCGTATTGAGCAGCTGGGCGGTCTGGTCGCCCTTGGGGAAGAAGGATTTGGCGAAGTACAGCGCAAACGCCGAATACACGTACCAGTCGTACCATTCGACGAGGTTGCCGACCGACCCGGAGAAGATGGAGCGCAGACGCTTGCGGATGTCATGGGCGCTTTCGTGGACGGCGTCGTGCGCAGGAACGCGCACACCCGCGACCGCACTGGCCTGGGGCTGATGCATGGTGTCTCCTTGGAGCATTGGCGGCGCTCTATACGCGGCCCCCGGCAGCCTGCCGTGGACCGGGCGCGCCGGATTATGGGTGGGCGCTCTTATTCAAGAAGCATTCCATGCACGGAAACGCCGCGCGGATCGCCCGCAAAGTCCCGTGGCATCGGGCTTTGCGCGGCAACACAGCGCGGCGGCAAAACAATGCGAAGTGTGCGGTTTTCCGGAATCGGCCGCGCAAGTTGTGCGAAAAACCGCACGGCCGGCCTGACCTAGTAGCTCAGGCAGCCACCCCCTCCAGCGGCAGCACCTTCTTGCTGACCGGGGTGACGGTGCTCGCGGGTGCCTCCGCGGCAGCGGGCAACTCATGCGGCAGGCCCAACCGCGCATACAAATACGCCTCGAAGTCCGCACCGACCTCCGGATGGCGCAGCGCCAACTCGACGGTGGCCTGCAGATAGCCGAACTTGCTGCCGCAATCGAAACGCTGCCCGCGATAGCGGTACGCCAGAATCTGCTCCTCGGCCATCAGGCACTGGATCGCATCCGTCAGCTGGATCTCGCCGCCCGCACCGGGCGCGAGATTGCGCAGATGGTCGAAAATGCGCGGCGTCAGGATGTAGCGGCCAACCACGCCGAGATTGGACGGCGCGTCCTCCGGCGCCGGCTTTTCGACGATGCCGTCCAGCTTGATCAGCCGATCGTCCCATTCGCGCCCCGCCACCACGCCGTACGAACGCGACGCCTGCGGCGCGATGGTCTCCACCCCGACGATCGAACAGCGGTAGTGGTCGTAGAGCTCCGTCATCTGCTGCATGACCGGCGGCTCATGGTCCAGCAGATCGTCCGCCAGGATCACGGCGAACGGCTCGTCGCGTACCAATTTCTGCGCACACAACACAGCATGGCCCAGGCCCAGCGTCTCCGGCTGGCGCACGTAGAAGCAGTCGACGCCGGCGGGCTTGATGGATTGGACCATCTCGAGCAACGCGTGCTTGTTCTTCGCGGCCAGTTCGGACTCCAGTTCGTAGGCCTTGTCGAAATGATCTTCGATCGCGCGTTTGGCGCGGCCGGTAATGAAGATCATCTCGGTAATGCCTGCTGCCGCGGCTTCCTCCACCGCATACTGGATCAGCGGCTTGTCCACGATGGGCAGCATTTCCTTCGGGCTGGCTTTCGTGGCGGGCAAGAAACGCGTGCCGAGCCCCGCCACGGGAAACACGGCCTTGGTGATCTTTTCGTTCATGACAACTCCATCGGCAAGATGTTGTGTCATGAGCAAGTCATATGCCCGCGAGCCCGATTCGTTGCGAAATGGGGCGGCACGGGCATCGGCAAAGCTGGATGGCCTCGCAGGCGCGTCGTTCCTACCTATTTTTTGCAAGTCCGCTACACAGACGTTGAGACTTTCAGCGCCGAAAGTCGCAAAAGCGTACCCATTTCTGCGAGCCACATCGCGCCGCCCCGGCGAGCGGCACGCCAGTCAGCGCCGGCTCCCATCGTTCACGACGACGGCTTCACCCACCCTCGCGACACTGGTGCCCCCCGCTCCGGCGCACGCCGATAGGCTTCAATCTGCGTACGCAGCTGCGCCGCTTCGGCCTCCAGTACGCGAATGCGTTGGCGCAATTGCTCGGCCTCGTTCTGCGTCTGCTGGCGAACGGCGTCGTTCTGCAGCCGCAGAAAGCGCTCGGTGCCCGCCAGCGCATTGGCTGCGCCCTCCAGGCGCGAAACCGTCTCGACAGTCTGCACCAGGCGCTGCAGGGTTTCACCGGCCAGACTGGGCGCAGAGATCGGTCCGGAGGCCAGGGTCTCGCCCAGCCGGCGCTCCAGATCGGCCATGGCCGCCTGCAACTGCCGGTTGCGCGCCACTTCATGTTCGAGCGCGCGTTCAGCGACGTCGGCACGGATGCGGGCCTCCATCCATTCCGCACCCGCTCCCGGCGAACCGATACCGATACCGATGGCACGGGAAGCGACCAGATCGCGCGTCGGGCGGGCGGGCCGCTCGATAAGCGTACCCGTTTCTGCGGGCGCCCATGGGATCGGCCACGGCTCAACGGTCTCCACCAGAACGCCCGAACCGCCCTCCCCCCGGCTGCGTGCGCGATCCACGGCCTTTTGCAGCGTGGTGTTGCTCGGCCTGCGGCCGACCCCCGCATCCGCCAGCCAGTTCGCATAGCGGCGGGCGCCGTAGACACGCCGGGTGATCTGCCGGACGGCATCGATCACCTCGTCCAGAAAGATCCCGTTGTCGTGCGGAAACGCGACATCAAGCTGATGGATGGCCTCAGCAATCTGCCGCAGCTGTTCCTTGGAGAACTTTTGGGAGGGGCGTGCCATTGTGGTCCGGATTGATGTTTTGATAGTGTACATCAAGGGGTAAAAACATCAATATTCTCATGATAGAGAACATTATTTAAATGGATTCGTGATATAGTTCGAGCCACCTCATCCAACGCTTGAGCCACGCGTTCATCACTTCAGACCCCGGCGGTGACCGCAGAAAGCCGCTGGTAGACCGCACTTCTGCCGCCAATCACTTCGCTCTCGCAGAAATGGGTACGCTTCCCGAGGGAAATGCCCAGGCCACCGAAGTTGGGAATAAAAAAAGCGCCTCGAAGGGCGCTTTTTGTGGAGAGAAGAAGACTGGCGGCAGGCTATAGCAGTGCCACGTCCAGGCCAAAACGGCTTTTCAGCGCTTCCACCAGGGATTCGCGTGCCGCCCGGTCGTCCAGCTTGACATCCAACATGACGCGGCCGGAATCCCATTCCTTGATGGTTCCCAGCAGATCGCCGCGATCGTTGCGAATCTTGTATTGGCGGCTGACTTCCTTGACCTTGCGGGTGCGGCCTTCCTGCGCCACCTTGCGGATCTGCTCGACGTCACGGCTGGACAACCCCTCCTCCAGCACTCGGTGAACCAGGTCGCGGGTTTTGTCTTCGCCAGCACTCTTGAAATACAGCGTCAACTCGTAGCCCGTCGCAATGCCGATCCCGGTCGGACGCTCCTTCATCACCTCGAGCACACTCTCAGGCAACTTCAACAACGCCAGTGTCTTGTTGACCGTCCCAGCCGAAACACCGGTGATCTCGCAAATATCTTCTTCTTTTTTTACTTTTCCATCATCAAGAAGCTGGCGCCAAGCGATCGCATTGTCGAGCGCGGACTGCCCCGAGCGCTGCTCGTTCAGCACAAACGACAAGCGGTAGAAATCGATGTCGGACAGGCCGTCCTCGATGAAGCACTCCATCTCGGCCTTGCCCGCAGCAGCGAGGGCGCGCTTACGGTAGTGACCGTCGATGAGCACATACCAGCCGGGCTTGGCGGGATCCGGTGCGGCCAAGCCGGGGGTCTGCTGGCCGTGGGTCGCGATCGAAGCGGCACGCTCCTGGACGATCTGCTGATCATAGATCCGTCGGGCATTCAGCGGATTCTCTTGGAGCCGTTCGAGCGGAATCTTGACGACCCGCCGCTCCGAGCTGGTCTCGGCCGGACTTTCAGCGCTGAAAGCTGGGAGGGCGGGCTGCCCGAGCAACCCGCGGGGATGCGAGGTGATGGCTTGCTCAGCCAATGCGAACCGGTCAACCGGTGCGGCCTTCGTCTTTTCTGCGGCGATCCCGGCCAGCATTCCGTCCTTGAGCGATTTCAGCTTGGCGCTCATACCTGCCCCTCCCGCAACAACTGCAATATTTCATTAACCATGATGTCGACCTCGTTGATCGCCTCTCGAGCGCCCGGCACACCATGCACAGTCGCGCCAATGGCCTGGCACTCCCGGAAAGCAGAACGCGAACCAATCATGGATTCCATCAATGGAATGTCACCATCATCACCAAGAATTTCGATCGCCTGCTTGGCCAGTGACACGCGACGCTGAACCATGTTGGCCAGCACACGTACGCGCAACGTTTCGTTGGTCACCTGCGCCTGCTGCGCCAACGCCTTGGCAGCCACCGCCGCCCACAGATCCGGCGGCGAGGGCACGACTGGAATGATGGCGATGTCTGAAATCAGCAACGCACTCGAAGACGCTGGCGAATGAACAGCCGGAGGGCAGTCCACCACGATGTAGTCGTAGTCCGCGATAAATTTCCGCACTTCCCGATGCATCGCCCCACCTGATGGCGCCAGGCCGATGACCGAAGCCGGAAAAGGTTTCTCTTCGGGTGCTTGAGCCGCCCAACGGGTGGCTGTCCCCTGCTCATCCATATCGACGAGCAAGGTCTTGCTTCCCCGGACACCCAGGGTTCCAGCGATATGCATGCTGACCGTCGTCTTGCCGCATCCGCCCTTCTGATTGAATACCGTTACGATCTTGGCGCTCACTGGTCCTCCACTTTCAGCGCTGAAAGTCTCTGGCGGCCATCTTAGGGAAGTTAGCAAGAAAACACAAGCTCGGTAAATTATGAATTATTTGAAATATGCGAGTGATTCTAAGTTGACTTAGGTGACGTCTACAGCTGTTTATTTCAAAAAGAAAATGAAGAAAAGTTATCTCTGCCGCACTGTGAGTTAAATGATTCGACTAGGTGTTTACTCGGAAAGTGCGGAAAAGCCACGTCTTCTTAAAAAACCGCCCATCGACACTGGGGAACAAACTGGTTATGATGCTTAGACAGTCGTCTCAGACTTTGTCAACGCGGGATTCGGAACAGCCGGAGTTCTCCGTCGCGATGTCCGGATCGACTGCATGAGTTGAGTTGTTTTTTAGTTTTCTAAAGGAATTTTGCATGGCCACGGGTACTGTCAAATGGTTTAACGAAACCAAAGGCTTCGGCTTCATCACTCCGGACGGCGGTGGCGCGGATCTGTTCGCACACTTCTCGGAAATTCAGGGCTCCGGCTTCAAGACCCTGAAGGACGGCCAGAAGGTGTCCTTCGAAGTGAAGCAAGGCCCGAAGGGCCTGCAAGCCTCTGGTATCAAGCCGGAATAAGCGTTTCTGGCAATCGCCTGAAACGAGAAAAGGGGAGCTTCGGCTCCCCTTTTCTTTTGGGTCAGACTCACCCAAACCGGTCCCGAGTGCGCCGGATTTCAACATGAGAGCGGCCTGTAAAGGCTTACGCAGCAAGGGTTTCGGGGCCACGTCGCAATGATTGTAGTGCTGGGCCCCTTCCCCTAGGTAAGGTGGAAGCACCGCCGAAGCGCGCTGCGGCAGGAAAGCGCGTTCCTGAAGCCCCTCACTCCAGAAGTGCTCAATATCGTTGGTCTGGCCGAGCCCGACCAGCGGACCTTTCTTGGGCACCACCACATGAGCCCAGCATTCACCTTGCGGCCACAGAGAGGCTCAGGCTGGTCACGCGTTCTATCGTGCTACGAGCCTTCGTAGAAACATGTTGGATGCACTGGCGGAAGTGCTTGCTTGATCGTGGCTAACGATGAGCGAGGCCCTCGCTTAGCCGCTGCGTCTGATGACACCGAAGCATCACCCTGCTGGCCGCTCAACTTGGTTGCCCTGCCCCACAAATGCCAATCGGCCCGATTCGGATAACCCGGCGACGGCTCAAGCAACCGTTCCTGCCAGACGATGGAAGCCCCAATCAACCGATAGCGAGATTCATGCGCTTTCTTGCAGTGAGGTAGGTGAAGCGGCACATTCAACACACAAGGCGCTCCAGCAAACAGCATCCCACACTGACGCTTTGCTAAAGCACTTGCGGCAGAAACAGCCATCCAACTGGCTATTGGACAATGGCTTTGTCGGCAAAGCATGCGAGTGACATTCCATTATCGGACCTGAGTTGCTCTGGTCCGATAATGGGGAGGTATCGCTTTCTTTTGCTCTGCTTGCTGCCGTCAGGCGAGCTTGCGCACACTCGTGCGTGACGGCTGCAGGATCAGCGCCTTGGACGAGTCGGCATCGACCTTTGCGTCTGGATACACCACCAGCACGTCCTTCAACGCCTTACGGAAAAGCGCCCGGAATTTGCGTTCGCTTTCCGTCTCAGTGCCGAACTGCATCTGCAGGGATTCCCACGGGATCTCGGTCCGCTTCTGGATCGTAAAGAAGCGATAGGTCAGCCACGAATACACGTCGAGCGCGAATGGCGATTGCTTGAGCGCTTTCAGCGCGCGCATGTCGACAGGCACTGGACGGTTGACCAGCTCGTTGAAAAACGGCTCAGAGAGCACCACGAAGCTCTCGAACATCGACCCTTGGCCCGGCTGCATCGGATCCCACCAGGTCGACAGCTGATCGGCCAGGAGATAGCCGATCCGATCGATCGACAACGGTTCCTGGTTCTGGTTGTTGGGAGCGGACTTGTTCTGGACGATCGCAATGGTGGCCGAGAACAAGCGAATCATCTGCTGGCGGACGAGCGTCATCGTGCCGCGCTTGCCGCCCGTGGCCATCGGAATGCCCAGGTTGTACATGAACTCGGACAGCGAATTGCCTAGCGAAATGCGGCGGTCCTCGACGGTGCCCTGAAATTCGCCGCGTTTCTTCTTCGCCATGATCTCCTTGCCGATCCAGGCCAGCATCAACCGCGGATACGAGCCATACGGATAGCCGAAGGAAACGGTCTCGGACACGATGCGCTGCCGACCATTGCTGGCCCGCTCCGATCGCTGCTGGGTGAAGTAGCCCGGCTGGATCATCAGGGAGATGTTGCCGCTCGAGCGTGTCCACACGGGTGGCGACCCTTTCGGCGCGCGATAGGGGAGGGTGACTTGCACGCTGGCGCGGCTGAGAAAACCGACCTCGCCGCTCTGCCAGGCATCTTCACGCTCCATGGCCTGCGCTTCGTCGAACAGGCGTTGGAATTTTTCAGGTGTGGCAATGACCTGGCCCCCCGAGGGCACGATGATGCGGCCGGGCAAGTCGCCGTCCAGCTTCCCGGTGGGAGTCAGTCGTTTGGTAACCATGGTGCGTGAGCGATTGTTCAGAGGCTTTTTACTAAAACGCCTCCGGCTTGTCACGCAGAATTGGGTACGTTCGCTCTTTTTTGCTCGTCGTGGCGGGAAGCGCGGCGGTGGGCAACCCTTGGGGTTGTCCACGGACGTGCTTTCCTCACTACAAGTAATACATACCTCTACGTTTACTACAGGTAAACCGTATACAAAGCCCGCAAAGCGTTGTCGCACCTGCCTTTGAGGTCCCAAACCGTACTCGTTTCTGCGAGCCTGCGAACCAGATTCTGCGGAACTTTGTACTCAATTCTGCGCGAAACCGTACCCAGTTCTGCGCAAGCCCCGTACCGGAATCTGCGGGGACAACATCGGGTTGTCCACAGAGTTATCCACAGTTTTCCCATCGCAACAGGAGGATGGCCTCGTTTTTTTGCCATTGGCGTACCCATTTCTGCGTGCATAAGTGCGATTGGGGCTGTTCCGGCCTCGATTGTCGCGCTGACCGTACCCGTTTCTGCGGAAGCTGGCGGAGGGCCGTGCGCACAAAGCGTACCCAAATCTGCGTCGGATTGGCAGAGGGCCCGATCTGTACCCTCATCAATATGGGAATAGCCTGAAAGCAAGCGCACGCTTCAATTATTTCTGGGAATTTTGGGGCGTACCTGATTCTGCGGACCTGTCGTGGAGGTTGTTTGTGCGACAGCGGGGGGGGAGGGGTCTTGCCGCATCGCAACTTTCATCGCTGAAAGCGCCCGATTGCGGGGGAGGTGTGCTGTGTCGAGGGGCCGCCGGGCCTAGGGCCGTACCCGATTCTGCGGGGAAAAAGGCTTGTTTCCCAAAGGCTTGGCGTACGGATGCTTGCTTTTGGCGTACCCATTTCTGCGAAGGTGGGGACGTTGGCGCTGGCGAGACCGTACCCGTTTCTGCGGAGCCGGCAGCATGTTGAAGCGTACCCATTTCTGCGTGCTGCGCCGCAGAAATGGGTACGCTTTGCTGCTTGCCACTTCTCTGGGATCGCAGAAACGGGTACGCGGCGGGTATCGCCGCGGGGAAGGGCGGGCAGATTCGCGGGCGACCGTCGACGATTGTATGCATGCGTACCCGTTTCTGCGTACGCGGCCGCAGAAATGGGTACGCTAACGGGCGGCGAATGCGCGCCATCATGGGCATTCGCAGAAATGGGTACGCTTTTCCCGTTGGCTTGCTCGGCTGGTCGTCCCGGCTGGCGCGCGCAGCCGGGTGTGCGCGGAACATGGGTTTCGGGCATCATGCGCAGCCCCGGTGTGGGCCGGCTCGCTGCCGGGCACCTTGTTTTCCATGATTTGTAGTGGCATCGACCGCGTTCCGGCAGGACGGGAATCACTTGGCGGTGACGAGGCCCGCGGTCGGCTACGGTATCGTTGGACATTCCAGTGGGCGGACTCGGAGCCGATGTCGTTCCATCACCAGAGGAGACAACCTGCATGCGCTGGCTTGCCCGCTTCTTCAAGCTCGAGGAACACCAGACCGACGTCCGCACCGAGGTGGTGGCCGGGCTGACGACGTTCCTGACCATGGCGTACATCGTCTTCGTCAACCCGAACATCCTGGCCGACGCCGGGGTGCCGCACGATGCCGTGTTCGTCGCCACCTGTGTCGCTGCGGCGATCGGCACCGCCATCATGGGGCTGTACGCCAACTACCCGATCGCGATGGCGCCGGGCATGGGGCTGAATGCGTATTTCGCCTATTCGGTCGTCAAGGGCATGGGGTTCACCTGGCAGGCGGCGCTGGGAGCGGTGTTCGTGTCGGGCTGTCTGTTCATGCTGGTGAGCCTGTTCCGCATCCGCGAGATGATCATCAACGGGATTCCGCATTCGATCCGTATTGCGATCACGGCCGGGATCGGGCTGTTTCTCGGCATCGTGTCGCTGCGGGGGGCGGGGCTGGTGGTCGGCAATCCGGCGACGCTGGTGGCGCTGGGCGACGTGCACCAGCCGTCGGTGATCCTGGCGGTGATCGGCTTTTTCCTGATCGTCACGCTGGACCACTTGCGCGTGAAGGGCGCCATCCTGATCGGCATCCTGGCCGTGACGGTGGCGAGCTTCTTTGTTGCCGGCAATACGTTCCATGGCGTCGTGTCGATGCCGCCCCCGATCGCTCCGACGCTGCTGCAACTCGATATCCAGGGGGCACTGTCGGTCGGCATCCTGAATGTGGTGCTGGTGTTTTTCCTGGTGGAGCTGTTCGACGCGACGGGGACGCTGATGGGCGTGGCCAATCGCGCGGGCCTGCTCAAGGCCGGCCGGATGGATCGCCTGAACAAGGCGCTGCTGGCCGACAGCACCGCCATCGTGGCCGGCTCGCTGCTGGGCACGTCGTCGACCACGGCGTATATCGAGAGCGCTGCGGGCGTGCAGGCGGGCGGGCGCACGGGGCTGACCGCGCTGACGGTGGCGGTGCTGTTCCGGGCCTGCCTGTTCATCGCGCCGCTGGCGGGCGTGGTGCCGGCCTATGCGACGGCGCCGGCCTTGCTGTATGTGTCCTGCCTGATGCTGCGCGAGCTGGTCGAGCTGGACTGGGCCGATACGACCGAATCGGTGCCGGCCGTGCTGACCGCGCTGATGATGCCGTTCACCTATTCCATCGCCAACGGCGTGGCGTTCGGCTTCGTCACCTACTCGGGCCTCAAGCTGTTCGGCGGGCGCTGGCGCGAGGTGCCGGCGATCGTCTGGATCATCTCGCTGATCTTCCTGTTCCGCTTCTTTTACCTGCAAGCCGGGCATTGAACCTGTGCCGGCCGAACGGAACGCGGGCCTTCGGGTCCGCGTTTTTGTTTTCCGGCTGACGTGAGCGTACCCATTTCTGCGGGACCGATCAATGCCGGGGCGTACCCGTTTCTGCGTAGGAATAGGGCGTCGCCAAAATCGGGGCGTACCCATTTCTGCGTGGCTTTCCGGGAGTGATGGCCGGGTGTCCTGATGCAATGGTAAGCGCGTGGTTTTACCCGGCCGCAGTGGGCCGGATGCCTGGAGCGTACCCATTTCTGCGTGCCCAGGGCACGACGATTCAAGTGCGCGGAGCGGCGAGCTGGCGGGCAGCGTCGAGGATGCTGGAGGTCAGGTCGGCTTTCCTGGCGCGCACCGCGGCGCTCGGCAGGGCGGCCAGGCCGAGTGCGTGCGCGATGTCGCGTGCGGCCTCGCCGGAGGCCAGGCGTTCGCGCAGGTGGGCGCCGCGCAGGCCGCGCAGGGAGGCATGGGCGAGGCGCTCGGCGGCGTCCGCGTGACCGAGCGCGCGGGCGTGCTCGGCGGCCTCGGCGAGCATGACCTTGATGATCTGCAGCAGCTGGGAGCGCGAACCGATGCCCCTGCGCTCGCCGAAGTCGCGGCGCAGGGCGGGGGAGTCGATGATGGTGCCGTCGGCGCGCCGCGGCGAGCGCTTGCGCACCGACAGCAGTAGCGGCGTGGTCTCGCCCGGCAGCGGCAGCGGCGACAGGCCGAATGCGGTGCGATAGGCGCGCAGCGTCGCCATCAGGGCATCGCACGGCAGCCAGCGCTGGGCGCGCCCCGCACCGACACCGAGCAGCCAGACCGATGGCGGCAACGCCGGATCCGCTGCGCGACGGGCCTCGGGGACGACATGCAAGGCGACGTCGCCCATGCGTGCGCCGACCAGCTCGGCCACGCGCAGGCCGGCGTGCGCGAGCAGTTCGGCCAGGAAGCCATCGCGTGCCTGCCGCAGCCGGGCTTCGCGGCCCAGCGCGACGCGCGTGCGCACGGCGTCGACCAGCAGCGCCATGTCGTGCGCGCACAGCGCGGTGGCGGGATCGGGCGGCGGCGGTGCGGGCGACAGCGTCGCCGGGGCCGCATCGGGCAGGGCGATGACGATGCCGTCGTCATCCAAGAACGGGTTGGCGCGCAGATGGCCGCTGCGCTGCAGCCAGCCGCAGAGGTTCGCGGCGATCACGCTGCATTGCCGGAGCGAGCGCGCGGACAGCGGGCCACGCAGCGGTGTCCACCCGGCTTCATCGCGCGCGCGTCCGCGTGCACTGATTGCCCACGCGGGCGGATCCTGCAGGAAGCGCAGGTAGGCGTGGGCGTCTTCGCGCTGCCAGCGGGCGATCGGCTTGCCGACGGCGCGCGCATACCAGCACACGCGCTCGGCTTCCATGCGGTATTGCGACAGCGTGGACGGACCCACCGCGCGTGCGCCGCCCGCCCGTGCATCGAGCCATGCCTGCACGCGCTCGCGATCCCGGGCGTGGGCCAGGAGATCGGCCTCGGTGGCGGCGTGGACGGCCGGCGACGCGCCTGCCGCGGGGTGCGGGTCTGGCGCGCTCACGTCGGGGGCGGTGTGCGTGGATGGCATCGCGCAAGTATAGCGAGCCGGGCATGGGGCTCCGGCATCGGCCCGTGCGGCGCGATGGCTGTGTCGGCCGGGCACGCGACCTGCTCGATGCATGGGTGTCGCGGCATGCCGGCACGCCGGGGCCGAGTGCCCGCGGCGGCTTGATCGGTGCGGCATCCGCAAGTCGCATCGCCGGCACGCGCATCGACAGGAACGGCAGTGTCACTGCCGGGTGGGTGCGCGCACGCCTGGTACCCGGGGCGCTTTTCTGTGGGGACGCGGCTGAAGCGGCGCGTGCGTGGCGCAGACAGCAGGTGCATCGCCGCGACGCGCGCGATGACAGCGCGCGTCGGGCAGCGGTTTCCATGCAGCGGGCATGGGTATGAAACCTGCTGAGCGAGGTTGGGATGTCCGGCCTGGCATGCAGGCGGACGGACCGCAGGCCATGATGGCTGTGCGAACATCCTGGGTCCGGGCTGACCGGTCCGATCACTCTGGGGGCGCGATGAAGGAACCTGTAGTCAGCCATTCCGTGCCGGAGCGCGGCGTCACGAGTGCGCCCGGCCGGTCGTACGGCACCGAGCCGCTCGACGTGTTCTGGGTCGATGACCTGCTGGACGGGACCCGCCTGCACGTGAGCGCCGCCGCGCGCCAGCGGTGGGGCATGGCGCCCGAGACGCTGTGCGGCCCGCGCGAACACTGGCTGGCCCACGTGCATTCCGGCGACCATGCCGCGTTGCGGGCGGCATGGCAGGGGCTCGCGCAGGGTCGCGATTTCGCGTTGGAATATCGCTGGATCGGCAGCGACGGCGCCGAGCATCGCGTACGCGAGTGCGGCTACCGTCTGCCGGCGCAGGGCGGGGCAGCGACGCACGCCGTGGGCGTGGTCGAAGACATGACGCAGCGCCTGCGGACGCTGGCCGAGCTGACCGAATCCGAATTCCAGCTGCAATGGCTGGCGGAGAGCATCCCGTTCCCGATCGTGCAGCTGGGCCCTGACCATTGCATCCGCTTCGCCAACCATGCGTACGCGCAGCGGTTCGGCCTGCCGGCGGCCGACGTGCTGGGCCGGCACGTGCGCGAGCTGATGGGCCACGAGGCCTACCAGCGCGTGCTGGCGCATCTGATGAAAGGCTTTGCCGGCCAGCGCGTCGACTTCGAGATGGAGCTCGAATATCCGTACGTGGGGCCGGGGCGCCGTTTCATCCACGCCGCCTATACGCCGCAGCGCGGGCCGGACGGCAAGGTGGTCGCCCTGGTCTGCATCATCGAAGACATCACCGAGCGCAAGGAAGCCGAACGCGAGCGCTTCCGGCATCAGCGCGAATTCGTCACGCTGGTGGAGAATGCGCCGGACATCATTGCGCGCCTCGACCCAGCGCTGCGCTGCGTGTACATCAACCGTGCGGTGACGGAGGCGTTCGGTGTGCCGTCGGGTGAGCTGATCGGGCGGGCGCTGTCGGACTCGGGACTGCCGGCCTGCATCACGGGGCCGCTGGAGGCGGCGGCCCAGTGCGCGTTCGACACGGGCGGCGAACAGGCGCTGACGCTGCATCTGGAGGCGGATGCAGCGCGTCCGCATGTCGCGCACTACAACGCACGCGTGATTCCCGAGGCCGATCGCCACGGCGAGATGGAGTCGGCGCTGCTGATCATCTACGACGTGAGCGAGCGCACCGAGGCCGAGCGCGAGCGCAATGCGCTGCTGCTGCGCGAGCAGGCCGCCCGCGCGCAGGCCGAGGCCGCGGCGCACGCGCGCGATCAGTTCCTGGCGGTGGTGTCGCATGAGTTGCGCTCGCCGCTGAACGGCATCCAGAGCTGGGCGTATGTGCTGGAGAACCAGCTGGCCGAAGGGCCGCAGCCGGTCCAGCGCGCGCTCGCGGGCATCCGCACCGGCGTGGCGCAGCAGGTGCGGCTGATCGAAGACCTGCTCGATGCCACCCGCGTGATGAGCGGCAAGCTGCGGCTCACGCGTCAGCCGTTCCCGTTGCGCACGGCGCTGGAGCGCGCGCTCGACAGCGTCCGCGCGCAGGCGGCCGAGCGGCGGATCACGCTGCACGAGGCGTGGTCGCTCGGCACGGAGGAGATCGACGGCGACGCCGACCGCATCCAGCAGATCGTGTGGAACCTGCTGTCCAACGCCATCAAGTTCACGCAGGAAGGCGGCGACGTCTGGCTGGCCGCGGACGTGTCGGGCGAAGTGGCGCGCATCGTCGTGCGGGACAACGGACGCGGCATCGCGCCGACGTTCGTGCCGCACCTGTTCGATCCGTTCCGGCAGGCCGACGGCTCGCACACGCGGCGCACCGGCGGCCTCGGGCTCGGGCTGGCCCTGGTCAAGCGCCTGACCGAGCTGCATGGCGGGCTGGTCCACGCGCAGAGCGACGGCGAGCAGCACGGCGCGACATTCGCCGTGTATCTGCCGCTGCATGAGGGTGCCGAGCTGACGGCGGCGCTCGCCGAGGACGTGGTGCGGCCGGGGCCGCTGCCGTCGCTGGGCGGCCTGCGCGTGCTGCTGATCGACGACCAGCAGGATGCCCGCGAGGCGCTGGCGACGCTGCTGGGGCTGGTCCACGCCGAGGTCGGCAGCGCGGGCTCGGGCGACGAGGCGATCGCCCAGCTGGAGGCCTGGGGCGGCCTGCGCCGGCCGCATGCGGTGGTCTGCGACATCGCGTTGCCGGATGAAGATGGCTACGCCATCCTGCAGCGGATCCGCGCATGGGAGCGCCGGCATCTGCCGGCCGGCGTGGCGCAGGTGCCTGCCATTGCGCTGACCGCTTTTGCCCAGCCCCACGATCGCGCCCGTGCGCTGGCAAGCGGGTTCCAGGAGCATCTTTCGAAGCCGGTGTCGCCGCGCGACCTGGTGCGGGCGCTGCGGACCCTGGCGCGCCGCTAGTGTCGTGAGTTAGAAATTCATTGAATAATGTGCTGCCTGTAGTACCGTGAAGTGAATGCCACGGACACGAAGAGGCGGCGATGAGCGGAAGACCCAAGGCGGAACTTGTGTTGAGCGAAACGGAGCGCGAGCAACTCACGGCGCTGACGATGCGCCGCAAGACAGCGCAGGCGGTGGCATTGCGAGCGCGGATTGTGCTGACCTGCGCCGACGGCATCGACAACAAGACAGTCGCGGCGAAACTGCGGGTCACCCAGCAAACGGTATCGAAATGGCGTGCACGCTACGTGGCACATCGGCTCGACGGTCTGCTCGATGCGCCGCGTCCCGGTGCGCCCAGAACGATTGACGATGCGCGTGTCGATGCCGTTATTGCGAAGACGCTCGAATCGGTACCTGCGGGAGCGACGCACTGGAGTACGCGCACGATGGCCCGGGAGATGGAACTCTCGCAGACAGCCGTGTCGCGAATCTGGCGAGCCTTCGGTCTGCAGCCGCATCGGCAAGAGACCTTTAAGCTCTCGAGCGATCCGTTGTTCGTCGACAAGGTTCGCGATATCGTCGGCCTGTACCTGGATCCGCCCCTCAAGGCAATGGTGTTGTGCGTGGATGAGAAGAGCCAGATCCAAGCGTTGGACCGCACGCAGCCCATACTGCCATTGGCCCACGGCATTCCTGAGCGCCGTACTCACGACTACATGCGCCACGGCACCACCACGCTGTTCGCTGCGCTGGACATCGCCACAGGCGAAGTCATCGGTGAATTGCATCGGCGCCATCGCAGCAGCGAATTCCTGCAGTTCCTGCGCACGATTGACGCCAGCGTGCCTGCCGAAATGGATGTGCATCTGGTAATGGACAACTACGGTACGCACAAGACGCCTTCAATTAAGAGCTGGTTTGCACGTCGCCCGCGCTTCCATGTTCACTTCACGCCGACTTCTGCGTCGTGGCTCAATCAGGTCGAACGTTGGTTCGCTACGCTCACCGAGAAATACATTCGACGTGGCACGCATCGCTCGACACGGCAACTTGAAGAAGCGATCCGGCATTACCTCGATGTCTATAACGCGAATCCTCGGCCGTTCGCCTGGAGCAAATCGGCTGATGACATTCTCGCGAGCCTCGAGCGGTTTTGCGCTCGGGTCCAAAGAGCCTCGGAATGAACACCATGAACATCGACACTGCTGCCATCGACGATGCCGTCCTCGCGCTTCTCTACTTGACCCTGCATGATCACAACCGTGCCTGGAAAAGCTTCGATTGGGATACGCTTAACCGACTTCATGAACGTGGCCTCATCGGCGATCCCATCAATAAAGCGAAATCCGTGATCCTCACTGAAGAGGGGCTACGCGAATCCGAGCGCCTCTTCCAGCAGCGTTTCGTCACCACCGGCAGCAAAAACAATGATGAAACGAATTTCTAACTCACGACACTAGCGCATCGCGTTGTCTCGCGGGCGCGGTGGTGGGCTGTGCCGGCGGGCAATCGTTACATGGGCCATGTAACCCTTACGTGACGACGCACGGCGATCTGCCCAGGCGGGTTGCCGCACGATCGGCCGAAGCCGTGGCGGGGCAAGCCGCTTGCGCGTGCGGCCTCGACGGTACGCAGGATGCGGCACCGTGGCACGGCGGTTGCAGTGAGCACAGCATCACCAGTCCGCCAGCAGGAGGGGCGTATGCACCAGCCTCTACGCAGCGGGGTCCGCAGTCCGCTCACGCGCGATGACACGCCCACGCAGGGCGCCGCGTATCCGCAAGCCTCCGCGCAAGTCTCCGGCACCAGGCCCGCCGCCGCGCCCGCGTCCACCGCGCGCGAACGCGTGGAGGCGGCGCTCGGCGAGCCCGAGCACGAGGTCCAATCGTCCGTCCATGGCGCGTGCCTGCCGCACGAGCGCGATCAGTACGTCGCCGAACAGGGATCCGGCCCGCGCGACACCATCGAACAGGCCGCGCGCGATATCGAAAGCGGCCTGCTCGACACCGATCTGCACGACACGCAGGGGCTGGAGTGCGTGGTGCGCGAGCGCCATGCCGCCGGCCAGTGCGATCCCGATCGCGACCTCGCCAACCGCACCGCCGATGCGATCGAGCGCAACCGGCAGATGCCGGGCGTTCCGTCGGGCGGTACCGGCGAGCGCAGGCGCTGAAGCCGCGTGGTTGAGCTCCGGCTGGCAATGCGCCGGGCGGGAGGGGTTTGGCTGGACGGCCGATCCGCATCGCGCACAATTGTGTGATGGGTTGACTGTGTTCGTATCCGTCGGGTCCGGTTGTGCCGGCGTGGGGCGCGCGCGGCGTGCTTTGCCATCGCTACGGCGGCGCCGTCTCTCCTTGCGCGTGGTGCCTTACCTGTATGACCTCAACGATCCGCGGGATGGCGATATGTGGGCCCGGTCCAATTCTCGATGGACGGCGTGGACACCGGCATCGTCGCCGGCAGCGAACTGACGGCGCCTGGCCATGGCGCTCGCCGCGCCTTCAGTACGAGGGCTCCGGCAGGGGCATGTCCGGCTTGCCCATCAGCGCTTCGGCAAACGCCTGCGCGAACCCGTTCTTGGTGACGGGCAGGCGTGTCTCCAGGCAGGCGGCCAGCAGGTCCTGCCAATGGCGGATGACGTCGGGATGGGCCGCATCGGTCGGATGCAGGCCGAGCCGCAGCAGCGGCGCGTGCGCATGGTGGCGGGCCAGCCAGCGCACGTAGTAGCGCGATGCCAGGCGGCGTGGCCCGGTCTGCACGCTGTAGGTCAGGCACGGCGCGAGCATCGACCGGCTCGGATGCAGCAGGTAGAAGTGCCGCAGCGTGGTGGTGTAGCGCAGCGGCAGCCCATCGAGCGCCTGCCAGGTGGCGGCGCTCATCAGCCAGGCCGGGGCGACGAAGCCGTGCAGCGGCCAGCCGTTGGTGGCGAACCAGGCGGCGCCCGTTTCCAGCCGCCGGCGCGCGGCGCCCAGCGGCATCACCGAGAATTCGCCCTCGCCGGCGGTGTAGTGCGTGCGGATCAACTGGTCGACGAAGCCGCCGGGCGGTTGCTCGTCCAGGTGGGCATAGCCGTGCAGCACCAGCTCATCGCCCTGCTCCAGGCGCTCGGCCAGCACGCGGCAGAAGCGCGCGCTGCTGCGCGCGGTCGGGCCACGGTGGAAGTTCGGAATGACCAGCAGCGATTTCGGCACCGGACACACTTCGTCCAACGCCGACAGCAGCACGCTGCACGCCGGCCAATTGGCGGGCGTGACGTCGTGCATGGCGATCACCAGGTAGCGCGACATCTTCGTTACCGGGCCGGGGTGGTGCGCGGTGGTGGCACGCTGCTGCCCCGCGTCGCCCGGAACAGGGTGGCATCGGCCAGATGGCGCGGCACGGCGGATGCGCAATCGGTCGGCTCGCGGCGCACGGGCTGTCCAGGGGCTCAGACCTGCCGCCGGAGTTCGGCGGGCGCGATGCGCATCAGGCCGCGATACTTGGCCACCGTGCGGCGCGCGACGATCACGCCCTGCTCGGCCAGCATCTTGGCCAGCGACACATCGGACAGCGGTGCCTGTGCGTCTTCGGCCTCGATCATCTCCTTGAGCAGGGCCCGTACGGACGCCGCCGAACAGGCGCCGCCCGTGTCGGTGGCGAGCTGGCGCGAGAAGAAATACTTGAACTCGAAGATGCCGCGCGGCGTTGCCATGAACTTGTTGCCGGTGGCGCGCGAGATGGTCGATTCATGCAGGCCGAGCTCTTCGGCCACGTCGCGCAGCACCAGCGGTCGCATCGCGACCTCGCCGTATTCGAGGAAGTGCTTCTGGTGCGCGACGATGGCCTCGGCCACGCGCTGGATGGTGGCGAAGCGCTGCTGCGCATTGCGGATCAGCCAGCGCGCTTCCTGCAACTGGTGCGCGAGCGGCGTGCGGTGATGGCCGCGCGTCTGCGCGAAGAGTTCGGCGTAGACCTTGTTGATGCGCGCGCACGGCGCCACCGCCGGGTTGGTCACGGCTATCCACTTGCCCTTGATCTTGGCGACGATCACGTCGGGCACGATATAGCCCGCGTGCGCCTGCGAGAAGCGCAGTCCCGGGCGCGGGTCCAGCGTGCGGATCAGCGCGCAGGCTTCGCGCAGTTCGTCTTCGTCGCAGCCGACCGCGCGGCGGATGTGGGTCAGGTCGCGCTTGGCTAGGCGCGGCAGATGGCTGCGCACGATGTCCTGCGCGATCTCCTGCACGCGCTCCTCGGCTTCCGTATCGGCCGGACGCGCCTCGATCTGCAGGCGCAGGCATTCGGACAGATCGCGCGCGGCCACGCCCGGCGGGTCCAGGCTTTGCACCAGCGCCAGCGCGATCTGCATTTCCTTTTCGGTGGGCACGGGCTCGACCGGCGCCAGCGGCATCAGCTCGAAGAGCGTCTGGCGCAGGTAGCCGTCGTCGTCCAGCGCCTCGATCACCGTCAGGGCGAGCAGGCTGTCGCGCTCGGAAAGCCGGTAGCTGAGCAGCGCCTGGCGCAGGTGCTCGCGCAGGGTGGGCGTGGCGTGCACCCATTCGCCGATGTCGCTGTCTTCGCCGTCGCCGTGATGGGCCGGACCGTAGCTGGTGTAGCTGCCGAAGTCGGCGGGGAATTCGTCGGAGGCGGCGATGGCGGGGTCGGTCTCGATGGCGCTGGTGGTGGTCTCGAGCGGCGCCTCGTCCGGCGGCGAGTGGTCGGCGGTGGCGCCGTCGGCTTCGGTGCCGGGCATGGCTTCACCGGGCCGGGCCGCTTCCGGCGGTGCGCCCGTGTTGTCGTCGACTTCTTCCAGGAACGGGTTGCTGGCAAGCGCTTCCTGCATTTCCTGTGCAAATTCGGTCGCCGACAGCTGCAGCAGTTTCACGGACTGCTGCAGCCGGGGCGTCAGCGCGAGATGCTGCTTCGCACGCATTTCAAGAACGGCTTTGACCATTCGCCTTGCCTCCGTTGTGTTGGGTGGGGCCAGCGATGCCGGCCGGCATGACCCTTTTTCAATGCAAAGGCTGTGCCAAGCAGGCGGATGCATGCGCCACGAGTCTTCGCGGGCGATTGGCGCGCCGTTTCTACATGACCGTGTCGTTTTTATATGCGGATTGTTTCCGCCGCTTGACAGCGTGACGGGGCGATTGCGCGTGCCGGCACGGCATCGCGGCACGGCATCGCGGCGCGGCTGGGGGATGCGCGCCCCGGCAGGTACATGCGTTGCTGACCCTGTCGGCGCATGGAAAGCGCGCGGGAGGTCCGGCCTTGCCGATGCCTTGCGCGGCAGCGCGCTTCCATCCGTTCTGCCACCTTGCCTCATGTACGCAACCAGGAGATCGCATGCAACCATCACGCACTCTGACCGCAACCCTGCTGGGCGTCGCCCTGGCGCTCGGCGTGACCGCCGCCCTGGCGCAGACTCCCATGGCGCCTGCCTCCACCGATAGCCAGGAATCCGGCACCCCGACCCGGGCGCCGGGCAAGCGGACCGCGCCGCCCTCGTCCGCCGCCGATCCTGCGGCGGGTGCCTCGGCCACCGGCGAGCCAACGTCCGGCGCCGGCGGCGAGATGAAGCCGCATGCCAAGAAGCATCGCCACAAGAAGCCGGCGAATGGGAAGGCGACGGATGCAGCGGCCGGCGCGCAGTCGGGTGGCAGCGATGCCGCCGCCGACATGGGCAACCCGCAGCCGGGCAGCGCCAAGCCGGGGCAGTGAGTCGGCCTGCGCCACGCTCAACGTCGCGGGCGGCCGCACAGGCGGCCCGCGGCTTTACCGGAGGGTTCAGCCATGTCAGTGGAAGTCACCACGCCAGTCGGCGTTCGAAGCGGTGCGGGCGTTCCTTGCCTGCACGGCGGGATCGAGCCCGTGCCGCGCCGTACGCACCGCGATGAACCGCGCGAGCGCCGCCGCCGCGAGCATCCGGGCGAGCGCAGGCACGCGCATCCGCGCTAGCGCGGACGGCGGCAAGGTCGTTTCGAGGGGTCGAACACCGCGAGCCGCGGGCGCGCCCTACGCGGGCAGCCCGGCGGCCTCGGTGCTCTGGTTTTGGCTCTGGCTGTGATACAGGTCGAGCCGGTTGTAGAGCGTCTTGAGGCTGACGCCGAGGGTCTTGGCGGCCTGGCGCTTGTCGCCCTGGAAATGCTCCAGCGTGGCGAGGATCATCACGCGCTGGGCTTCGGCCAGCGTGACGCCCACCGAGACGTTGAGTACGCCTTCCTTCACCGACGGGCGCGACGGGCTGCGCAGCGAGGCCAGCGGCATGGCGAGCTCCACTGTCTTTTCGCCCAGGATGTAGCCGCGCTGCACGGCGTTGCGCAGCTCGCGCACGTTGCCCGGCCAAGGGTGCTGGCGCAGCGCCGTCAGGGCGGAGCGCGCGAAGGTCTTGTCGGTCTGGTGCGCGGCGTTGAATTGCACCAGGAAATGCTGGGCCAGCGCTTCGATGTCTTCGTCGCGGTCGCGCAGCGGCGGCACGTGCAGCGGCACCACCGCCAGCCGGTACATCAGGTCTTCGCGGAAGGTGCCGTCGGACACGGCTTCCGGCAGATTGCGGTTGGTCGCGGCGATGATGCGCGCGCGGGTCTCGATCGGCTCCGTGCCGCCCACGCGCATGAACGTGCCGGTCTCCAGCACGCGCAGCAGCTTGACCTGCATCTCCACCGGCATTTCGGTGATCTCGTCGAGGAAGATCGTGCCGTTGCAGGCCTGCTCGAAATAGCCGGTGTGGCGCTGGAGCGCGCCGGTGAAGCTGCCCTTCTCGTGGCCGAACAGCTCCGATTCGATCAGGTTGGGCGAGATCGCGCCGCAGTTGACGGCGATGAAGGCCTGGTCTGCGCGCGGGCTCATGTCGTGCACGGTGCGCGCGATCAGTTCCTTGCCGGTGCCCGATTCTCCGATGATCAGCACGGTCGCCAGCGTGCCGGACACCTTGCCGATCTGGCCATACAGCGTCCGCATGACGGCTGAATGGCCGTACAGGTGGCCGAAGTCGGGGCCGGCAACGACAGGCGCGGAGATGGAGACAGCGGGGGGATTGGCGAACGCGGTCAGGCGCGCGGCATCGTCGAACACGTCGATGGTGCCGGTATCGGCGCGGTCTGCCAGCCCGGGAGGGCAGGGCAGGCGCCCGGTGGTGACTGCGCGCTCGTCTGCGAAGGCTTCGCTCAAGGACATGGCTCCCTCGTGGTCCGTCGCGACGGGGCGCGCTGGAGAGAGAGGCCATTCAGCGGTGAGTCTCCTGATGGCTAGCGCGTCGTCATCCCGTCACATTGTGTGGAAAAGTCGGGCCATTATCATGGCGGGCAGCGCGTGTTGTATGTCGGTCATGCGCTGACAGTTCGGCTGTCCTGTCGGCCAAACGCCGACAAGAAACATGCCGGAGACCCGCGCCGCGGCGGCATCCCGTGCGATCGGTGCCGCGCAATCGCCATCTGCCGGCCGGGGTGGCTTCGGGATGGCGTTCTCATCTATCCTGAAAGCTGTCCGCGGAAGGACGCAACGCCGCACAGCGTGACGCATCGGTGCCTTCTCTTGCACGCCAAGCGCAAGAAGCATGGTCGATCGGTCGTGCGCGCAGGCCCGCCGTTTCCGCGCATGGCTGGTGCCGCACAGTGGCGCGCTTCGCGCACACGCGGCGCCGGACATCGCCCCTGCAGAGGGACCGCCGGCCCCCCGCGGCCGGCCCATCCAACAGAAACGAGATGCCACATATCCTGATTGTCGAAGACGATGCCAGCGCACGCGCCGCCCTGGGCGAACTGGTCAGCGCCGAGGGCTTCACCACGGCCCAGGCGGGCTCGCTGCGCGACGCGCGCATCCAGATCTCGCGCCACAGCCCCGACGCCGTGCTGATCGATCTGGTCTTGCCCGACGGCAACGGCATGGACCTGCTGGAAGACATTCCCTCGCATTCCGGCACCGAGATCATCGTCATGACCGGGCACGCCAGCGTGGAGACAGCGGTGGAGGCGCTGCGCATGGGCGCGGCGGACTACCTCGTCAAGCCGGTCAACTTCCAGCGCCTGAAATCCATCCTGGCGCGCATTCCGCGTCCGGGCGACCTCAAGGCCGAGATCGGCAGCCTGCGCGGCGAGCTGCGGCGGCTGGGCCTGTTCGGCCAGATGCTCGGCAATTCGCCGGCGATGCAGACGCTGTACGACCAGGTCAGCCGCGTGGCGCCTACCGAGGCCACCGTCCTGCTGATTGGCGAATCGGGCACCGGCAAGGAACTGGCCGCGCAGACCATCCACGACCTGAGCCTGCGGCGCAAGCAGCCCTTCCTGCCGGTCAACTGCGGGGCGATCTCGCCCAACCTGATCGAATCGGAGATGTTCGGCCACGAGCGGGGCAGCTTCACCGGCGCTGATCGCCAGCACAAGGGCTACTTCGAGCGTGCCAATGGCGGCACGCTGTTCCTCGACGAGATCACCGAGATGCCGGTCGAGCTGCAGGTCAAGCTGCTGCGCGTGCTGGAGACGGGCGTGTTCATGCGCGTGGGCACCAACCGCGAGATCGACACCGATGTGCGTGTGATCGCCGCCACCAACCGCGATCCCGAGGAAGCCGTGGCCGACGGCAAGCTGCGCGCCGACCTGTACCACCGGCTCAATGTGTTCCCGATGCAGCTGCCGCCGCTGCGCGAGCGCGGTAAGGACGTGGAAACGCTGGCGCAGCATTTCCTGGACCAGCTCAACGCGCAGAACAGCAGCAAGAAGACCTTCCTGCCGCCAGCGATGGATACGCTGCGTGCCTACAACTGGCCCGGCAATGTGCGCGAGCTGCGCAACTACGTGCAGCGCGCCTACATCATGTCCGACGACGCCGGCATCAGCACCGAGGCCGTGCCGCTGCAGGTATCCGCCACGCAGGCGTCGTCCGGCTCCACGCTGACGATCCCGGTCGGCACGTCGCTGGCGAGCGCCGACAAGAAGATCATCCTGGCGACGCTGGAGCAATGCGGCGGCGTGAAGAAGCGCGCCGCCGAACTGCTCGGCATCAGCCTGAAGACGCTGTACAACCGCCTGGAGGAATACGGCAGCAGCAACAGCGAAGGCGAGAACGGCAAGGCGCAGACCACGGAAGCCTGAGGGCTCGCGGGGCGGTACGCGCCTTGCTGCACCGCGTAGTGCGCCCGCTCGCCCGGTGGCCAGCCAACGACACCGCACAGGAGGTTGTCATGCTGCGCTACGCAGCCCTCTTCTTCATCGGTGCCCTGGTCGCGGCGCTGTTCGGGTTTGGCGGCATCGCCGCCGGGGCGGCCGGCATCGCCAAGATCCTCTTCACGATCTTCGTGGTGCTGTTCGTCGTCAGCCTGTTCTGGAGCCTGGTGGCGGGGCGCGGATGAGCGTGCACGCAGTCTTCTTCTCCTGCAACCTGGAGCATTGAGCGATGGAACCGTCTTCCCATACCGATCCCTTTCCGAAATCCAACGTAGCCGAATCCGCCGAACGCGTCAGGGCGGTCGCCCATCAGGCGATCGACCGCACCGCCGGTGCGGCGGCCTCGGCGGTCGATGCCGCCGTGTCGCGGGGCGCACAGTGGCGCGTTGCGCAGCAGCGCCTGGCCGACGATGCCGTCGCTTGCATGCGGGCGAATCCGCTGGCGACCATCGGCCTGGCTGTCGGGGTCGGCTTTCTCATCAGCCGGTTGCTCGGCGGGCGCGATTAGCACCCGCGCCGCCGCTTGCGGCCACCGCGCGGGCTGACACCGCTCCAGGCGGCCGCCGGACGCAGCACGCGCCGCCGCCGATGTGCCGACGTTCAAGGATCCGACCATGCGCCTGGCCTCGCTTTCCATCGACCGCTCCATCGTCAAGGGCGCCTGGCTCGTGCTCGCGGGCGCCGTGCAGCAATGGTCGGCGCACCGCGCCGCCAGCAAGGGCGCGGCGCTCTCGTTCTACACGCTGTTTTCCATGGCGCCGGTGCTGGTGCTGGTGATCTCCATCGCCGGCCTGTTCTTCGGCGAGCAGGCCGCGCGCGGCGAGATCTTCGGACAGATCCAGGGCCTGGTCGGCGCGCAGGGCGCCGCCGCCGTGGAGGCCGTGCTGGCGGCCACGCGGCGCTCGGGTCACGGCCTGTTCGCCGCGGTCACGGCGATGGTGCTGCTGGTGGTGGGCGCCACCACGGTCTTCTCCGAGCTCAAGGACAGCCTCGACGAACTGTGGGACGTGCCGCCCCGCCAGCAGGCCGGGCTGTGGGGCGTGCTGCGCTCGCGGCTGCTGTCGTTCAGCCTGATCCTGGTGCTGGCGTTTCTGCTGCTGGTGTCGTTGATCGTCAATGCCGGGCTGGCGGTGGTGGAGCGCTTCTGGGGCGCCATCTGGACGGGCTCGGTTTTCGCCATGGCGGCCAACGCGCTGTCGATGGCGTTTTCGTTTGCGGTGGTGTCGCTGCTGTTCGGCACCATCTTCAAGATGCTGCCCGAGACCCGCGTGGCCTGGCGCGATGTGGGGCTGGGGGCGGTGGTCACGGCGCTGCTGTTCACGCTGGGCAAGCACGTGATCGGGCTGTACCTGGGCAACAGCGCGGTGGCGTCATCGTATGGGGCGGCGGGCTCGGTGGTGGCACTGATGCTGTGGATCTATTACTCGGCGCAGATCTTCTTCTTCGGCGCGCTCGTCACGCGGCAATATGCGCTGCGCTTCGGCAGCCGGCAGGCCGATGCCGCGGGGCCGGCCAGCCAGGCCGCGCTGCTCAATCCGACGCTGGCCGCCGGCATGGGCAACGGCGGCGCGCGCCACGGTGGCCGCTAGCCGCGCCGGCCGTCAGGACGCCGCAAGCGACCGCCACGCCGTTCGCCCAAATAAAAAGGCCACCCTGAGGTGGCCTTGCATGCATGAGCGGGGCAGCGCTCAGCCGACCGTCACCACGGTCTTGCGCACAGCCCAGATCTCGGCTTGCAGGGCCAGCGCGGCGAGCGCGCGCAGGCTGTCCTGCGGCAGTGCCTGGATCCGCTGGCGACGATGGGCTGCGCGCTGCCGGCGAGCGGCTCGCACGCTTTCGGCATCGAGTTGCCAGGCTTTGCGGGTGATATCCAGAATGCGCTGCACCGCGGGATCCACAGGGGTTCGACTACGCACGATTGACTCCTTGCTTCTTGACTTCCTTTCGTGTCGCAACCACCGGCCGACACGCGAGGCAAGCCGATTTTGCAACGGCCTCCACGATACGGGAGCTATGTGACAACTTCGATAACGTCCCTTCCGAAACCGTTGTCGGACGATTCCGACACTGTCTTGGTCTCCTTTGCGGCAGGGACGGTTCCCCGGGAGTTTCCCTGACTTGCGCGCCATCAATCTTGATCCTGGGCAAGGATGCCGATGGCGTACAATCTCGGCTGCCCGCGTCGAGCGGGTGTCCATCGGCCGCCTGGGAGGACTCCCGGCCGGCCTTGCGCCTCGCGCACGCCACGTGCGCTTGCCGCCTTTCCGATTCCTCCCTTTCGGTTTTTGCCCGTGAGTACGCTGCAGCAGGAGATCCGGCGCCGCCGGACATTCGCCATCATTTCCCACCCGGACGCGGGCAAGACCACGCTCACGGAAAAGCTGCTGTGGTTCGGCGGCGCGATCCAGATGGCCGGCGCCGTGCGTGCGCGCAAGGCCAGCCGTCACGCCACCTCCGACTGGATGGAGCTGGAGAAGCAGCGCGGCATCTCGGTCACCTCGTCGGTGATGCAGTTTCCGTACCGCAACGACGGCGGCGACTACATCGTCAACCTGCTCGACACGCCGGGCCACGAAGACTTCTCCGAAGACACCTACCGCACGCTCACGGCGGTCGATTCCGCGGTCATGGTGATCGACTCGGTCAACGGCGTGGAAGCGCAGACCATCAAGCTGCTCAACGTCTGTCGCCTGCGCAGCACGCCCATCCTGACCTTCATCAACAAGCTCGACCGCGAGGGCCGCGCGCCCATCGAGTTGCTCGACGAAATCGAAAACGTGCTGCAGATCCAGTGCGCGCCGATGACGTGGCCGATCGGCATGGGCAAGAGTTTCCGTGGCGTCTATCACCTCGTGAACGACACGGTGCAGCTGTTCGACCCCAAGGCGGAGACGGAGAAGGGCGCCACCGCCGGCATGATCCAGGGCCTGGACAACCCGGAACTGGACCGCGTGCTGGGTTCGCAGGCCGAAGAGCTGCGCATCGACATCGAACTGGTGCGCGGCGCTTCGCACACCTTCGACAAGGACCTGTTCCTCGCCGGCAAGCAATGCCCGGTGTATTTCGGTTCGGCGGTCAACAACTTCGGCGTGCAGTCGCTGCTGGATGCGCTGGTCGGACTGTCGCCCGAGCCGCTGGCGCGCGCCACGCAGACGCGCGAGGTCGCGCCGCTCGAAGACAAGTTCACCGGCTTCGTCTTCAAGATCCAGGCCAACATGGACCCGAAGCACCGCGACCGCATCGCCTTCGTGCGCGTGTGCTCCGGCCGCTTCGAGCGCGGCATGAAGCTGCTGCAGGTGTCGACCGGCAAGACGGTCGCCATCAACAACGCCATCACCTTCATGGCGCAGGACCGCAACACCACCGAAGAGGCCTACGCCGGCGACATCATCGGCGTGCCCAACCACGGCACCATCCGCCTGGGCGACGCGTTCACCGAAGGCGAGCCGCTCAAGTTCACGGGCATCCCCTCGTTCGCGCCCGAATATTTCCGCCGTGCGCGGCTGAACAATCCGCTCAGGACCAAGCAGTTGCAGAAGGGCCTGCAGCAACTGGCCGAAGAGGGCGCCACGCAGATGTTCCGCCCGCTCGCCTCCAACGACCTGGTGCTGGGCGCGGTCGGCACGCTGCAGTTCGACGTGGTGGCGCATCGGCTGGAGCACGAGTACGGCGTGGACGCCATCTTCGAGCCGCACGAGTGTGCCACCGCCCGTTGGCTCAAGGGCAAGCAGGAAGACATCGACAAGCTGATCGACAAGGCCGGCCACAACGTGGCCGTCGATGGGGCCGGCGACTATGTCTACCTGGCGCCGAGCCAGGTGAACCTGCGGCTGACGCAGGAGCGCTTTCCGAACATCCAGTTCATGGAGACGCGGGAAGTGGTGTAAGGGCAAAGAGCAAGAGAAGACGGGGCGCGATGCCCCGTTTTTTTTTTGCGCCGCGAATCGCCTCGCGTGCGGCGGCCGGGATACGAAGCAGCCCGGCGACGCGGTCGAGGCTCCATGTGTCATACGAGAATCCGTCGAGCCGCTGGGCGTCACCGGGAGAAAGAACACGCTCAGCGATGCGATGCGAGCGGCCGGACACGAAACCGGACGATGCTCACGCGCGCCGCCGATGCCAGTGCCCGGCAGGCTCATGCGGGCTGCACGCCGCGGCTGGCCAGCGCGGCTTCGATGCAGGTGACCAGGTCCTGCACCGTATCGATGCCGGCGGCGCTGTTCTCATCGAATTCGACCGCGAACTGGTCTTCGATGGCCACCACGATCTCGACGCTGTCGAGCGAATCCGCGCCCAGGTCGCGGTGGAAGGACTGCTCGGCATGGATGGTCTCGACGGGCTTGCCGAGTGTGCCCGCAATGATGTGCCGGATCTGGTCGAGGATGGTCGGGTTGTTCATGGTGAGGATTCCGGAGGCGAGGGATGGAAGTCCAGGGAGCGGCCAGCAGGCCGGAGGGCGCGCAGGCGAACGGGCAGCCGATGAGCCAGCGCGGATACCCCAGGCCTTGCCGACGATGGCGTTGCCGCAGCGGACGGGTTTGCGATAGCAGACCGTGGTCTCGGCGATGACTGACCGGTGCAGCGGCGCGCCGCGGTCGACGTGCCGGAAAGCCGGTCTGCATCAGCTGGACGTGCAGCGTCGCCATGCCACACGGCGCCACGGTGTGGCCGCCGGGGAAGTCCACTTCGCAGGGCAGCGGAGAAACGTGCTGCATGACGGCGCATGGCATACATCTTGATACCGTATCGCTGGCGATCGGAGAGCGGGTTGGCTTCAAATGCATGCCACGGAATACCGGAATGCATGCTCCAGCGCGTCGAACCGGCAGGAAAAGGCATGGGATTACGCCTGGTGTTCTGCTTCGAAGACAAGTGATTCGCCTTTAACGCACGCGCGGATCGTGTCGATGCACGCGCCGCATCCGGTCAGGCACCGCGTATCGCATTCGAGCATGTCTTCAAATGGCAGGGAAAGATCGCGCCGCGCTGAAAGAATGCCGTCGATTGACTTGTCGGAGCCGATGCGGAACATCGGATCAAGCCGTATCGCGCGACAGGCTTCGTGAGCGGCGCACGATGCGGGCTGACGATCATATCGGCATGCCCGGCGTGTAGATGACGCGCATTAAACCGATTGATCTAGTTTTTCTGAGCCTGATCTTACAAGGGGCGGAATTGGGTGACATGAGATGAATGAATCTGAATTCAGAATTGAGAAATGATTTCTTTGATTGCCTTTTGTTAATATTCGTTGAATTCGCGTGCGCTGAACAGCCTATTCGCAGAAGAAAATCAGCATTCGGCATACCATCCGAATGGATATTTGCCGTTGGGATCGGGACCGACAAGAATGGTGAGCTAATTACAAACCATTGTCATTGCACAGGACGAATTCATCGTAATGGGTACCCTTATCGATTGGCAGATCAAGGCTTGGGAAAGTGGCAATGTGGCGACGCTGGCATTTGCCGCGCTGCTGCTCGGCGGCTTCAAGCTCAACAGCATCCTGTCCCTGGCCCAGCGCATCAGCGGGCGCCGTCGCAGGTTCCTTGTCGATGCCCTCAAGCAGGATGGGCTGGATGCCACCACCCGGACGTTCTTGCTGGAGGAGCTGAATGCGCTGCTGGTCCAGCGCGCCACCGGCATCGTCGGCAACCAGATCTACCGCGCCACGGTACTGGCATTGATTGCCCGCTCCAATGGCGAGCTGCGGGCCGGCCAGTTCGCCAGGGCCGGCCGCTTCCTGCAATTGCAGGACGGCAGCCGGATCGATGTCGTCATCCGCCGCAGCGACATGTTCGAATACTGGGCCACCATCCTGTACGGCCTGTTTTTGCTGGTGCTGGCGCTCGGCCTGTTTTCGCTGCCCAAGCTGGCGCCTATCGACGACCCCATTGCGATCGTCGGACTGATCGCGCTCGGTGTGGCGACGCTGGCGTTCGGAGGCTTCATGTTCGCGCAGACCTTGC
The DNA here is from genome assembly GCF_024925465.1 of Ralstonia pseudosolanacearum. Classification (NCBI taxonomy): domain Bacteria; kingdom Pseudomonadati; phylum Pseudomonadota; class Betaproteobacteria; order Burkholderiales; family Burkholderiaceae; genus Ralstonia; species Ralstonia pseudosolanacearum. The sequence continues at coordinate 959,420 of NZ_CP103851.1, read as the reverse complement.
CCTATACGGTCGCCAAGCGCATCGCGCCTGTGCTGCAGCGATTGCAGTCGCCAGCCCGTCAAGAGATCGCGGTCGAGTCGGGGGAATCCCGTCCGCCGGGTGAGGCGGGGCTGCCCTGCCTGGCCAGTGCACGGGCATCGCTGGCGGCGCGTTCGATGGCGTGAGCCGCCTGCGCGGGTGGCATGCGGGCCGGCCGATGCGCCGGCCCGTTTTCTTTGGGTGCGCCCAGCATGGGCGCACTCTTGTGGGTGCAAGTCCCACCGTAAGTTGATCACAGCGAACGAAGCGAAGCGCAACTGCGTGAGGGTGACCGAGCGTGGGGAGGAAGCGTGGAGCGAAGCTGCGAGCCGAGGAACACGAACCGGATAGAAGGCGGTGCCGACCAGGACGAGCGGGCCCAAGACCGCGAAGTTCTTGTGATCAAGGGGCGGCGGCGTAAATCCGGCGGTTGTGCAGCGAAGGAGTGCGTTCTTACCTGGGGACGCCCCGCCTTGCGCCTGAAAGGGCGACGGTGTCGAGCCGGAGCGGGGTCTCAGCAGAGGTCATAGTAGTTGGGGGTGGCGCCGGGAAGGCTCGAGACCGCCGACGAAGGACCGAACGAGAGGGAGTGTTCGAAGCCGTGTCGATGCAACAGGCATTGCGTCAGAAGCCCGCACAAGCGGGGCGGGAGGGGGTAGCGGACGGTGAAGCCGGACGCGAACCCGTCTGCGACGAAGCTTGCGGCCCGCGACACGAATCGGAGAGCACAGGGTCGGCGCTGCTGGCAGCGGCGCTGACGCGAGAGAACCTGAAGCGGGCGTTCAAGCGGGTGCGGGCCAACAAAGGGGCGGCGGGGGTGGATGGTCTGGACATTGATCAGACTGCCCGCCACTTGGCAACGGCGTGGCCCGGCATCCGCGAGCAACTGTTGAAGGGGACGTACCGGCCCAGTCCGGTACGGCGGGTAATGATTCCGAAGCCGGACGGAGGAGGCGAGCGCGAGCTCGGTATCCCGACGGTGACGGACCGGCTGATCCAGCAGGCGCTATTGCAGGTGTTGCAGCCGATTCTGGACCCCACATTCAGCGAGCATAGCTACGGTTTCCGTCCCGGCAGGCGTGCGCAGGACGCGGTTCTGGCCGCGCAGTCGTGCATCCAGTCGGGGCGGCGAGTGGTGGTGGATGTGGACCTGGAGAAGTTCTTTAACCGGGTCAACCACGACATCCTGATCGGCCGTCTACAGAAGCGCATCGGAGACGCCGGGGTCACCCGGCTGATCCGAGCGTATCTGAACAGCGGGCTGATGGATGGTGAGGTGGTGCTGCAACGGCACGAGGGTACGCCACAGGGCGGTCCGCTGTCGCCGTTGATGGCTAACGTGCTGCTCGACGAGGTGGACAAGGAGTTGGAACGCCGAGGCCATTGCTTCGTGCGCTATGCCGACGATGCGAACGTGTACGTTCGCAGTCGACGGGCGGGCGAGCGGGTGATGGCGCTGTTGCGGCGGCTCTACGGCAAGTTGCGTCTGAAGGTCAACGAGGCAAAGAGCGCGGTGGCGAGCGCGTTTGGTCGCAAGTTCCTCGGCTACAGCTTCTGGGTGGCTGCAGGGAGAGTGGTCAAGCGCAAAGTGGCAGTTAAGCCGCTGCTGACGTTCAAACAACGTATCCGCGAACTGACCCGCCGCTCAGGCGGGCGGAGTCTGCAGGAAGTGGTGGAACGGCTGCGGCCCTATGTTCAGGGCTGGAAGGCTTACTTCCGGTTGGCGCAGACCCCCAAGGTCTGGCGAAAGCTGGACGAGTGGCTGCGTCATCGGTTGCGAGCGATCCAGCTCAAGCACTGGCGACGCGGTTCGACAATCTACCGGGAACTGCGGGGCTTGGGCGCGACGCCACAGGAGGCGCGACAGGTGGCGGCGAACAGCCGACGCTGGTGGCGCAACAGTAGTGGGGCGCTGAAGTGGATACTGGATATTGCCTACTTCGACCGGCTGGGCCTACCCCGCCTCGCCTAACCTCAACCTCTCGAACCGCCCGGTGCGGACCCGCATGCCGGGTGGTGTGGCAGGGGCGCAGCCACGATGGCTGCCCCCTATGCCGATGCCGGTCGCTCAGGTGACCACCAGCGTCCCGTTCATCGTCTCGTGTCCGGTCCCGCAGAAGATGTCGCACAGGAATTCGAACGTGCCGGTGCGGTCGGGTGTCAGGGCCAGCCGCGCGGTCTGGCCGGGAACCACGTCCGCGCGCACGCTGAAGTCCGGGATCGAGAAGCCCATCAGGGTGTCCTGGCCGGTCAGCTCGAACACCACCGGCACGCCGCGCTTGAGTGTGATGTGGTCGGGCGTGAAGGTGAATTTGCGGGCGTGCACCCGGATCACCTGCGGGCCCTCGCCGTGCGCGACGCAGGCCAGCGCCGCGCCCGCGGCGAGCGCCGTGAACTGTCGCAGGGCGAGTCGCCGCCGCGGGTCGTGTGCAAGGGTGGGGCGCATGGTCAGGTGGCCTCCGGTGTCTTGGCCGGGGCGTCGGCCTGGATGGGCTGTTCCGCCAGTGCCCAGGTCGCGGCATCCTGCTTGCCGTGTGCCGTGATGCTGCGCCAGCCGAGCCCGCGATAGGGCTGCGAGGCATCCCACGGGATCGGGTCGCGCTTGGGCTGCGAGCCCGGCGCCGGCAGCGGAAACATCAGCGAGCGCGCCGAATGGTGCGCGATGTGCCCGGTCATGTGGTGGTGCTCCTGGTGGATGTGGCCGTAGAACACCGTCACGTTCGGGTGCGGCATCAGCAGGTCGATCACCTGCGCGCCGTTGCGCGTGGCCCAGTCCCATTGCGGATAGAGGTCGAACAGCGGCCGGTGCGTGAACACCACGATGGGCGTATGCGCGGGCACCGAGCGCAGGTCTGCCGCCAGCCAGGCCAGCTGCGCCTCGCCTACGCGCGCGGACGGGTCCGACACGTTGTCGACGACGATGAAGTGCACGCCCTTGTGATCGAAGGCGTAGTGCGTGCGGCCGAACAGTTCGCTGTAGGCGGCGCCGTTGTCCAGCGAGGCGTCGTGCTCGCCCGGCATGTAGTGCACCACCGGTATCTTGAGGCTGGCGGCGATGTCGCGGAACTCCGTCAGGCGGCGGCGGCGTTCGTCCACGTCTTCGGTGATGTGGGTCAGGTCGCCGGTGAACACCACGAAATCGGGCGCCGGCGATAGCGCGTTGACGGCGGCGATCGCCTTGGGCAGGGTGCCGCGCGCGTCGGGATTGGGCGGGCCCTTGAAGCCCCAGTGGGCGTCGGAGAGCTGCACGAAATAGAAGTCGTCGTGCTGGCCGGTGGCGGCGGCCATCGCCTGCCAGCCGCGCAGGCTGGAGGCGTAGGTCAGTCCGCCCATTGCCGCCAGCCGCATGAACTGGCGTCGCCCGGGATGATGTGTCATGGAAATCCCCTGGTGTCGGGTTCGCGATCCGGCGCAGGCACGGCCGGTCCTGCCTGTCATACCGGGCGGTGTGCCGGCTTATTCCACCGCGGTGGCCGGTTCGCGATTTTTTTGCGGGGCGGGAATAAACTGGACCGCATCGCGGTAAACGGGGGGACTCCACCTTCCGGCCACCATGCCCGACCTGTCCGATCCGACCGTCGACCTGCCCACCGATGCGCAGCGCTTCGCGCAGGCCGTGCTGCCTCACGTGGATGCCGCCTACAACCTGGCGCGCTGGCTGTGCGGCGATGCCCAGGATGCCGACGACATCGTGCAGGAGGCGTGCCTGCGTGCCTTCCGGCTGTTCGGCGGGTTTCGCGGTGGCGACGGGCGTCCGTGGCTGCTCGCCATCGTGCGCAACACCTGGTTCTCGGAGTGCGCACGCCGCAAGCAGGCGCACACGCAGCCGTGGCAGGACGAGGCCGACCTGCCCCCCGCCGATGACCTCGCCGTCTACGGCGCCGACCCCGCCACGCTGCTGGCCCGGGCCGACGACGTGCGGCGCTTGCAGGCGGCGCTGGCCCGCCTGCCGGTGGCCTACCGCGAAGTGCTGGTGCTGCGCGAACTGGAGGATCTGCCGTACCGCGACATCGCCGCCATCGTCGACGTGCCGGTCGGCACCGTGATGTCGCGGCTGGCGCGCGCGCGGCAGCAGCTCGCGCGCCTGCTGATGGACGACGGCACGTCCGCGCGCACCAATGTCACGCCGATCCGGGCCTCCGGCGCCGCATCGGCCAAGGAGCACCATGATGATCTGTGACGACGTCCGCGCCCTGCTGACCGCCCGCGCCGACGGCGAACTGAGCGCGACCGACAGCCTGCGCACCGAATCGCACCTGGCGACGTGCGCCGCGTGCGCCGTCGCGGCGGCCCGCCACGATGCGATGGTGCGCGCGCTGCGGCAAGGGCTGCGTGCGCCCGCGCTCTATGCGGCGGCGCCGCAGGGCTTGGCCGGGCGCATCCTGCAGGCCGTGCAGGCGCAAGCGCCGCAGCCCGCCAAGCCGGCGTCCCGCGGCCATGCGCCATCGCGCGCCGCCTGGCGCGGAGGGCTGGCTTGGCTGATGACACCCGGCGTGCCGGGCCGGACGTTCGGTCTGGGGCTGGGGGCCGGCTCGCTGGCGGTGCTGGCGCTGGGGATCGGCGTGCTGCTGGGCCGGCCGGATGCGGAGGCCCTGGTGGCGCGCGACATCACGGCCAGCCACGTGCGCGCCCTGCTGGGTGCGCGCGAGATCGACGTGCAGTCGTCCGACCGGCATACCGTGAAGCCGTGGTTCAACGGCCGCATCGACTACGCGCCGCCGGTGGGCGATCTGGCCGCGCGCGGCTTTCCGCTCATCGGCGGGCGGTTGGATTACATTGATGGCCGGCCGGTCGCGGTGCTGGTGTATCGTGCGGGGCAGCATCCGGTCGATCTCTATGTCCGCCCGGAGGCGGGCGGCGATGCCGGCGAGGCGTTGCGAACGGAACGCGGCTACCAACTGTTGCACTGGCGCACCGCGGGCATGGGCTATTGGGCCATTACCGATGCATCGGCCGATGTGGTGCGAACCTTCGCCACGGCCGTGCGCGGGCTGTGACCGCGACAAGTAAAACGTTTGCGGAGGCTTCGGCTGCGTCAGGCAGCCGATCGCTTTGGTTCATGGCACGGTAGGCAATGCTTCACATCGCGACAAAATTCAACGGAATTCGTTCCCGCAGGTGGGTCTCATCCATTACTATTCAGCGCAGCCTTGGTCGCGTTTTTGCGCTGCACCTCCCTTCATAGGGTGTCGTACAGATGCCCGTCGTTCGTTTCTCCATCAGCATCCACATGGTCTCTGCCACGCCACGCGTCAGCCATGCAGTCTTGGCCGGCATGCTTCGCGGTGGCCGCTTCACGCTCGGCAACCGGATCGTCCTGCGTTTCGGCGTGCTGTTCGTGGCGCTGGGCCATGCCCTGCGCAGGGCGGTGAACGTGCCGATGGCGCGGCTGGCGGACGTGCGTGACGCCATGCGCACCGGCGACCCGGCATGGCGGTTGCCCCGATATGCCAGCCTTGCCCGATGACGGTGCTCGCGCGCTGCTGGTTCCCGCTATTCCGTTGCCGGCCTGATTCGCATGATTGAAGTTGATCCCCGCTTCGAAGCCTGGCTCTCGCTCGAGATCGGTATCGACGCGCGCTCGCTGGGTGCCGATGCGCTGGAGCGCGCGGTGCTGGACCGCGCGCGCGCCATGGTGGCCGAATCGTCGCCGCGCCGCCCGGTCGTCGCCGATGCCGCGGCGCTGGATGCCTACTGGCTGCGGTTGAATACCTGGCCCGAGGAGCGCCAGGCGCTGATCGAGGCGCTGGTGGTGCCCGAAACCTGGTTCTTCCGCGATAACGAAGCCTTTGCCGAGCTGGCACGGCTGGCCGGCGAACGGCTGGTGCGCGAGCCGGCGCGCGTGCTGCGCATCCTCAGCGTGGCGTGCTCGACCGGTGAAGAGCCGTATTCGGCCGCGATGGCCTTGCTGGATGCCGGTATCGACCCGGCGCGCTTTGCGATCGACGCGATCGACATCAGCGGCCGCGCCATCGACCAGGCCGAGCACGCGCTTTACGGCCGCAATGCCTTCCGTGGTGATCCGCTCACCTTCCGGGACCGCTACTTCAGCGAGGTTGCCGACGGCTGGCAGCTGAAGGAGCGCGTGCGCCGGCGGGTGCGTTTCACCCAGGGCAACCTCTTCGATGAGGCCACGGACGGCGAGGCGCGCTACGACTTCATCTTCTGCCGCAATACCCTGACCTATTTCCATCGCGATGCGCAGGACCGCGCCATCCGCCGGCTCGATGCGCAATTGGCCGACGGCGGCGTGATCTTCGTCGGGCCGGCCGAGACCGGCCCGATGATGCGGCACGCGATGACGCTGGCGTGGAGTCCGCTCGCGTTTGCGTTTGTGCGCAAGCCGCCGGCAGCCAAGGTGCCGGCCCGTGCCGCGCCGCCCCAGCAGCAGGCGCCGCGGCCTGCCGTCGCCGGCTCGCCGACCGTGAAGCCGGCCGCGCCGGAGGTGGCATCGCTTGCCGTGCGCGGCGGCGGGGCGGCGGGGTCGCAACACGGTGCCGCGGTGCCGGTATCGCTGTCCAAACCGTTGTCGGTGTCGCCATGGCGCAAGGTGCTGCCGGACCTGGACGATGCTCGCCAGCTCACCGATGCCGGCCGGTTCGACGAGGCCGAACACATCATCCAGGACGTCACCAGCCGGAGCGCGCCCGAGGCCGACACGTTCTATCTGCTCGGCGTGATTGCCCACGCGCGCGGCAGGTATGCCGATGCGGGCGATTTCTATCGCAAGACGCTGTATCTCGATCCGGAGCACTACGAGGCGCTCACGCACCTGGCGGCGGTGCTCGATGTCAGCGGCGACGCCGTCGGGGCACGGCAGTTGAGGCTGCGGGCGCAGCGGGCGATGGCGCGCTGGGACAAGTGATGCGTGACCTGCGTGGCACATGGAGATCCATGGGTTGCGCAGGCCACCATGAGCCCGCAAGTATCGCGCGGCGGACCAGCATCGCCGCGTCCACGGCTGACCGCAATGGATCGCCGGATGGTCGCTCGCCAGAGCGGCGTGCGGGCCTACGGGCGTGCCGTGCGACGCATCGGATATTCAAGTTGAAGCGCCACCAGCGCAGCGGTATCGGCGCCATGGCGCTGCCCGATCTCCGCCAGCGCCGCGTCCAGTGCGGCAAGCGCGGGGCGTGATTGCGCCAGGCCGGAAAGCGGCGCCAGTGCCTGGGCAGCAGGACCGACACGGTCCGGAACGAAGACGAGGCCGCTTGCCATGCGCACGCCGTTCGACGTATCGGCGGTTGCCAGTACGCTCGTGAGATAGGTGCGGGCATGCGCGTCGGCGACCAGCGCCAGCACGACGTCATCCCCGCCGGGATGCAGGGCCACCCCCAGGCTTGCGTGTTGCCACACCGCCAGCATGTTGCCGGCTGCCGTGTACAGATGTCGCGGGCTCAGCCTGAAGCCTGCGCTCGCGTGCGCGGTCGACCAGCCGGCCGCACCGACCGCATCGGCAACCGCCCGGGCGCGATCGGCACCGCCGATTGTCTCGATCAACGCCAGCGTGACCGGTACCGAAGCGGTCACCCCTGTCGTTGTGACCACGCGATCATCGGCCACGTAACGCCGGTCGGACACCCATTGCGTCTGCGGAAACTGCCGGATCAGCGCATCGCGCGCATACCAATGTGAGGTCGCGTGCCGCCCGGTCAGCAAGCCGGCACGCGCGAGCACCCAGACCCCGTCGCACACGCCGATCACCGTTGCGCCCTTGGCCCATTGCTGCCGCACCCAGGTCAGCAGATGCGGATCGTCATCTTCGTGTACGGCGGGCACCACTACGTAGTCCGCGCCGTCGGGAAAGCGCGCGTCGAAGGCGGCAAGGGTGGTATCCGGCTCGACGCGAAACGCGGGAAACAGCTGGATGGGCCCGGCCTGCGTGCCCACGGCGACCACGTCGGCCACATCGGCCACATCGGCGCGCTTGAGCACGCCGTAGGGGACCACGAAGTCGGTCAGTTCGGTGTTGGCGTTGTGCCCGACCACGACCACGAGCGGCCGCGCGCGCCCGGGGTGGGCATGGTTGGCGGGAATCTCGGGCCGCGTTGCCGCTGGCCCGGCCTCGACCTGCGGTGCGGGCACGCCGCCGGGGTCCTGGTGTACCTGCAGCGCGAACCAGACGGCCAGGCCGGCGACGATCACGCAGGTGCCGGCAAGCAGCGCGCGCCGCATGGTCAGCCGACCTTCTGAACGGATAAGCACTGACGGGATGAGAGGGGACATCGCTCGGCATGTCTGCAGTCCATGGAAGTGCAGCGTACCTTGACGGGGCAAATGGCGGCAATGACAATCATTTGCCGATTTCTGCCATCTGGCGATCTGCAACTCACATCACGCTCACCATGCCGCGCACGTCTTCCGACACAAAGCCCGCGTCGGGCCAGTGCCCATCCGGCCCTCGTGTTCGCGTCGTCGCGCTACTGGCCTACCCGGCGGTGCAGATGCTGGACGTGGCCGGCCCGGCCGATGTGTTCGCCATGGCCAATGCCTTCAATGTCGAGCCGGCCTACCGCGTGGTGCCGGTCTCGTCGCAGGGCGGGCTGGTGCGCGCGTCCAATGGCATCGCACTCGATACCGAAGCGGCAGCCTCGCTGGCGCCCGCGGCGATCGACACCCTGATCGTCGCCGGCGGCGAGCGCGAGGGGCTGTTGGCGACGGGTGCCGATGCGCCCTTGGCGCAATGGGCACGCGCGGCGTGCACCTCGGCGCGGCGTTTCGGCTCGGTCTGTACCGGGGCGTTCGTGCTGGCGCACTGGGGGCTGCTCGACGCGCATCGCGCCACCACGCACTGGGCGTCGGCACACTTGCTGGCGCAGTACTTTGCGCGCGTCGCGGTCGAGCCCGAAGCGCTGTACGTGCAGGACTGCAAGGCGTGGACATCGGGTGGCGTCACCGCCGGCATCGACATGTGCCTGTCGATGGTCGAGCAGGACCTTGGCCGCTGGGTGGCGGCACGGGTGGCCAAGCAGCTGATCCTCACCGTCAGGCGGATGGGGAACCAGTCGCAATACTCGCTGGCGCTGGAGGCCCAATCGGGACAGTACGCGGAATTGGTCGACTGGCTGCGGGGGCGACTCCATGAGCACATCGGCGTGGAGCGCATGGCTGAAGCAGCCGGCGAGGCGCCGCGCAGCTTCCATCGCCGCTTCCTGCGGGAAACGGGCATGACACCGCGTGCGTTTCTGGAGCTGTTGCGGCTGCAGGCGGCCCGCGCTCAACTCGAGGCCGGCGAATCCGTCAAACGCACGGCGCGCGATACCGGCTTCAGTTCGGAGGCCCACCTGGCCAAGGCATTCAGGCGCCGTTTCGACTTGACGCCATCGCAATACCAAGCGCACTGCGGGGACTGAAGCCGTCCGCGCGGGTCATGCCGTCCATGACCACGCGCGTCGCATTGAGCCGGGGGCAACCGAGTTCGCTGCGTGAGGGCGAATGAGCTTGCAGGTGCGCCATGCGCGGTCGTCAGCGGCGCGTACGCAACCGTCAGCGTTGGCGATGCCGCGAGGGTGCCGTTGTCCGGTGCCGCCATGATCGGGCTGGTCGGAGTGACCGACCCGGCGCGCTATCGGGCCAGGCATGCTGGCAAGGGCCGCGCGGTGGTCGGCGCAGGTGCCGAAGCGGGCCGGGGCGGTTGACACGCCGGACCCGGCCGTCCGCCTCAGGGCCGCAGCAGGTCGAAGCCGGCCAGGACCACCACGCCGCTCAGCACGGTCAGCGGCAGCGAATGCTGGCCGAAATACAGCAGCGCGGCAGCCGCCCAGCTGGCGGCGAAAAAAGCTCCCATGCGGTTCATGATGGTCTTTCCCAAATCGATCAATCGGCAGGCGGCGCGTGGAGCACATTTCGGGTGTGCTGGAAGCGGTACTCCTGGGTCTTGCCGCCGTAGCCGTAGGACGCGGCACGAACGTCCTGTATGTAGATATAGCGTTCTTCGTGCAGGTTGCCGAGCAGCCTGGAGAAGGCCTCGAACGCCTCGGCGATGTACTGCGCCTTCTCCGCCTTGGTGTTGGTCTCGTCCGTCACCTTGATGTCGAAATAGACGCTCTGCCGGCCTTGCGCGGCCAGCGTCTGTCCGCCGACGATCCAGTCCTCGGGGTCCACGTAGTCGACGGCGATGGCCGTGACGTTCGGGGCCTTGCCGAGGATGCGGGAGGTGAGTTCCAGCAGCGTGGAGGCAATCTTCCGGGTCATTTCCGGCGACCGCCGGGCGCTGACCTTGACGTTGAGGATCGGCATGATACCTCCTTTCTTGATTAGCTATGCAACTATGTGGCGATAAAAAAAGGCGCTCAGGCCAGGGTCGAGCGCACACGTCGGATCTTTGCGACGGTCTCGGCGAATTCCGTGCCGCCCAGCAACCGCTTGAGCCGGGCCGTGACCGCGCCGCTCGCCTCGTTCAGCGCCGCCCCGATGCCGACGGCTTCCGGGGTCGGGAAGATGGCGGTCTCGCGGCCGTCGGCTTCCGTCCTGCGCCGCTCGATCAGGCCCTTGGCTTCGAGGCCGTCCAGTGCGCGGGTGGCGGTGGGGCGCGAGACCGACATGGCTGCCGACAGCGCGCTCTGCAGCATGCCCGGGCGATCCACGATCGCGCGCAGCATGAAGCCTTGCGGGGGCGTCAGGTCGAAGGGGGCGAACGCCTCCGCCCAGACCCGGTCCAGCTTGCGGGCCAGTGCCGAGGTGTTGAAGTAGAGGCAGTGGTCGAACATGCGGGAATGGTAGGTCGTTGTAGTTAGATATGCAACTTGTTTGGGGCGCGGCGTCGTATCAGCCGCGGGATCACGGACGTCCATCTGCTGGCGCTTGCTCGAGCCATGTCCATCCCCGATTCCTCCGTTGGCCCCCCAGGCAAGGCGTTTGCTGTGAGCCGTGTTCGGGCTGCACGCATCCCCCGTACCCATTTCTGCGTAATTTGGGGGGCCGGGGTGTTCCGCCTGGTGGGGTTACGGCCAGGGTGCCGGATGGGGACCCGAAGCACTTGTCGGTGTGCGATGTCGGCTTTCCCGTTCCGCTGGCGGCCATGCGAAGGTACGGCGGGGTGATCGCGGGCTGGATGCCGACTCACGCAGCGCTTTCATCGTGCCTACATTCTTTCCGGGGTTGCCGATGGCGACGGCCCGCGGGGTCGCCGATGTGCATGTCGCCGGATGGCTCGACCAGGAACGGGAGATCGTCGACCACCGTGTTGGTCGTGCGTAGCGTGGCGATTGTCGAATCGCAGTCGCCGACCATTCGGGTCGTGCTTGAGGCTGTGCACGTCTTTTTGGCTGTCCTTGCGGATGAGCGGGCCGACATTCGGCTCGGACATGCCCGGAATGCCGGGCTCCCGCCAGTGCAGCGAGACAGTGAACGCCATCGATTCCAACCGGCCGACCGCCTGCCTGGGGCGGCTCGTGGTGCAGGAAGCGTGTCAAAACGCGGATCGCCGCGTGAAGTACAGGCCGCCACGGCTTCGGCGGGCGTGCCTGGGTGGTACAGGGGCGGAGGGCGACGGTGAAAGGAGCGGGCCGATGTTCAACGGGTTGAATATCGGCCCGGCCATGAAGCGCTGCACCTTCTATTTATTATTTGAGTTCCCCGTCCCTTTTTATGGCTGCGCAGCTTACCTAGCGAAGAACGGGTGCGCAAGGGCACTTTAGTGCCGATTTTCGTGGTCAATTCCGCATCAAAGTGTCCAAAACCCCGAAGATTAACGAACGTTAACAAACGACCGCGAAGATTAACAAATGGCGTATGAATCACATTTCAGGTGCATGCTGGGGCCTCGCGGTGGCAGGCATCTTGATGCGATTTCAGTGTTGTGGGAGGCGCCCGCGCTGTCCGCGGCTCTGTATTGCCCGGCGTATCGAGTGGCCGCACCGGGCGTTGTTGCATGCGGTAGCCGACGGTTTGCCGCGTCAGTCTGGCGGCGCTGCCCCGTCCGACGTCCGGTTCGTTGGACGGATTGGCGCAAGCCAATGTACCTTCAGGGGCTGTCCGGCCGGTATGGGTCTTGTCCAGCGGTGGCGCTATCGCGCAGTGATGACGATGCGTATCGGCGGCGGCCCGTGGTTTGTTCTGCAAGCCTTTTCGGGGGTCGCAGGCGCTTCAACCATTGCGGCCTGGGTCCGAAGCCTTTGCAGCGCGGGCTTTTTGCAGGCAGCGTCTACCCTCGAATCCGTCGCATTGGGAGCCGATTCGGGCAGGAATGATGTTGTGGGGAGTGCCGCGCCTCACCGTGCGGTCATGGCGCAGCTTGTGCGAGGAAGGCCAGGGCTCAGCGCACGCGTGGCGGCAGCCCCGGCGCTGCCCGCAGTCCGGTCATGCCAGGAGCGGAGTCCGGTTACTGAACCGTCCAATACTCGGTGGTGTACTTGCCCGGCACCGTGAATTGCACCGTCTTGATCGCCGTGCCGCCACAGGCACCCCGGAAAACGGAGGCCGTGAATTGCTGGCCGCCCTTCATCTGACCCAGTTTTCTTCCGGTGCGAGCCGGGACGTCGTGCTGGCCGTTGACGTAGAACCGCACGCAGCCCCCCGTGACGTTCTCCCCAACCAGATTGATGGATGCGCCCGGGGCTGCCGGATAAGGGCCGCCCACGATACTCGGACCGCCTGCCGCCAAGGCATTGCCGGATCCCGCAAACAGGACGCCCGCTGCTGCAACTGCAACGAAAAGGGCCTTCTTATTGATGATGGTTTTCATGCTGAATAAATGGTTGGTGATTCAATGTTGTGGATCCGGAGATCCGTGGATATGGCACTGACAGGACGAGGCGGGTTATCGGATGGATTTCCCACCCAGCACGGCTCGCAAAGGCCTTGATGCCGCTGCGTATCGTTCAGCGTTCGATCCGATCATCGCGTCGTACCTGCTGGTTTTCCCGCCTGAATAGATTCGTGGGAAACCGGCCACGGATGCAGAGTAGAGCAATCCCTTTCATTCCTTTTTCCGGCAAACCGAAATTTGCCGTATCTCCGCGAATGCACGTGCTCGGCATGGAGGCATTGGCGGTAATGGCATATCAAGGATTCCGATGCCGGACAAAGCGGATGTCGAACGGGCGAGCGTAGCGGTTGTGCACCTCGGGTTTGGTGTTCCGTGCACCGCCGCCGATGGCGTCCCGGCATGCCGGCCGGAGAGCGAATACCGCATGGGCGCATCGGCCGTGCGGCCGGAACGCGGGATCAGGCCTGTCCGACAGTATCCCGTCCTTGCCTGCAGGACTGCCGCGCCGTTTGCGGCGGCAACGCCCACACCGACGCCTGCGCGCCATGTCGCGCCCGGCGCCATGTGGCCCGGGCCAGGGCGACAAAGCCGAAGGCCAGCGCCAGCGCGCCCAGGTCGAAGCCGGCGAGGTTCCACTGGCCGTTCAGGACCGTGCGCAGCAGGTGGTCACCCGTGACGACGGCGTTGGTGATGGGCGCCAGCAGCGCGAGGCCGGCGGCGGCGCTGAGCAGCTCCACCGCGCCGCGCGCCGGCGGGCGCAGCAGCGCCCATGCGAGCGCGCCCAGGAACACCGGGTAGTACGTCAGCGTGACCGCGCGCTCGGGCCATAGCAGGGCGGCCGGGAAGGTGGCCATCACGCCCGCGCAGCAGCCGATGCAGATGCCCACGGTCGCCTGCGCCAGCAGCTTGTGCACGCGCGGCTGTGCGGGGTTGCGCTGTTTGCGGCGCGATTCGATCCACAGCAGGTTGCCCGAATAGAACACGAAGGCACCGGCCATGCCCATCACGAAGTAGGCGAGCCGCAGTGCCACGTCGCCGTAGGTGCCGAAGTGCAGGCCGTAGACCACGCTGTAGATGGCGTGGTTGGCATCGCGCGCATGGGCCGTCTGGTTGCCGAGCAGTCGGCCGCTGTCGGCCTGGCCGGCGGCGGCGCGGATCGCCAGCGAGCCGTAGTCGCCGAGCGCGCGCGTGCTGCGGCCGCGCAGTTCCGCCACGGCATGGGCATCGCCGATGTGCCGGAAGTGGATCGAGCGGGGCGTGAAGTCCGGGCCGGTGGCGTTGCGCGCGGTGGCCAGCAGCTGTGCCGCGGGCAGCAGCGGGGCAGGCCGCCTTGCCGCGGCCACCGTGCCGGCGGCGGTTGTGATGCGCGGTACCGCTTCGAGCAACCTGCCGTCGAAGGCCAGTGTGTTGAACACCATGGCCAGCACCATGCCCAGGCACAGCAGCGGCGCCGTCATGGCGAAGATCAGGTGGAACGGCAGGCTGAACAGGCCGAGCACGTTGTGCACGTCCATCCAGAAGCGCTTGAGGTTGCGGCCGTGGCGGATGGCCAGCAGGTCTTTCTTCAGGCGCGGCAGGTGCAGCAGCACGCCGGATACCAGCGCCAGTCCGTACAGCACCGACACCGCGCCCATGAAGTAGATGCCCACGTCGGGAAAGCCGAGCGCGTAATGCAGGTTATTGATGAAGTTCGCCAGTTCGCCGCGGGTGGGTTCTAGGGCGGTGTCCTCGGGGGAGGTGCGTCCGGCGGCGAGCTTGGCATCCGTGGTGGTGCGCCATGCGCCCTGCTCGAACCAGTACGCGGTCAAGCCGGGCTCGTTCCCGGTGGGCAGGTTCACATAGGCGTCGGCCGTGGCCGAGGGATGGGCGCGCACCAGTGCCGAGATGAAACGGTCGACGGACGCGGCGTCGACCGGCACCGCGGCGGCGGAATGGTCGCGCCGCGGGTCTTGCCAGGCGTGCAGTTCGTCGTGGAAGACGGTGATCGAGCCGGCGAAGAACGCGATGAACAGCGCCCAGCCCGCCATCAGGCCCACCCAGGTATGCAGCGTCTGATACAGACGTAACGTTGCGGACTTCATGTGCGGCGGGCGTTCAGGCGTGGATCAGGCGAGGTGCCCACAGCAGGCCGAAGGCCAGCGCGTTGCCCGCCGCCAGCATCGTCCAGGCCTGCCGGCTGGTCGCAAACAGCAGGCTCGCGCACAGGATGCCCACCCACAGCGGCACGCAGGCCAGCAGCGCGCCGACCGCGCCGGTTTCCCAGCCGCCGGGCAGCCAGCGCACCGGCAGGGCGCACAGCGCGACGGCCAGCGGCAGCCCCAGCGTGGCGCCGGCGAGCCACTTGGTGCCGATGCCGCTCATGGATGCGTCCGGCCGGTGCGGGTGCGCCGGCCATGCACGAGCGCCCCCAGCAAGGGCCACAGCGACAGCCCGCCCGTCAGCACCAGCAGCGTGCCGGCCACGGCGCCGGGGCCGCCCAGCACAAGGCTCCAGCGCTGCATCGCCAGCGCGGCCAGCAGCACGGCCATGACCGACAGCCAGCGCGCACCGCGGCGCGACACTGGGGAGGCACCGTCCACCGCAGGAGACAACAGCAACTGGTTGGGGGCGGCGGCATACAGGCACCCGGCTGCCGCCAGCCCCAATAGAACGGCGGCACCGTGCATGGGATGGCTCAATGACAATCGATTTCGAAGATGATAATGATTCTCATTGGTGGCGACAAGCCGCGTTCCGTGCGGTGCCGATGTGTTCGGCTGGCGATGCGGCGTCAGCCCGATGCGCGGGGCTGTGCGTGCGCGGCGGTCATTTCACCGGCGTCAGCGTGCCCTTGAGCCGCTGTGCCGAGCCGTCGGGCAGAAAGATGTTCGAGTAGACCACGCCGTTGCCGAAATCCTCGACGTGCACCACGTGCTGTCCGGCGCGCCGCGACCAATACACCATGAACACCGTCGGGCTGATGCGCGTGACGGTGATCGGCACGCGCTGCGTGTTCTTGCCGTCGGGCGAGGTGAATTCCATTTCCGTCTCGGAGTGGAAATCGAGGCGGAATTTCTGCACGCCGAAATCCACGTCATATGACTTGCCCACGGCGGGGAAGTCGCCGGGCTGGACGGTATCGACGGCGTGCGCGTCGGCGGCGAGGGCTGGGGTGGCGAGCAGGGCGCCGGCGGTGGCGAGCGCCAATGCCATGAAACGGCTGCGTTCAAGCATGCGGAGTCTCCGGAGTCGGTTGGAAAAAGCGGAAAGCGATCAGGCGGACTGGAACGCCGGCGCGAAGACCTCGCGCGCCCACGTCTGCAGCGAGGTGCCG